>JANXAU010000013.1 GCA_025061735.1 Candidatus Bipolaricaulota bacterium
TCAGCCGGGTGCGAAGATCTTAGATTTGGCGTGCGGGCCGGGGCGCTTTGCGATTCCCTTAGCGAGACGGAGCTTTCGCGTCGTCGGCCTAGATATTTGTGAAATCTATCTTGAGCAAGCGCGCGCCAAAGCCAAAGAGCACGGACTTCAGATCGAATTTGTTCACGGCGACATGCGCGCCATCCCGTTCGAGAGTGAGTTCGACGCTGTGATCAATCTCTTCACGAGCTTCGGGTACTTCGAGCGCGAAGAAGACCATCTCCAAGTCTTGAAAGAAGTGCGCAAGAGCCTCAAGCCCGGCGGGCGCTTTTTGTTAGAATTGCAAAATCGAGACTGGCTGATCAAGCATTTTCAAGCGCGCGACTGGGCGGAGCGTCCGGGTTGTCTTGTGTTGGAGGAGCGCAAGCTGAACCTAGAGCGCAGTCGCGTCGAGTCGCGCTGGATCGTGCTCACAGAGGCTGAACGCAAAGAATATACTCTGTCTTTGAGGGTGTTCACGCTGGCTGAGCTTTTAGAGCTGTTTGCCCAAGCAGGGCTGAAGGTGCTGGGCTATTATAGTAACTTGCGCGGGGAGCCGTGGAGCTTAGAGGCCAATCGCTTGGCTCTTCTCGCAGAGCGAGAATCCTCTCGCTGACGCTAACATCATTCGGCTGTTGGCCGATTCTCTAGCCCTCCAAGCTCAGCTACTGCCTGAGAAAGACTCGCTCGTTCTGGAAGACCCGCACCGCAACCCAGATCGCTATCAGCGCATACAGCAGCGAACTCCCCAAAGCGATCCCCATGTGCGTCGCGTGGATCTGTCCCAAGAGCAGCTCTTTGAAGACAAGCACGACGTTGAAGACCGGCACCAAGAGCATCGTCAGCGACGGCTCGATCTCGCGGAACTGCACAATGAGCGCCGGGATCATCACCCCAAAGGTCACCCAGTTGGCGTGGCTCTGCGCCTCGCGAATGCTGCGCGTGTAGAAGAAGAGCGCGAAAATGATCGCGCTCATCATCGCCGCCAAAGCCGACATTAAAGCCACAATCAGCAGCACGATCTCTGGCGTGAGCGCGAACTTCAGCTCGGAGAGCGCCTCAACCCGTAGCAGCCTCGGAGCCGCAGAGAGAGCCGCTACCAACCCCCCAACGCTGATGACTTCCGCAAAGATCGTCACCGCGAAGATCGCCAAGACCTTGCCGATGACGATGCTGGAGCGCGAGACCGGAGCGACCAAGAGCGTCTCCAGCGTCTTGCGCTCTTTCTCGCCCACGGCCGCTTCGAGCGCCGTGTAATACCCGCCCATCGCTGCCCACATCACCAAGAAGAGCGGCAAGAGCAGACTGAGAAAGGCCATCCCCACTTGCTCTTGAGAGGCTTCGTAGTTCACCGGCACAGGGCGAACCAACTCCGGAGGACAGCCCTGCTCGGCCAGCTTTTGCGCCACAACCTGACGACGATACGCCTCCCAGAGTGTATCGAACTTCTCCCGCGCCAATCGTGAGGGACTCCGACCGGGATTGTATTTGACTTGCAGTTCCGTAGGTTCTCCTTGCGCGATCTTCTTCTCTAATTCTGCGGGCACGATCACCCAGAGCGCAATCTGGCCCTCCTGCAGCGCCCGCTCCGGATCGGGATGCTCTACGGGCTTGAGAAACCCACTCTTCTCCAGCATCGTCACCAGGCCCGGAGCCTCCGCGCCGTTCTGGATCACCACCGGCTGCGCCACCTGTGCCATCTCTCGCACCTCTTGCTGCCGCAGCAGACTCGGCAACAAGACAAACAGCGGCATGACCACTAACGGCACTACTACGATCAATACGAGAGAGCGCCGATCCCGTAGAGTGTCTAGAATCTCTCGCTGACATACGGTGATGATCTCGCTAAAGCGCACGGTCCTCCCCCTCCACCAGTTCTACGAAGATCTCTTCCAAGTCGTGTTGCCCACTGCGCTGGCGTAGCTCGCTCAGCGTCCCCAGCGCGACCAGTCGGCCCTTGTGAATAATACCAATGCGGTCGCAGAGCCGTTCGACCTCGCTCATGATGTGCGTGGAGAAGATCACGCACTTGTCGGGACGACGACACTCTTTGATGAACTGCCGGACTTGTCGCGCGGTCATCACGTCCAGTCCGACCGTAGGCTCGTCGAAGATCAAGACCGGCGGATCGTGCAGCAGCGCGATAGCGATCGAGACCTTCTGTTTCATGCCGCGCGAGAACTGCCCCGCGCGCTTGTGCATAAACTCGTCTAGTCCCAAGCGCGGGGCCAGCTCCCGCACGCGCTCGGTGATCTTCTCCTCCGAAAGCCCGTAGAGTCGCGCAAAGTAGCGCATATTTTCTAAAGCCGTGAGTCGGTCGTACAGCCCATTAGACTCGGCGACGACGCCCAGTTGGGCGCGCACGCGCTCTGGTTCGCGGCGCGCGTCGTAGCCGTTGACGGTGATCAAGCCAGCGTCGGGTTTCAACACCGTGGAGATCATTCTGAGGGTGGTCGTCTTGCCCGCACCGTTGGGTCCGAGCAGCCCGAAGATCTCACCGGGCTTGACGCTGAACGAAAGACCGTCTACGGCGACAAATTTGCCAAAAGACTTGCGCAAATCTTTCACTTCGATCATAGTTTTCCCCGTTTTCACCGCGTCAGTAGTGATAGCGAGCTTGCAGGAAATCTATGCGATCGTCGCTGACCATATACACGAGACGATGCTCTTACGTAATGCGACGCGACCAAACACCTTCGGCCAGATATTTTAGCGGCTCGGGCTTGCCTATCCCATGAAACGGATCGCGCATGACCGCCTCAACAAGCTGCAAGACGCGCAAGGCCACCCGCCAATCCCTCTCCACCCAGTATCGCAAATCTTCGCGAAACTCCGGGTGGAAGATCGCGACACGTTTACTCAAGCCCAACCTCGCGCCGTAACTCCTGCACCCGTTGTGGAGCTAGGGTGCGACGCCGTGCACGACCCAACGCTTGCAACAGTCGTTCCGCGTTCTTTGGGGATCGCAGCAGATGGGCGGTCTCCATCAGACTCGCCAGCTCCTCCGCAGAGATCAGCGCAACGTCTTCTGTGCCACGCCGCTGGATGATCACCACATCGCGGTTCGCAATCGCTTGATCAAGGAGCTCCGCTAGATGTGCTCGCGCTTGGGTGTACGTCGTCCGGATCGCCATAGCTGCGCTCCCTTCTCTGAGTTGTACAGAGATACTGTACAAAACCCAATAGCTCTTTTCAAGTTGCAGCTCTATCCGTCTGCTGCACAATCCAGAGTATAGTCGCTATTGCCCTCAGCTTCGGGTGCTATGACGATCTCTCTTTTGCATGGTTTTGCAAGCCCCAACAAGGGATTTGCCTTGCAGCGGGTGGCTCGGCTATAATTTTCGCTCAGAGGGAGGTGAACGGTCACACACACAAACAACACGCTGCTCTTTTTCACAGAGCAAGATCTTCTCAAATCACAAAGGAGGTAGAGGGTTATGCGCAAGGTGTTCACCGTCGGTCTGGTGGTCGCTCTGTTGCTGCCGTTGTTGACGATTGGGCAGGGGCAGCCCACGGATACCCTGGGCCGTGTTAAGGCCCGCGGTAGCTTGATCTGCGGCGTCAACAACGCCGTGCCGGGATTTGGCTTCTTGGACGAACGCACCGGGACGTTTAGCGGTTTTGACGTGGACTACTGTAAAGCGCTAGCGACCGCGATCTTCAACGATCCTGCCAAGGTGACGTATCGTCCGTTGACGGCCGCCGCGCGCTTCACGGCGCTCTCCGCGGGAGAGGTGGACGTGTTGATTCGTAACACGACGTGGACCTTCTCCCGCGACGTCGAGCTGAAGCTCAACTTCGGCCCGGTCACGTTCTACGACGGCCAGGGCTTCATGGTGCGCAAGGCTTCTCGGATCAACACCCTGCGCGATCTCAATGGCGCGACGATCTGCGTCTTGCAGGGGACGACGACCGAGCAGAACCTGGCCGACATGGCGCGGCGCTTGGGGATCACCATCCGACCGTTGGTCTTCACCGACGTAACCGCGCGCGATAAGGCCTACGACGAGGGCCGCTGCGACGCGATGACCGCCGATGCGTCGGGCCTTGCGGGCGCGCGCGTCCGGCTCTCCAGACCCGACGATCACAAGATCTTGCCTGAGCTGATCTCGAAAGAGCCGCTAGCGCCCGTCGTCCGCCACGGCGACGATACATGGTACGACATCGTCAAGTGGACGGTCTACTGCACGATAGAAGCCGAAGAGCTGGGGGTCAGCTCCCGCAACGTCGCTCAACTGCGCACCAGCACCGATCCCAACATCCGCCGCTTGCTAGGATTAGAGGGCGACTTCGGCAGAAAACTCGGGCTGGACAGCAACGACTGGTGCGCCAATATCATCGCCAAAGTGGGCAACTACGGCGAGATCTACGACCGCAACGTCAAGCCCTTGGGCTTGGAGCGGATCGTAGATGGCAAGCCGTCGCCCAACGCCTCGTGGAACGATGGCGGCTTGATCTATGCCATCCCGTTCCGTTAAGCTCTTGACCGTGTGGTGAACCGGAGAGGGGCGCACCAACCGTGCGCCCCTTCTCTCGCTATGACCAAAGCCGCTCGTATCCCCTTCTGGCGCGACCTCCGCGTCTTACGAGCCCTCGCTCAAGTGCTCTTTGTGATCTTCGTCATTCTTCTGGGCAACTGGCTCTACACGAATCTTCAGGCCAATCTTAAGAGAACGAATATCTCTTTCAGCTACGATTTTTTGCAACAGCCGGCGAGCATGGGCATCTCCGAAGGCTTGCCGTTTCAGCCTACCGATAGTTATCAATACGCTTTCTGGGTGGGGGTCTTCAACACGTTCAGAGTGGTCTTTTTGGGGATGATCTTAGCAACGCTGGTAGGCCTGATCGTTGGGGTGGCGCGGCTGTCGAGCAATTGGTTGGTGCGCACGCTCTCGGCGATCTACGTAGAGACGCTGCGCAATACGCCGTTGGTCGTGCAATTGGTCTTCTGGTACACGGCAGTATTTCTGAAGCTGCCGCGCGTGGACGAGAGCCTAGAGCTTCCGGGTCCGATCTATCTGAGTCAGCGGGGGCTAGTGATGCCTCAGCCCCAGCCCACGGAGTCGTTTGCACTGTGGGGTATGGCCTTGGGGGGTGGCTTGGTGGTGGCGTTGGGGGTCTATATCGCCAGACGGATCTATTTAGAGCGCGTGCAGCGGCCGGGGACGCCGTGGCTGTGGGGGCTGAGCGCGTTCTTGCTCACGGCCTTGGGGAGTTGGTTCTTATTGCCGCAAGCGCCGCTGCGCTGGGAGCCTCCGGTGCGGGGCATCTTCAACTTTGAGGGCGGGATGCAGTTCACTCCCGAATTTACGGCTCTGCTCTTGGGGTTGGTGATCTACACAGCGGCGTTCATCGCCGAGATCGTGCGAGCGGGTATCTTGGCCGTCTCCAAGGGCCAGAAAGAGGCCGCGCGTGCGCTGGGGCTGACGGACTTCCAGATGCTGCGTCTGATCGTCTTGCCCCAAGCGCTGCGCGTCATCGTCCCGCCGACAACGAGCCAGTATCTCAATCTCGCTAAAAATTCAAGTCTTGCGGTGGCTATCGGGTATCCCGATCTCTTCAACGTCGCCAACACGATCATCAACCAGAGCGGGAGAGCCATCGAAGTGATCTTGATGATCATGGGCAGCTACTTGACGATCAGCCTGCTCACGTCGCTCTTTATGAACTGGTACAATCGTCGAGTGCGCTTGGTGGAGCGCTAAGCTTATGATCGAGCAAAAGAGAGTCGCTGCGGAGGTGCTGCCGCCGCCGACGCTGCGCTATGGGCCGTTGCGCTGGCTGAGAGAGAACCTCTTCAGCACGTGGTATAACACGCTCTTGACGCTGCTCTGTCTGTGGGGGCTGTACGCGGCGCTGAGCGCGTTGCTGGAGTGGGCCTTCACGCGGGCCGATTGGTCGGTCATCCCGGCGAATCTGAAGCTCTTGTTGGTGGGCACTTATCCCGCGGAGATGCTCTGGCGCGTCTGGGCCGTGCTCTATTTTGTCGTCTTTCTGTTGGGCGGGAGCGCGGGGCTGTGGGGGAGCCTGCTGCGCGATGCCGTCGTCGCGTTGAGCGCAGCGTTTTTCTTGTTAGCGCTGCTGCCCTTCGGTATGAGCGAGCGGCTCTTATTGGCGGGGCTGGCGCTGCTGGGTGGGGGGATGATGGGAGCGGGATGGCTGCTGCGTCGCGCTGCTCGTTTGCAAACGTGGAGCAAGAGAATTCTGTTGGGGTTGTGGGTGCTCTCGCCGATCTTGGTGGTGGTGCTGGTTGGGGGTCTACCGGGGAGCGGTTGGCTGCCGACGGTCTCGACGGAGAAGTGGGGCGGGCTGATGCTGACGTTTATGTTAGCAATCGTAGGGATTACCACATCGTTTCCGTTGGGGGTGTTGTTGGCGTTGGGGCGGCGCAGCGAGCTGCCGGTTGTGCGCTGGTTCTCGATTCTCTATATCGAGATCATTCGCGGCGTGCCCTTGGTGACCGTGATCTTTATGGCCAGCGTGATGCTGCCGCTCTTTCTCCCCGGGGATACGCGCGTAGATCAAGCCGTGCGTGCCATGACCGCCTTCACGCTCTTCACCGCGGCGTACATCGCCGAGAACGTGCGCGGTGGCTTGCAGAATATCCCCCGAGGGCAATACGAAGCGGCCCACGCGCTGGGCTTGAGCCACTTCTGGACGACGGTTTTTATCGTGCTGCCGCAGGCGCTGCGCGCCGTGATCCCTGCAAACGTTGGGCAGTTTATCAGTCTGTTTAAGGATACATCGCTTGTCTTTGTTGCTGCGCTTTTAGATTTGTTCAACATCGGGCGGAGCATCTTGGCCAACCCCACGTGGTTGGCCCACGACAGCGAGATGCTGCTGTTTATCGCGTCTGTCTATTTTGTCTTTGCGTACTTCATGTCGCGCTTGAGCCAGCGCTTGGAGCGCCTCTTAGGGGTTGGTGAACGCTAAATGACAAACGAGTCTATGATCATCTGTCGCGACGTGCACAAATGGTTTGGGAGTTTTCACGTGCTGCGCGGGATCAATCTGGATATTAAGAAGGGCGAAGTTGTGGTCATCTGTGGCCCGTCGGGATCGGGAAAGTCTACGTTCATCCGCACGATCAATCGTCTCGAAGAGCACCAGCGCGGGCAGATCATCGTAGATGGGATCGAGCTGACCAACGATATAAAAAACATCGAAGCGATCCGGCGCGAGATCGGCATGGTCTTTCAGTCGTTTAATTTATTTCCCCATCTGACGGCGTTGCAAAATATTACGCTTGCTCCCATCTGGGTGCGCAAGATGAAGCGCTCCGAGGCCGAAGAGTTAGCAATGCAGCTTTTGAAGCGCGTGGGGATTCCGGAGCAGGCGCACAAGTATCCGGGGCAGTTGTCGGGCGGGCAGCAGCAGCGCGTCGCGATTGCGCGAGCGCTGGCGATGCAGCCCAAGATTATGTTGTTTGACGAACCGACGAGCGCCCTCGACCCGGAGATGATCAAAGAGGTCTTGGACGTGATGCGCGAATTGGCCCGCTCCGGGATGACGATGATCGTCGTCACGCACGAGATGGGGTTTGCCAAAGAAGTGGCAGATCGAATTGTCTTCTTCGATCAAGGCCAGATCGTCGAAGAGAACACGCCTGAGGAGTTCTTCAGAAACCCCAAGCACGAGCGCACCAAGCTCTTCTTGTCACAGATTCTGCATCATTAGATTTTGCTCGCGCATCCGTCACTTGCATTGGATCTGCGGCCCTGTGCCCACTACGTTTGGGGTATTCCCTGAAATCGTTGTCCCAATGCACGTCAGCGCCGACGCCGAATCGGCGATGATCCCCGCGGCCTTGTTGTTCTGCACTCGGCTATTGACCAAGACGGCCGTCGAGAGGCTGATCGCCAGTCCGTCTTTGGCGTTTTCGGAGATCGTCCCGTTGAAGACGCTGATCGCCGAGCGCT
Organism: Candidatus Bipolaricaulota bacterium; assembly: GCA_025061735.1. GTDB lineage: Bacteria > Bipolaricaulota > Bipolaricaulia > RBG-16-55-9 > DRXL01 > SKYB132. The sequence continues at coordinate 7,938 of JANXAU010000013.1, forward strand.
CTCGCGCGTCGATGCCCCGCGCACCGTTCTGGGTGATCTGAGCGTCGCGCAGGCTGAGCGTCGAGAGCACCAACTGTACGCCTTCTGCGCCGTTGTTGGAGATCCTCGCACCGACGATGGCGACCGTGGCGCGCTCTTGCGCGCCAATCCCGCGCGCCTTGTTCCCCTGCACCAAGCCGCCAGCGACCACCAACGAGCCTTGCACCAGCCCAATCCCGTCGCTCTCGTTGTTGACGACCCTCGTGTCCACCAGCGCCAGCGTCGAGCGATCGGCCGCGTCAATCCCCCGCAGCTTGTTGTTGGAGACCTCGCTGGCCACAGCGTCCCCAGAAGAGTTGCGCAGCTTCACGCCGTTCGCGCCGCTCTTGGTGACGATCGAGCCAACGAGCGCCATCGCTGATGTCTGGGCAAGAATCCCCTCGCCGCCGTTGTCGCTCAGCCGACACTCGCTCAGGCTGCTGGAGCTTGTATCCAAACGAATCCCGTCGCTGGGGTGATTGACAAAGGTCGTCTTGGTTGCCGTAAGCACAGAACTTTTGAGATCGGCGCCGCGCACGCCGTTGGCGCTCACCTCGCTCTCAGAGAGATCGGCCGCTGAGAGATTGAGCAACAGCCCGTTTTGGCCATTTCTCGTAACGGTCGTCGTCGAGATCGTCATGGACGCCGAATCTCCGGAGATGCCGTCGCCCTTGTTCTCGGAGATCAGGCTCCGAGCGCGCAAGTCCATCGCGCTGTTTTTGAGTTCAATGCCGTCTTCGGGGTGACCGGAGACCTGCGTGCTGGAGATGTTCAACCCTGATCTCTCAGCGTAGATGCCACGCTTGCCGTTATTCAGCACTCTGCTGCCGCTGATGACCCCCGAAGAATTTTGGAAATTCATGCCGTCGTCGCCGTTGTTCGCGACGGTGCTTGTGCTCATCGTGAGCGTTGAGTTGACCGTCGTCAAGCCGCGCTTCTTGTTCTCTAAGATTCGGCTGTTCTGAATCTCGGCGCTGGAGTCGATCTGGGTGATACCGTCGTCGGGGTGATTCTGCACGAGGCTGCCCGTCATCGTCAGCGTAGATTTTTCGAGTTCGTGAATCCCCTTGGCGCCGTTGTCGGTGATCTGGCTATCGCTGATCGTCGCTGAAGAGTTTTTCATCTCCATCCCGTGATGGCCGTTGCTGGCGACTCTGCTGTTGCTCATAGTGAGCTTAGAATTTTCTAAGCCAATGCCGCGCTGCTTGTTATTTCGGATCTCGCTCTGTCGCACGTCGGCCGTGCTGTTTTGGATGAAGAAGCCGTCGTCGGGATGGTTCTGCACGAGACTGCCCGACATTGTCACCGTGGACTTCTCGATCTCGTTGATCCCCTTTGCAGATTTGTCTACTGTTCCGTTGTCGGTGATGCGGCTGTTGGTGATCACGGCTGTCGAGGCGGCTTTCATATCAAGCCCGTGGCTGCCATTGTTGAGCACTCGGCTTCCCGTAAGCGTGAGAGAGCTGCCCTCGAGCGCGATGCCGCGCTTGGTGTTGTTCCTGATCTCGCTCTGTCGTACGTCGGCCGTGCTGTTCTGCACAAAGAGTCCATCGTCGGGGTGGCCGGAGACAACGGAATTATCGGTCAATAGCAGCGTTGACTTCTCCAGCTCGTGGATGCCTTTGGCGCCGTTATCGCTGATCTGAGTGGACGCGATCTCGCCTGTAGAAGCAGAGCGCAGCTCGATCCCGTGACTCTTGTTGCTCAATACTTTGCTGCCCGTCATCGTCAGCTTGGCGCTCTCCAAGCCGACGCCGCGCTTGGTGTTGTTCTTGATCTCGCTCTGTCGTACGTCGGCCGTGCTGTTCTGCACAAAGAGTCCATCGTCGGGATGCCCAGAGACGACCGAGCCGTTGCTGAGCTTCAGCGTTGATCTCTCCACCACGTGAAGGCCCTTGGCTCCGTTGTCGCTGACGACGACTCCCGAAAGATCGGCTTGCGATTGGGTCATGGTGAGGCCGTAGCCCGGGTGCTTGGTGACGCTGCTCTGCGTCATGGTCAGGGTAGCGGCTTGGAGAGCGACGCCGTCGCCTTGGTTGTCCCGGATCTCGGTGCGCGTCACGGTCGCCGTTACGCCCTTAGAGAAGAGTGCTCCGCCCTTGGAATGACCGGCAATGAGGCTCGTTTCAAGCTGCAGCGTCCCTCCCTCCGCGCTGAGGCCCACGCCCTTGTTGGTGGTGATCTGGGTCTCCCTGATCTCCCCGCGCGATTGGATCAAGAGAATCCCGGTGCTGCCGTTGTTCGTGACGAGCGTCTTCTCCACGGTAAACTGACCTCTATCCATCCCGATCCCGATGCCGCCGTTGTCGGAGATTTTGAGATTTTCGATCTGCACCAATCCCCCGAAGATCATGACCCCATCGGAGCTGTTCTTGGTGATGACAAGGTCCTTCAACACGATATTCACGCCTCCGTTGACCTCGAGGCCTCGCGCACCGCCGGTCAGCGTGATCCCTTTGTGCACGGTCCATTGTCGCACGTTCCGGAGCGACAAGACGCTTTGGGTGCTCTGTTGCGCTTTGATCGTCACCGTGCCCGGTTGATCCGGCTCCATCGTCACACGGTCTTTGTTTTGTGCAACGACGTTCTCTTCGTAAACCCCTGGCAAGATGACGATCCGATCGCCCTCATTAGCGAGCGAGACCGCTTGTTGAATAGTCGAGCAGAACGTCGGGACGATCTTGGGATTCACCGTGCGGCACGTCTCTTGATTGGCAGTAGCATCCCAAGAGGAGAGAGCCAGACCGAGAAGCCCTACGAGCAACCTCTTCATAAATGGCCTCCTTTAGTGAGCGGCTATTATGATAATCGTGCTTGCACGAGGGGTCAAGTTGCAAGGCGTTGAGGCTCTCGGTTATGCTTGGAGCCGTGAACGCTCGCGAGAAGATTATGCAAATCGCTCGACGGTTGGAAAAGCACTTTGGGAGGCTGCGCTGGCGCAGTCACGGCGACCCGCTTGATCTTCTGATTCTCACAATTCTCTCCCAAAACACCAACGACCAAAATCGAGATCGCGCTTACGAGTCCCTCAAGAAGCAATTCCCAACTTACGAGAGCCTCGTGCGCGCGCCCACCGAGCGAGTTGCTGAAGCCATCAAAGTCGGCGGGCTGCATCAACAAAAAGCCAAGCGCATCCAAGAAGTCTTGAAGCGCATCAAAGCCGAGCGCGGCGACTACGATCTGAGCTATCTCAAAGACTTAAAGACCGACGAAGCTGTCCAAGAGCTTCTGAGATTCGACGGCGTGGGCAAGAAGACCGCGGGCGTCGTGCTCACGTTTAGTCTGAATAAGCCCTATTTCCCCGTAGATACCCATATTAGCAGAATTACGCAGCGCTTGGGCTTAGTAAAGCCCAAAGAAGACGCGCACGACGTGATGAACGCTCTCGTTCCCGATAGATTGAAATATCAATTGCACTTGCACTTGATCTGGCACGGGCGGCAGACGTGCAAGGCCCGCAAACCTCTCTGTGGGCAGTGCGTCATCGCCGATCTGTGTCCGTATCCCAATCAAATTAATAAAATAAAAAAAATAAAATAAAAAGAGAGGATAACCCATGAGCGTACTCTACGAGAAGCGCGACAGAATCGCGATAATCACCATCAATCGTCCGGAGAAGCACAACGCCGTTGACCCGCAGACGAACCAAGAGCTAATTAAAGCTTTCACGGACTTTCGCGATGACAAGAATCTTTGGGTGGCGATCTTGACGGGAGCCGGTGAGAAAGCCTTCTGTGCGGGGGCCGACTTGGAGTATATGGCTCGGTTTGTAAAGCTTCACTCGATTGAGCGTCGGGAGCAGCGGGAGCGCGAGCCGGGGTTAGGGGGTATCACGCGACATTTGCAGATTTGGAAGCCCATCATCGCGGCGATCAATGGGCACTGCTACGGCGGAGGGTTGGAGATCGCGTTAGCGTGTGACATTCGCATCGCGTCGGAGAACGCCAAATTGGGTTTGCTAGAGACAAAATGGGGGATTATGCCCGGCCAAGGGGGAACGCAGCGGCTGCCCAGATTGATTCCGTTGTGCAAGGCATTAGAGATGATCTTCACCGCAGAGCCGATAGACGCCCACGAAGCTCTTCGTCTGGGGCTGGTCAACCGAGTTGTCCCTTTGAAAGACTTGATGCCCACGGCGATTCAGGTGGCTGAGAAGATCTGCGAGAACGCGCCGTTGGCCGTGCGCTACGCCAAAGAAGCCGTCTGGCGTGGGTTGGATCTCCCGTTAGAAGAGGGCTTAAGACTAGAACAACTCTTGGCGAACTTGGTGCGCGACAGCGCTGACACCCAAGAGGGGATGCGCGCCTTTGCCGAAAAGAGAAAGCCCAAGTATACGGGTCATTAGCAGCCCACTTCTCATCTCCGAAGACTTTTGTCTGCCGGAGCATACGCAGTGGGCATGGAGATCACCTCTCCATTTCGGCCATGCTCAGGATGCTTCGTGCTAGCTCGTCTATGTCTGCTCTGTCTGGCTCTAACTTTTCTGCCCCTTCAGCGATAAGCTTTTCTGTCCCCGGACTGCCCGGCACGGCGAGCACGCGACGCTGCAGCTTGAGCGCATGACGCGCCGTGTCGAGGCTCCCGCTGGGATCGCCCGCTTCGATCACGATCACCGCTTGCGAGAGTGCTGCAATCAGTCGGTCGCGCATCATCAGAAATGGCCCGCATGTGCCCAGATTGGGGTCTAACTCCGAGAGCAACGCCCCACGTGCGACGATGCGATCTGCCAACGCTCGGTTCTGTTTCGGATAGACCCGACGCAACCCGCAGCCGAGCACCGCAATCGTTCGACCGTCACGGGCTTCGAGCGCCCCGCCGTGCGCCCACGAGTCGACGCCGTGGGCGAGGCCGCTCACAATCGTCACGCCCCATTCTGCTAGAGCTTGTGCGAGTTGGTGTGTCCAAGCCATCTTCTGTTCACAATGCCCCGGATCGGCCAGTCGACTCCCCACGATCGCTACGGCCCACTGATCGCGGGTCTCTAGCGAGCCGCGCAGGTAGAGCACCGACGGGGCGTCGCGCAAGTCTCGCAGCAAGACGGGATACGGGTCGTCGTCGGGAGTGACGACGGCGATGCCCTCGCGGTGCAAGCTCTCGATCTCTTGGGGAGCGTCATCGAGCGCGGGCTGCAAGATGGAGAAGCTCTCCGAAGGAAGTCCCGTCAGAGCCGCGAGCGTTTCGGGATCAGCCTGCCAGAGGGCTTCGACGCTGCCGAAGTGCTCCAAGAGCCGACGCGCTCGTGCTCCCCCCAAGCCCTTCACTTTGCTCAACGCGAACCAGTGCAGCTTGCTCATCGCGGGTGCGTGTGCCGGGTGCGCGTCAGCGTCAGGACCTTCACGGATCGTGCTCCGGCGCGTTGGAGCACGCGCGTCACCTCCTTGAGCGTCTCACCGGAGTCGTAGAGATCATCCAAAACTAACAGTGATTTCCCCCGCACGTCGCCTCGTACAGCAAACGCGCCCGCGACGTTGGCACGCTTCTGCGCGCGGGTGCGCATCTCTTTCTGAGGCTCTGTCCTTCGGGTCTTCTGCAAAATCCCTTTCAGCAGGGTAATCCCTAAGCGTTGCGCAAGCACTTGCCCAAGTAAGCATACGGGATCGTACAGGCGCTGTACCGAAGAGGGCACGGTCACGATGCCATCAATAGTCTTCAGGGAGGGGTGTTGCTCCATCAGACCAATGATGCGATCTGTCAAGCGATCGGCGAGGTCAATGCGCCCGCGATATTTGTATTTTCTCGTGAGATGTCCTAGCTCGGTGAGCTGACAACCGGCCGTAGTGCGGTAGCTATGGAGATCGAGGGTCCAGCCCTCATCCCACGGGCCGCGTAGCGGCTGCGGGCCAGAGCGAATGAGAGATGGGAGCGATGAAGAGAAGAGATGCTGAAGAACAGAACAAGCACGTCTTTTCAGCCGTGCGACAGATTCTCGCAGCCCTTGCTTGAGGTCCATAGTCGCTTTCGTGCCGTAGGCCGGACCTCAAGCCAAGAATATTTTAGCGCTTTGGGTTCCCCCATGCAACCGGGGTGAGAATTCAGCCCTTCTTCTTGCCCTGCGAACGCTTGAGGCGCTTGGTGCGCTTGCGCGCGCCTCCGAGGCGAATACGCATAAATTCATGCCTCCTCAGAAATAAGGTTGTCAGAGCAGCTTACTCAGTTATAATATATAGCGCTCATGAGCTTTTGTCAACGAGAAGGGCCAAAGGAGGTGAGGATCTGTTTGCTCTTCTTCGTTGAAAAGCAGAGTGGGCTAGAAAATTCTCAAAAGAAGGAGGTTTTTCTACGTGAAGAAGCATAAGACGCTCTGGGGCACGATCTTACTACTGATTGTGCCCCTCTCGTTGCTCAGTGTAGGGGTCTGGTGGGCGTTGAGCGAGAACGCCAGCGGCCTCCAGCCTACAGGACCCGCAGCGTGGACGACGATCACGTTGGGGGATAGTGCTCGCAAAGCCGGGGACTTCTGGACGGATGTGGACTTGGACGTCAGCCCGCGCGATCCCGCCAACCCCAACGACGATACGATCTACATCACCGCGACGCGTTGGGAGGGCGGCAACTTCATTCTCTTTTTGTATGTGTCCCAAGACGGCGGGGCCACCTGGACAAAATATAGAATCAAAGAGTGCCAGGGCTTTGAGTGCTATCAGGCTCGTGTAGGGGTCGCGGGCTTCCAGAACGCCGACATCGTCTCGGTGGGCTGGCAGGACCTGAGTCCAGGCAACTACGACATCTTGGTGCAGACGTTCTGTGTGGCCCAAGCTACCGTAGGGGCTTTGCCGGCCGGACCCAGCTGCCCCTCCGGAACTCCGCTGACCCCCGATCCGGTAGCGCGACCGCGCGATGCTTACCCCGCCGCGGCTACGGCTCCCCGGGTCATCCCGCTCACCCCAGAGATGGTCAACGTCTCCAAATCCAGCACGAACTCGGGCAATCACGACTACGGGGGGCGGGAGTGGACCGGAAGCTGGGATCTCTCGGTGAGCGCTAGTTGTCTGACCAACAACTTTCCGTTGGTTTGGGCAGTCTGGGCAGAAGACTACGCAGAGGTTCGCTACAGCCGCTCGACCAATGGCGTGAACTGGGCCGATCCTGCTGCCCTGCCCTTTGAGAGTGGGCTGACCCGTTTCCCCTCAGCCTACAGCGGACCGGATGGGGCCCTCTACGCCGGGACGACGACGGCTTCGGGCAACCCCGACGTCTTCTTGACCGTCTCCACCGATTGCGGCCAGACGTGGGGGCCGGTAGCCAACCTCAGCAGCAACCCCGGCTTCTCTGACGCTCCGCAAGTCGCCGTCACCGGAGATGGCAAGATCCACACCGTCTACGACGACACAACCGTTGCTGCGGCTAACAGCGCTGATAACTTCTACACCCAGTGCACGCGCACGGGGAATCAGCTTACCTGTCAGCCGGCAACAAGGGCCGTGGCCGACGGAGCCTTCCCGCATATCGCCACCGATGGCAAGTCGCTCTTGATGTCCTATCGGGCTATCCCCGGGGGCAAGAACCGCGGCCTGGGGATCAGTTGCTCGCCCGACAGCAAGCCCACCTGGGGAGCGGCCTATGAGCTGACCGACCCCGCGGGGGCGATACTATCAGCTGCCAGCCCCACCTTCACCGTTCCGTGGGGAGTGCACTTCTTGTTCATCAAGGGGGCGCTTGCCAATCAGTATGGGTATGTGGGCTGGATCCAGGTCGGCCCGAACTTCGTCCGGGTTCAGTTCAGCAAGGGCGTGCGCCCGGGAATCGGCTGTTAGAGTCTTATCTCGTAGGGGCGAACGGCTGTTCGCCCCTACTCTTTTTTTTTCGCACTTCGCTAACCGCAGATTCGGGTAGCAGATAAAGCTGATTTTTGTGTATAATTTGCCAAATCTGTTTGATCCGTTACCGAAATCCGCTGTCAGCTCTAAGAGAGAGCCAGCTATGACCAGACTTATTATAACGCTTCTACTTGTGTTGTTTCTGGGGGGGTGCGCGGGCAACCAGCCCCCCGTCGTCAAGATCACCACCCCCAGCGAGAACGCCCTCTTGGACGAACGTACCGTGTCGTTTTCGGGGGAATGGTCCGACCCCGATGGCGACGTTCAGTCGGTCTTCTGGAACTTCGGCGATGGCCACACCAGCTCCGATGAGAACCCTACCCACACCTACGCCCAGGGCGGAACCTACACCGTCGAGCTGACCGTGACCGACAACCGCGGCGCGAAAGCCACCTCGAGAATAAGATTCTCGATCAACCAAGAGCCAATCGCCTACGCCACCGCGCGCGTCCAAGACGTCCCAGAGAGCGTCCCCAGCAAGTTCATCTCCGGGGAGCCGCCGCTGGCTGTTGCGTTTAGCAGCGCCGGCACGCGCGACCCCGACGGCAAAGTTGCCTCCCTCTCGTGGAGCTTCGGCGACGGCCAGTTCAGCGACGAGCCCCATCCCACCCATGTCTACACCGAACCCGGCACCTACGACGTCGTCCTCACCGTCGTAGACGACCGCGGAGCCGTCGCCCAAGACACCAGCATTACTGTAGAAGTCAAAAGCCCAGAACCGACGATCTTCACCGTGGGCGACGTCAGTTACCGTCTCTACGACCGCAGCGAGATCGCTCCCTCTCCTGGAGAGAAAGCCCTGCTCTATCGCTACGTGCTTACCGAACCCCACAGACTCACCCGCGAGCAGATCGAAGCAATACTGTTAAACGCCATTGATCGTCTGAAGCAACGCCCGCGCCTGAGCGCCCTTTACGTTTGGCTCTTCGCGCAAGCGAAGCACAATTTTATGTCTCCCAGCGATTACGATCACTTCTTAGGTTCGGCACACTGGGAAGCACGCGGGCAAGAGAAGCCCACCTTGCTCTTGAACAAAAAATATCTCGATGGGACTGCGCCCACGGTCTACGGCTATCGGGTTCTGTTCAAATCTCATCTGGAACCGGAGACCGAGGGCTGTCCGGCGTGTCGGGACCACCGGATTGCTCACGTCGAAGTCTTCTTAGAGGGCGAGACTTTCTGTCGTGATGGAGTTATCCATACTCTAAGGGAAGCGCTGCGGGCGCTGGCGGGGGCGGAAGGGTATCTGATAGAGATCTACGGGCAAGACGTGACGTTCCCGCTAGGGGCGGCCGTTGGTGCGATTCATATGCCCGTAGATCTGTTGCCCAAGGGGCTGCTCCAGCTCAAGCCCGAGCGCTGGGACGTCGAGCTGGAGAATCTCAAGCTCTATCTCCCTGCGATTCCGGAGTGCTAAACTCCAAGAGAGGGTGAGATCGTGATGGGCCGGGTCGTTTCGATTCATATCGCCGACCGAGGGGCGGGCGCGATGAAGACCGTGCCCGAAGTGCGAGCGGTAGCGGGTCGGGGCTTAGAGGGGGATCGTTATTTTCTAGAGACGGGGACGTACTCTCACAAGCCCGGGCCGGATCGGGAAGTGACGCTGATCGAGATCGAAGCGATTGAAGCATTAGGGCGCGACTATGGGGTTACGATAGAGCCGGGGGAGGCGCGGCGCAACATCGTGACGCGCGGGGTGGCGCTTAATCACTTGGTGGGCAAGGAGTTTCGAGTTGGCGAGGCTGTGCTGAAGGGGATTCGGCTCTGCGAGCCGTGTCAGCACTTGGTGCGCCTGACGGGGCAAGAGAAGGTCTTGGCCGGGCTGGTGCATCGTGGGGGCTTGCGGGCGCAAATCGTCCAAAGCGGCCTCATCCGCCAAGGAGATCACATAGAAGTAGAGTGAAGGCCCCACGCCCGCGCCAGCAACTCCGACAAGTGCACCGTCTGTATCCCAAGCTTCTGCTTGCGACATCCGTATTGGTGCTGGATCATGCACGCCGAGCAGGGCGTCATCAGCGTCTGTGCTCCGGTCGCTTGCAAGCGCTCCAGCTCTTCGTTCAAAATCTTCAGCGAGATTCGGTGATGGATCGTGCTGTACGTCCCCGCACCGCCGCAGCAGTGATCGGATTTCTCTAGTTCTTTGATCTCCATCCCCGGAATCTTTCTCAGCAGCTCCAAGGGCTTCTCGCCCAGCTTCTGCGTGCGCGCCAAGTGACACGGCGCGTGATACGTGACAATCTCTGAAAGCGACCCAAAGGGCTTCAGTTCGATCTGCGCTAAAAATTCGCTCAGCTCGCGAATTCTCTGAGAGAGCCTCTCAGCGCGCGGTGCATACGCAGAATCGTCTCTGAGGAGCTTGGGATAGTTCTTCAAAAACCCAGAACACGTCGCCTCGTCAGAGATAATAACGTCTGTGTCAAGCTTCTCTAAGACGTCTATGTTCAAACGCGCTAGCTGCTTTGCAGCGATCTCGTCGCCGTAGTAGAACGCCGGCGCGCCGCAACAGATATGTTTTTCAGTGCAGCGCACGGCGCAGCTATTGTGCTGCAAGATTTTTATCGTTGCTGCTCCAGCGTTGGGATAGAGCAAATCCATCCCGCAACTGATGAAGTACCCCACGCGATGCCCAGCGTCTGGCGGGTTGTGCGCGAGCAATTCTGACAATCGCTCGTGCAGGAATCTCTCAGTAAAAGAATGACTCTGCAGAATCTCGATCCCGTGCGCGAAATCCTCATCGGTGCGCGTCAGAATCGCGTGGACAATCCGAGGCAGCCCGACTCTCTTGCCCAACTGCCAAGCCCTAACAGCACGCGCGAGACGCTTTCTGTTGGGCAGCAGCGCGCGGTACACGAAGCTCTTGAGCCGATCTGTGGGCGTGCGCCCCAGGGTCTCGTTGGCGCGGCTGAGCAGTTGCGCGTTACGCCAAGGCAAGTCGATCTGCACAGGACACTCTTGCGCACACAGCCCACAGGTCATACAGAGCGACGCAAGCTCACGCGCGCGGGCGAGATCGCCTTGACCGTTGTGATCTACAAACGCCGTCCAAAGCGCCCCGATCACGCCCATATACGTCTGCCCGGCATAGACATGCCCCCCAACAGAACGAAACGCCGGACAGATGTTCATGCAGCTTCCACAACGAATGCAGTAGAGCGCTTCGCGAAACTGAGCGTCGGCGCGCATTCGGCGGCGCCCGTTGTCTACCAGAATCACGTGCACGTCGCGCTCGGGCGTTGGCGTCACGAGCGACACGTAGCTTGTCAACTTCTGGGCCGTCGCGCTGCGCGGCAAGAGCTTTAACAGCACCAAAGCGTCGCCCAGCGTCGGGACGATCTTCTCGATGCCGGTGATGATGACGTGAATCTTGGGCAGCGCCATAGTGAGTCGATCATTCCCCTCGTTGGTGATAACCATAAACGTTCCGGTCTGGGCGACGGCGAAATTCGCTCCGGTGATCCCCATGTCGGCTTGGAGGTAGCTCTCTCTCAGGGACGCGCGCGCGATCTTGGTTAGCTCATAGGGGTCGTCGGTGTAGGGGACGCCGAGCTTCTCTGAAAAGAGTTTTCCGACGGCTTCGCGGGGCTTGTGAATCGCTGGCCCGATGATGTGAAACGGGCGCTCGCCCGCTAACTGAATAATGCGCTCGCCCAAGTCCGTCTCGATGACTTCGACGCCAGCAGCTTCTAAATGCTTATTGAGTTCTAGCTCTTCGGTGACCATTGATTTTGATTTGACGGCTTTTTTCACGCCGCGTTCGCGCACCAGCTTCAGCAGATACTCGTTCGCTTGTTGGGCGTCTTGTGCCAGATAGAAGTGCCCGCCAGAGCGCGTGACGCTCTCTTGGAGCTGCGTGAGTAGGACGTCGAGCTGCTCGATGGAGAACTCTTTGATCTGACGAGCGCGGCGCTTGAGCGCGTCTTTGTCGGGCAGATCGGCAAAGGCCCACGTGCGCGAGAGATCGAAGTAGAGACTGGCGCGACTGAGCGCGGTGTGCATCGAACCGTCTTTTAAGCTCTGAGCAATCTTTTGCGAGAATTCTTTCATAGGGATCAGCGCTTATGATAGCGAGCTTGTGCTCCAAAGACAAAAACGCGCGCGCGTGCTATAATCAGACTCAAGAAGGAGGGATAGAGATGTTGCTGCGCTACGGGCTGTTCGTGCTGGTGTTGGTCGGAGCTGTGTTATTGGGGCAATGGGAGTCGAGTCAAGCGCAGGGGACGACCGTTGAGATCGTGAGCGGGGGCAAGACCTATCCGGCCTATCTCGCTGCTCCTTCGATCGAGGGGCGCAAGCCCGCAATCATTTTATTGCACTCGATCAACGGCTTTGAGCCGGGCTACAAAGAGATCACCGATCGTCTCATGACCGAGGGCTTTGTCACGCTCTCGCTCCAATGGCAGACGTACGAGCGCACACCGCACGATAACGTGTTAGAACAACTCTTGCGCGACGCGATTGCGTATCTGCGCAGCCGCCCCGATGTCCATCCCGATCAGATTGGGCTGACGGGCTTCTGCATCGGCGGGCGCTACACGATGCTCTTTCTCCCCTTGATCGAAGATTTCAAGGCCGGGGTCGCGTGGTACGGCTTCCCGTACTCTGGCGGCTCGGCGAACCAACCCCGCCGGCCTGCAGAGCTGATCGAAAGATTAAAAGCCCCTATGCTGATCTTGCACGGCACGGCCGATCGTCCCAGCCCAATTGCCGACATCTATCGCTACGCGACCGAGCTGGACCGAGCCAATAAATACTTTGAGCTGAAAGTCTATCAGGGGCAGCCGCACTCGTTTATGCTCCAAGGCGGGCAGCTCGCCCAGACCTCGGTGGCGTTTGACGCCTTCCGAGAGATGGTAAATTTCTTTAACAGAATGCTGCGAAGATAGCTTGACAGTCCTGGGGCGGTGCATTGGCGCTTTCTATAGGCGCTCGGAGTAGAAGTTGCTCAAGGGGGAATCACGAGCTATAATAATCAGCGTTGAGGGGCCGTAGCTCAGTTGGGAGAGCGCTACGTTCGCAACGTAGAGGTCGCCGGTTCGACTCCGGTCGGCTCCACATAAAGTGGGCGTGCCGAGGCGCACGCCTTTTTGTTAATTAATATGCGGGCTTTGATATCGCTCTTGCTGATCGGGATGGTTCTGCTGGGAAGCTCGGGGCAAGCAGGCATCACTATAAACCCTATTCGTGCCGAGTGGCCCATTGTGCGTGAGGCAGCGGGGCGATGGGGCGTCCTGGGAGAAGCCTTCTTGCACCATCAGGGCAGCGGGATAGCAACCCTAGCGTCGGTGCGTCTTTCCGTGCTTGATCAAGATAATCGTGTCTCCCTCTCAACGGCACTACGCCGCTAGACGGCGATATAGTCTTGGCTGATTGAGCCTGCGACTAGCAAACTTTGACGCCGCCCGCGCCATTTGCTATAGTGCCCCGTATGAATTCCGAGTTTGCTGGGCACGTAGGGATTGTCACCGGGGGCACGCGCGGCATCGGGCGTGCGATCACCGAGATGCTCGTTGCCCGCGGCGCTAAGGTCTATCTCTTCGGGCGCGACGCCCACGCCGGCCAAGAGCTGCAGCAGAGATTAGGCTCTGGGGGCGTCTTTATCCCCCTCGACGTGACGCACGGCCCGCTTGTCGAAGAGACCGTCGAGCAGATCTTCGCTACCGAAAAACGCTTGGACTTCTTGGTCAACAACGCCGGCATCACCCGAGATAATCTCTTGTTGAGAATGAAAGACGACGACTGGGACGCCGTCTTGACAACCAACCTCAAGGGCGCGTATTATTGCACCAAAGCGGTGGCGCGCTGGATGCTCAAGCAGCGCTCGGGAGCGATTGTGAATATAGTCTCAGTCGTAGGAGAGATTGGGAATGCCGGCCAGGCCAATTACGCGGCGGCCAAGGCCGGCTTGATCGGATTTACCAAGAGCGTAGCGCGGGAGCTCAGCTCGCGCGGGATCCGGGTGAACGCCGTTGCCCCTGGATTGATCGAGACGGCCATGACGCAACACCTGCCCGACGAGCTCAAACAGCGCTACGCCGACCAGATCCCGCTGGGCCGATTTGGCCGCAGCGAAGAAGTGGCCGAGGCCGTCTGCTTCTTGCTCTCCCCGCGCGCGTCTTATATCACCGGACAGGTGCTCAACGTGGACGGCGGCATGGTGATGCGATAGCCGACTTGACAAACTCCTATTTTTTCGTAAGAGTAAATGACCTCAACGGGAGGTGAACGGGATGCCGGATATTGCCGAGCAAGTGAAGCAGATCATCGCCGAGCAGCTGATGGTGGAGCTTGATGAGGTGACGGAAGAGGCGTCGTTCATCGAGGACCTCGGGGCCGACTCTTTGGACACGGTCGAGATGATCATGGAGATCGAAGACGAGTTCGGCATCGAGATCCCCGACGAGGACGCCGAGAAGATCTCCACCGTCGGGCAGGCGATCGAGTACGTCAAGCGCAAGGTCGCCGAGCAGACGAAGGCCTAGGCGTGGGGCCGGTCTGGAGCGCCGGCCCCTTCATCTTATTAGCTTATTAGCATCAGCCACGCCGTGCCGATCATCAGCGTTGCTATGGTCACGGGCAGCCCCACTTTCAGATACGTCCAGAAGCCAAGGTGCACCCCGCGCTGCGCCGCGATCTCCAAGACGATCAAGTTCGCCGCCGAGCCGATGATCGTGAGATTGCCCGCCAGCGTCGCACTCATCGCCAGCGCCAGCCAACTCTCCGTTCCCATCCCCGCCCGCACCACAATCGGCGCTAACAACAACACCGCCGGAACGTTGCTCACAAGATTGCTCACCACCAACGCGACTCCTGCTAGAAAACCCAACGCTTCAAGACGGCTTCCCTTCAGCCAAGGCCCCAGAGACTCCACCAAGCGATCCAAGAGCGACACCGACTCCACCCCGCGCATGACCACGAACAATCCAGAAAAGAGCAGCAGCAGCGTCCAGTCCACGTGTTGCAACGCTCGTCGAGGCCGGTTGCTCGCTAGGACCAAGAGCAGCGCTGCACAGATGATCGCTGCCCATTGGGGTGGCGTCCCCCAGAACAGCAACACCAAAAAGAGTCCCAACGTCAGCAGACCTACGGTCAACAGCCCGCGCTGCACCGGCAGCTCATGATACTCAGGCAGATCCACGAGGGCGTTCAGCCCCCCTTGCAGATCGCGCCGAAAAACCAAGAGAATCCCGACAAAGATAACGCTCAGGCTCAACAGCGCTATCGGGGCGAGCGCGCTGACAAAATCGAGAAAGCTCACATGGCTTCTCAGGGCGATCAGCATATTTTGGGGATTGCCGATCGGGGTGGCGACGCTGCCGGCGTTAGCCGCCATGACGAGACCCAACAAATAGGGCACGGGATTTAACTGCAATCGTTGGGTCAGCCGCACCAAGACGGGGGTGAACATCAGACAGATCGTATCGTTCATAAAGACTGCCGAGAGCAAGCCGCTCGATGCGACGACCAAGAAGAGCAGTTCGCGGCGCGTGCGCGCCCGCTTGAGAATCCAGAGTTCCAAGAGTTCAAAGAAGCCCGCGATCTCCAGATGCGCGACCAAGATCATCATGCCCAGCAAGAAGATGAGCGTATCGAGATCAATAGCGCTATAGGCCTCTTGGGGGGTGAGCACGCCGACGAGGGGCATGGCAACCGCGCCGATGAGCGCGCCCGCGGCGCGACTGATGTGCACGCGCGGGATCTTTTGAATCGCAATGATCGCATACGTCAGCAGAAAGATCAGCAGGGCAAGAAGCTCTTTCATACGCCAGCGTTCATAAACAATTGGGTATGCTAGCAAATCGCTAAGCAGAGAGCAACTATTTAGCGCACCCAAAGACGAGTTCGTATAATAACCAAGCTATGAGTCAAAAGAGCAAGAAGCTCTCCCATCTAGACGCGCAAGGGCGCGCGCGCATGGTGGATGTCAGCGACAAGCCCGACACCAAGAGAGTCGCCATTGCTCAAGGCGCTATCGCGATGTCGCCCCAGACCCTTCGGCTGATCACAACAGACAAGATCGCCAAGGGCGACGTGCTGACGGTCGCCAAGCTCGCCGGCGTGATGGGCGCGAAAAAGACGTCCGACCTCATTCCCCTCTGTCACCCTATCCCATTAGACGCAATAGATTTAGAGTTTCAGCCCGATTTGAAGACGGGCCGGCTCACCGTCACCGCGACGGCGACGAGCACCGGCAAGACCGGTGTCGAGATGGAAGCCCTCACGGCGTGCGCGGTCGCTCTGCTGACGGTTTACGATATGTGCAAGTCCGCCGAGCGCGGCATGGTCATCGAAGAGATCAAATTGCTAGAGAAGCGCGGGGGGCGGTCGGGCCTGTGGAAGCGCGAGCTATAGAGGCTCTTGGAGAATCTTTGCGATCTGCGCTTCTAGTCGGGGATAGTGCGTGCCGCGCCAGTAGAATCGGTGACAGCTTGTGCAAAGAAGGTACTCGTCGTGTGTGGCGGCCACGTTGGGAGGGAGCCGCTCAAGGATCTGGTGCTTCTCTACCGATACGAGCTGCCCGTTGCAGACCAAGCACCGTTGGAACGGAGCTATCAGGGTTTCTAGGTGAAAGCGTCGGAGGACTTCGCGGGCTTGTTGGACGGGGTCTGTGGAGCGCAGCCAGTAGCCGTGCGTGACGGCGTTGTGCTTGAGCAGCCCACGATCTCGGGTGAGCACGATGCGCCGTTCACGAGCCGCCAAGGCGACCAGCTCGCTGTCGTCGTACTCGTTGGAGTGCAGGGTATCAAATCCCAGCAGGCGTAGCAGCCGCGCGAGCTTCCCCAAGTGGACATCGGCGACGAACGCGATCTGTCTTAAAGGCTTTTCGCGCAGTTGCACGATGGGGGAGATATCTAAGCTCTCGAAGACGGGGTAGACCGCGACGCGGTCGCCGTCGCGCAGACGATGCGAGAAGCCCACAGACTGCCCGTTGACGACGATAAGATCGACTTCGGTATGGGGCACGCCCAGGGCTTCGATGGCATCTTTGACCGCGGGTGCGTTCCCAAAGCTATACTCGATATCCCGTTGCCGGTGTTTCGGGGGTAAGAAGTCGTTCAGCTCGCCGTAGAACCGAAAGACCGCCGTGCTCATGGTCGTGAGTCTCTATTCTACAGGCTCTTGCAAGTCTTAGCATACAGTGGGCTTATGACGCGTTTTCAGAGAGCTTCTGTGGCCTAGTCCATCAACTGGGTCTCGTCGGAGGATCCGCCGTTTTTGATTCTGCACGGCGGGCACGATATACTGGTCCCCATGAGTCAGTCCCGGATCTTTTACGACAAGCTGCGGGCTGCCAAGGTGCCTGCGCGATGTTCGTGATGGTCAAGAATGCTGGGCAGGGCTTTGTGCCGCTAGGCAGGCCGGCCATTCCCTCGCCGGCCGCAAGAATGGAACAGAGTGATCTGAGATAACCGTTCAAAGGAGGCTGAGATCGTGCATCTCCGTCTGGTCGTCGCTATATGTATTCTCGGCGGTCTTGTTGGTGTAGCCAGTGCTCAAGAGATGGGAAGATGGCTCAAGGGAGCGCCGCTTCCCGTGCCGCGCAGCGAGGTCGCTGTCGCAGAAGTTTCGGGCAAGATCTACGTCATCGGCGGCTTCGATGGTGATCGCAGAACGAGCGCAGTGGTCGAAGCCTATGATCCCGCCACCGACCAATGGACCCCGATTGCACCGTTGCCCCGCGGGCTGAATCATCCTATGGCCGCCGGAGCCAATGGCAAGCTCTATGTTATAGGGGGGTATTTAGGGCCAGCGTTGAACAACGCTACCAACGCGCTCTGGGAGTACGATCCAGCGACGCAGCGCTGGATCGAAAGGGCTGCGATGCCGACGGTGCGAGCTGCAGGCGCGGCCGTCGTTGTTGACGGGAAGATCTACGTCGTGGGAGGCGCACGCGCAACGGGATCCGTGGGTGACTTTGCCGTCTACGATCCCCAGACGAATCGCTGGACGACGCTCCCCGCAATGCCCACACCGCGAGACCATATCGCTGCCGGAGCTTACGGGAAGAAGATCTACGTAGCCGGAGGCCGCCCGCCCTTCACCGGAGGGCTGCGCACGCTCGAAGTCTTCGATCTGGAGGCCCAGCGCTGGGCCGCGCTCGCGCCAATGCCCACCGGGCGCTCGGGGATCGCTGGGGCGGTCGTGAGAGGCTGCTTCTATGTCTTCGGGGGCGAAGGCAATCGCCAGAGCGCCACGGGCGTCTATGAACAGAACGAAGTCTATGATCCCAAGTCCAACCGATGGGAGTCCCAGCCGCCGATGCCAACCCCTCGTCACGGGATCGGGGCAGCCGTCTGGGAGAATAGAATCTATATCCCCGGTGGCGCGCCGCTCCTAGGCTTCAGCGTCAGTAACGCCCATGAAGTCTATGAGCCGACGAAGAGCTGTGAATGACTCTGATGAAGCCCACAGAACAGAAAGAGCAAGTCCGAAGCGTCTTCACCCAAGCGGCCGACAGCTACGTTCGGCACAAGGGCGAGGCCGATCGAGCCTCTCACGAAGCGATGCTGCGGCTCTCGAGAGTCCAGCCGAGCGACCGCGTCTTAGACATCGGCTGTGGCCCCGGCTTTGTCACGCTGCTCTTCGCCGAGCGCGCTCAAGAAGCGATCGGTCTGGATCTGACCCCCGCATTCTTAGAGAGGGCGCGCCAACGCCAAGAGGAACTCGGCCTCAAGAACGTGCGCTTTCTTGAAGGGGACGCCGAACAGATGCCCTTCGAAGATAGTTCGTTCACGATAGTCATCTCGCACAAAGCGTTCCACCACTTTGCCAACCCTCGCAAAATACTCTCAGAAGTGCATCGCGTCTTGCGCCCCCAAGGACGGCTCGTCTTGGGAGATACGATCTCGTCGGATGATCCGAGCGTCAACAGCGTGCACAACGAGCTGGAGCGCCTGCGCGATCCCTCTCACGTGAAGATGTACGGGCTGCGTGAACTCCAAGAGCTTCTCACTTCAGCAGGCTTTCGCATGACCGAGTGCGAAGTCTTGGAAGACGAGCGCACGTTCGAGTGGTGGATGTCGGTGATCACACCGCCGCCGGAGGTGATCGCTCGTATCAGGCAGACTCTGATCGAAGATATAGCTCACAACCGAACGGGCTTGGCCCCGCGGCTCGACGGGGAGACGCTCTGGCTCAAGCGCCGCGCCGCGGTGCTGGTCGCCGTGAGACGCTAGACAGTTTACTTGGACGCTTTCGCAAGCGCCTCTTCGATCTTCTGGCGAAAAGTCTCGATGGGATGCGCCCCAACCATGAGCTGGCCGTTGATCACGAAGCTGGGCGTCCCGGTGACGCCCGCCTCGCGGCCCGCGGCGATGTCTTCGTCAACTTCAGCTTTGTACTTGCTCTGATCTAGGCACGCGTTGAATTTGGCCGTGTCCAGCCCCAGCCCCGCGGCTAGCTCTTTGAGCGTCGAGCGCAAGAGTTGGCTGCCCGCGGCTACGGTCTCAAAGAGCTTATCGTGATACTCCCAGAAGCGGCCCTGCTCGTGGGCGCACTCGGAGGCTTCCGCCGCCCAGCGCGATTCCACCCCCAAGAACGCAAAGTTTCGGTAGATATAGCGCACCTTGCCCGTGTTGATGTACTCCGTGACGATTAGAGGGAGAGTGCGCGTGAAGTGTCTCACGCAGAAGCCGCACTTGAAGTCGGCAAATTCGACGATCGTCACAGGGGCGTCGGGAGCGCCTTTGGAGGGTTCTTCGAGAAACGCTGGGCTGGGGGCTGGAGCTTGAGGAGGCGTCGCCACCGATGGACGACTATCCCGTGGAGACGTGATCGTTTTGAACAGCCACCCTCCCAACAACCCGAGCAATACGCCGATCAAGAAAAAGATCCACCACTTGTCGCTCATGATCTCCTCCTTCTTTTGGGCTTTAACTTGGCTGCGAGGATCTTCTGCAACTCTTCGGCCAACGCGATGAGCTCCTTGGCGTGATCGCGCCCGATCTCAGCGTTGAAGTCGTACCGTGCTCGATTTCTCGTCTCTAAGCTGCGATGGAGGCGACGGCCCAGCTCCGCTGGAACTTGGTGCGCCTTCACATAGAGCCGCCCGAACTCGCCCACCAGACCCCCGTGGCTCCCCGGTAGCTCCTCGAGCTTGAGGAGCAGCAGCCCCTTGACACACAGCTCGGCGGCGTTGTACGCCGCATCCACCGCCAGCCGGAAGCTCGATGCCCTAAGGGCAAGTCGGGCGCCCTCTAGATACTCTTCCGACAAGCTCCGATAGTTCTCCGCTTCGCTGCGCTTGAGTTCCTCTTCGTTCATCGAGTAAACCTCTTGGCCGTATCGGCTCGCTCGATAGAGAAAATAACTAGGAGACCGAAGCGCCTCTATGGGATAGACCAAGGGTTCGATGCTCTCGCCATAGCGAACATAGGTCTCCAACTGCGCCGCGGCGCAAAGCTCAGAGAGTCTGTCTATCTCGCGCGTGCCCACGACCAACAGATCTACGTCGCTCTCTTTGGTGGCCGTCCCCCTCGCCACGCTGCCGAAGAGCACGATCTTAGCCACAGGAGCTTGATGCCGAAGCAGATGCTCGACAAAATGCTCTATAGCGGCTTGCCTGACGCGCGTCGTCATGACGTTTGCTCTCTTTAGAGCCGTTGCACGGCCAGTGAAAGCCCGTTGCCGCCGCCCATGCAGATCGTCGCCAGGCCCAACCGAGCGTTGCGGTCTTGCATCGCCCAGACAAGCGTCGTCAAGATGCGCGCGCCGCTGGCGCCGATAGGATGCCCCAGAGCGACTGCTCCGCCGTGGACGTTCACCCGCGACCAGTCCCACTCTAACTCTTTGCCGTCGGCCAACACTTGGGCCGCGAACGCTTCGTTGATCTCAATGAGATCAAAATCGCTGATCTTGAGATTGAGCTTGTTCATCAGCTTGCGGGTCGATTCGACGGGCGCGTAGAAGAGATCAATCGGGGCAGTGCCCGCAGCAGCGTAATCTAAGATCTTAGCTAACGGCTTGTAGCCGCGCTTTTTGGCTTCGTCGCTGGACATGATCAAGAGCGCGGAGGCGCCGTCGTTCAGCCCCGGCGCGTTCCCCGCCGTGACCGTCCCGCCCTCTTTGAACGCGGGCTTGAGCGCCGCCAGCTTCTCCAAAGACGTATCCGGGCGCGGCGTCTCGTCTTCGGTGATCGGGCCGTCCTTGGCGTGCAGCGTGATAAGCTCGTTCGCGAACTTTCCGGCCTTCATCGCAGCCACGGCCTTGCGGTGGCTCTCATACGCGAAGCGATCTTGGTCCTCTCGGGTGATCTTCGATTTCTCCGCCGTGTACTCGGCAGCTAATCCCATGTGGCAGTTATCAAAGGGCGACCAGAGGCCGTCGTGGATCATCGCATCAATGAATTTTTGATCGCCGTACTTAAAGCCCGCGCGCGCCCCTTTGAGCAAGAACGGCGCGTTGCTCATGGATTCCATCCCGCCAGCGATGATCGCCTTGGCGTCGCCGGCCTTGATCGCTTGGGCGGCCATGATGACGGCCTTCAGCCCGGAGCCGCAGACTTTATTGACCGTGACGGCCGGGACACTGGGCGACAGCCCGCCGAAGATCATCGCTTGGCGCGCCGGGGCTTGCCCCAAGCCCGCCTGCACGACATTCCCCATGATCACCTCGTCCACGTCGTCGCCCTTGAGCCGATTGCGCTCTTTGAGGGCACGGATGACAGCAGCTCCTAACTCAACGGCGCTGAACTGAGAGACCCGTCCCAAGAATCTGCCGATTGGCGTCCGCACCGCGTCTACGATGACGACGTCCACCATATGACCTCCCTAGGTGGGATTGATCTGATATTCGTAGGAGACTTCGGCTTTGGGCTTGAGGGAGTTGGAGACCGAGCAGTATTTTTCCAGCGAGAGATCAATCGCTTTTTTGAGCTTCTCTTCGGGGACGTCGCCCCAGATCTTGTAGATCACTTTGATCTTGGTGAAGTATTTGGGGTACTCTGGGGCGCGCTCGCCGTCGAGGGCTATTTCAAAGCGCGTGAATTGGACCTGCATCTTTCTGAGAATCGAGACGACGTCCATCCCCGTGCAGCCTCCGAGGGCGATCAAGAGCAGTTCCATGGGGCGCGGCCCCGTATCGCTGCCCCCGACGTCTTCGGTGGTGTCCATGACGATCGCATGGCCACTGGCGCTCGTGCCCACAAACTGCATCCCGTCTACCAATCGCACCGTAGCGCTGGGCATGGCAGCCCCTCCTAGGGATAGAGCAAGGCGCGGCGCTTCTGGCGGCGCTTCGCCGCCATCTTGCGCTTGAACTTGCGCTGCCACTTAGGACGATACCGATAGTTCATCTTGGCCATAAGAACCCTCCTTGAACGTCATCGCTAGACACATTTTAACAGAAAGCGACGCGCGTGGCCAACGATTTCGTTCAGCTTCTTGTTTTAGTTCTCTTGTGCTATAATAAAAAAAGAAGGGAGGTCTGTCATGGCGCTCATCCAAGTCGGGCGGCACCACGAGCTGATGCTCCCCAAGGGGATGATCGAGGCTCTGCGCCTCAAGCCCGGAGACTGGCTCCACGTCGAGCTGCGCGAGAACCAGATCGTGCTTGCGCCCGCGGTGGGGGAGAGGGCGGAATGGTCGGAGGAAGAGCTGCGCGCGGTGCGCAAATACTTAGAGACCGAAGAGGCCAAAGCCACGGCGCACATGAAGCTCGAAGAGGGGATCGAGGAGGTGCATCGCTAGCGAATCCCAATAAGTTCTTGGCGCAGCTCTTTGATCTCGTCGCGCAACTGCGCCGCTCGCTCGAAGTCCAAGCGCTTGGCCGCGGCGTACATCTCCTGTTCAAGCTCTCGGATGAGATCGGCCAACTCGGCGGGTGTTTTGACGACGAGCTTCTTCTTGCTCTTCTTCTCTTCGGCGCGCTCCCGCGCCAGCTCCGGCATGAATTCTTTGATCGCTTTCTTCACGGTCTCCGGCGTGATCCCGTGCTCTTGATTGTACTCCAACTGGAGCCGGCGTCGGCGCTGGGTCTCGGCGATCGCGCGCTCCATCGAGCCGGTTAGCTCATCGGCGTAGAGGATCACGCGCCCGCGCACGTGGCGCGCCGCGCGCCCCATCGTCTGAATGAGCGACGTCTCCGAGCGCAAGAAGCCCTCCTTGTCTGCGTCCAAGATCGCTACTAAGGAGACTTCGGGGAGATCCAACCCCTCGCGCAAGAGATTGATCCCCACCAAGACGTCAAACTCGCCCAGACGCAAATCCCGAAGAATATCTACGCGCTCCAGCGTCTCGATCTCCGAGTGCAAATAGCGCGCTCGAATCCCCAGCTCCGTCAGATACTCCGTCAAGTCCTCGGCCATCTTCTTCGTCAGCGTCGTCACCAAGACGCGCTCGCCCCGCTGAGTGATCTTTTGGATTTCACTTATCAGATCGTCAATCTGCCCCTGCACCGGGCGGACGACCACTTCGGGGTCAACCAAGCCCGTCGGGCGAATGATCTGCTCGACGATCCGTTGGCTCTGGGCGCGCTCGTACGGCCCCGGCGTCGCTGACACATAGATCACTTGGTTGATTTTGCGCTCGAACTCTTCAAACTTCAACGGGCGGTTATCCAGCGCCGACGGGAGCCGAAAGCCGTATTCTATCAAGATCTCTTTGCGGGCGCGATCCCCGTTGTACATGCCGCGAATTTGGGGGATCGTCTGGTGAGATTCGTCAATGACTATCAAGAAATCTTTGGGGAAGTAATCTATCAGCGTCTGTGGGGGCGTGCCGGGTTCGCGCCCATCGAGATGGCGAGAGTAGTTCTCGACACCGGGGCAATAGCCCAGCTCGCGCAGCATCTCCAAGTCGTACTTGGTGCGTTGCTCTAGACGATGGGCTTCGAGGAGCTTGCCGGCGCGGCGCAGCTCAAGGAGCCGTTCTTCGAGTTCGGCTTGGATCGTCTGGAGGGCGCGTTCGAGCTTCTCGCGCCCGGTGACCCAGTGGGTGGCCGGGTAGATCACGGTGAAGCTCAGCTCGCGCAACCGTTTGCCCGTGAGCGCGTCTATCTCCCAAATGCGCTCGATCTCGTCGCCAAAGAGTTCGATTCTGATCGCGTTCTCGCTGTAGGCGGGGACAACTTCGATGGTATCGCCCTTGGCGCGGAACGTGCCGCGCTCAAAGCCGATCTCGTTGCGCTCGTATTGGAGTTCGACCAATCTTCGCAGAATCTCGTCGCGCGGCTTGGTAGCCCCTTGGCGCAGCGCAAGAGTCATCGCCGCATATTCTTCTGGAGTTCCCAGCCCGTAGATGCACGAGACGCTGGCGACGATGATCACATCGCGGCGCTCTAAGAGCGCACTGGTCGCTGCGTGGCGCAGGCGGTCTATCTCGTCGTTGATCGACGCGTCTTTTTCGATATACGTATCTGTCTGGGGGATATACGCTTCGGGCTGATAATAGTCATAGTAGCTGACGAAGTAGTGCACGGCGTTGTCGGGGAAGAACTCGCGGAATTCGTTGCAGAGCTGGGCAGCTAGAGTTTTATTGTGAGCGATGACGAGCGTTGGTTTTTGGACGTTTTGGATGACGTGAGCGATGGTGAAGGTCTTGCCAGAGCCGGTGACTCCAAGAAGAGTCTGGTGCTGGAGGCCACTGTGCAAGCCTTCGGTCAGTTGGCGGATCGCTTTGGGCTGGTCGCCGCGCGGGGGAAAGGGCGAGACGAGTTTGAACTCTTGGGTGCCCATAGGGACTTCTGGACCCGAGGGGACTCGAACCCCTGACCTCTTGAATGCCATTCAAGCGCTCTCCCAACTGAGCTACGGGCCCAAACGACAGATTATCTTACACAGAGTCATCCCCCTCTGTCAAGCTTGCCCGCTCTTCCCTCCCCCAGTAGAATACTATTAATGCTGCAAGAACTGGAGCGACTGCTGCTGGTGCAACAGCACGATCTAGAAGCGCGCGAGATCGCCGAGAAGATCGCGGCGTTGCAGAAGCGACGTGCGTCTTTGCAGCAAGCTTTCGCTCGCGAAGACGCCGACTTCGCCGCCCAGAAAAAACAATTTGAAGAACTCAAGCGTCGCAGCCGCGAACGCAGCGCCGAGGTGGACGATCTAGACACCCAAGTCCGCCAAGACGAGCAGAAGCTCAAATCAGGGCTGGCCAGCTACAAAGAGATGGAAGCCTTGCGCCGCCGCATCGAACAGAACCGCCAGCGCATCAACCAACTCTCCGATGAAGCCCTCGCCCTCCTCGCCCAAGTCGAAGAGGAAGAACCCAAAATCCGAGCGGCCGAAGCTGCCTTCCACAAATGGAAGAAGAAGATCGAAGAAGAGTTGGCCCAGATTGACGAGGAGATCTCCACCCAGCAGAAGGCGCTGGCCACTGCCCACGAGCGCCGCGCCGCTAGCGTAGCCCAGATCGACCCCGCCTTGCTCCAGCAGTACGAGCACCTGCGCCACCGCCACCCCAATCCCATCGCCTTGGTGCAGAACGGCATCTGCTCCGGATGCCATCTGCGCGTCAGCGAGATCGCCCTCGAACGGCTCCGCGAAGGGGCTGAGATCGTCACCTGCGAGAACTGCTCGCGCTTGCTCTATCTGAAGTGACCGCTATGCGCGCGCTCCTCTTGGCCGGAGTCTTGGGAATCTGGACGTTGATCGCCGCGATGGCCCAACCCGAGGAGGAGATCGTGCTCCCGCGTCAGATGGGCGCGATCAACGATTATGCCGCCGTGATCGGGCCGGCACGCGCGGCCTTGCAAACCCAGCTCGACGAGATCAAAAAGAACTTTGACGTTGAGATCGTCATCCTCGCCACGATCTACGACCCCTACGACGACCCCCAACGCTTCGCCCAGAGCATCTGGGAGTCGTGGGGCTTGGGGGAGCGCACAGCGCTGCTGCTCTTTACCAAAGAGCGGCCGGAGCGCTGGGTCTTCGAGCTGAAGCTGGGAGAGGCGCTGCGCTTGTCGCTACGCCCAGAGCACCTAGAGCGCCTGCGTCAGGGGCTGCGGGCACACCTAGAGCGCCGACGCGTACAGACCGCCATCGAAGAGTCGGTCGTCGCGCTACACGCCATGCTCGACGGCAGCTACGGGCAACCGCCTCCTGCGCCCCGCTTCGAGTTTGATTTCGCTTGGCTCTGGATCGCTCTGGGAGCCTTGCTCTTGGTGAGCGTCTTCGTGGGAGCGCGAACTTTTCTCAGGGCGCTCTGCCCGCGCTGCGGCTCGCGAATGCGCACCTACCACGGGTACGGGACGCGCAGCTGGATTACTTATCGTAGTTGCCCGCGCTGCGGCTACGCCCGCGGGCGCTAGTTCGCACTGGGCACAAATTCCCGTGTTCTACCGCTGCGACGCGGTTCGTCTAATCGGATAATCAGCGAAAGGCTGAGACGATTGCCCTCCGCCTGCAGGCGCGAGCGCAGCTCGCGATTGTGCGCCAGCAGCTGCACCAAGTCATTCGCCAGCAGCTCGGCCGCGCGATGGATATACGAGAGCGAGTTCTGACCGTCTCCTAAGTCTTGCCATTCTTCGATAGTGCCGACCAAACGGGCTTCTGCCTCGGCCATAAGGGTCTTGTGCCTCCTTGTTTTTCTTTGCCTGACGGTCCGATGTTAGAAGAGAACAGGACAGCAGACTATGACGAGAATTACATTGGGGCTGAATTTTTGCGAGATTTTGCTAAAATAGCAGGGCGAAGGGGAGCAGAGGGCCGCCCCAGACTTCGTCTGGACTGTACATCTTCGTCGGTCCGCTGGCCGGCGAAGGCGACTGGTCCAGGCGAAGCCTGGGGAGGAAAGTCCGGACTCCACAGGGCAGGCCGCTCGCCAAGGGTGCGCAGCACCCAAGACGAGAGGGAGCGATCCCTGGACAGTGCCACAGAGAAGAGACCGCCTACGGTCTGACCTAACCCCCTAGACCCCCTTCCTCAAACAGAGAAGGGGGAAGGCTCCTCCCCGTGTCGGGGAGGGGCTGTTGGGGAGGGATCAGGCCCGGCAAGGGTGAAACGGTGGGGTAAGAGCCCACCGCCCCGCTCGCGAGAGTCGGGGGCACGGCAAACCCCGGCCGGAGCAAGACCAAATAGGGGCGCGCTTGAGAGTGGCCCGCTCGATGCGCCCGGGTAGGTCGCCCAGAGAGATGGCCCTCACCGACTCGCAGAGTCGGCACAGAATCCGGCTTACGCTCCCCTTCGCTTGATTTATGAAGCCCCAAGCGCAAGCGCCGAGAGCATGGCTCAATCGCAACGTCTGGGCCATGACGATCACGAGCTTTCTCTCCGACGCCGGACACGAGACGGCCACAACGATCCTTCCCCAATTTCTCCATCTGCTGGGCGCTCCCGCGGCGATCCTGGGGGTCATCGAAGGGGTCTCCGACGCGATCGCGAGCTTCTCTAAGCTTGGAGCGGGCTGGTACTCTGACAGAATCGGGCATCGCAAGGCGATCTCGACGTTCGGGTACTTTCTCACGGGGATCACCAAGGCGCTCTTTGCGTTTGCGGTCAGTTGGCCCTTGGTGCTGATCGGGCGGGTGTTGGGCTGGTTTGGGCGGGGGATTCGCGGGCCGCTGCGCGACGCGATCTTGGCCGAATCGGTTCCCGAAGAGAGCCGGGGACGAGCTTTTGGGTTTCAGCGCGCTGGGGATACCCTGGGCGCGATCGTGGGGCCTGTAGGGGGAGTGGCGCTGTTAGCGCTCTTGGCCCCCTATGCTGACGATCCGACGATGCCCTTTCGCACGGTCTTTCTGGTGACGCTGGTGCCGGGGTTGGGGGCAGCGTTGGTCTTTGGGCTGTTCGTGCGCGAGCGACGTCGTGCCCCCAATCACCAGATGCGCTTGTGGGCCACCGTGCGCGCTCTGCCCGATTCGTATCGCAGATTCTTAGTAGGAGTAGGAGTCTTCGGCGCGGGCGATTTCGCCCACACGATGCTGATTCTAGCAGCAACCCAGTTGCTCACGCCCGCTTACGGGCTGCTGGGAGCAGCGCAGATCGCTGCGATGCTCTTTGTCGTGCGCAATCTGCTCTACGCCGCAGCGGCCTATCCCGTGGGCGCGTTGAGCGACCGAGTCGGTCGACGCGCTCTGTTGGCGTTGGGGTATCTTCTGGGAGCGTTGGTCTCTTGCGGGGTTCTCTTGGCGTTTCTCGCTTCTGTTTCTTCTCTGTTCTATCTGGGGATGCTCTTTGCGCTGGCGGGCGTCTATATCGCTGTAGAAGACACGCTCGAGGGGGCGCTCACGGCGGACTTGGTTCCCAACGAAGGGGTTCGTGGCGTAGCCTATGGCGTCTTAGGGACGATCAACGGCGTAGGGGACTTCATCGCGAGCGCCGTAGTAGGGCTGCTGTGGACGGCCCTCTCGCCCGTCGTCGCGTTTGGCTATGCAGCGCTGCTGATGGCCGCCGGAGCGCTGATCCTCTCCAGAGATTAGCGAATCTCAATATTCCCATTCATGGTGCTCGCGCGCACCGAGATCTTGGTAGAAGCCTGCTCGAAGTTCGCGCTCGTCCCTTCGAGATGGCGACGCTCTTCGGTGCTCAAGCGCAGATCGCTCCTGTTGGCTATGACGCGCCCCAGGGTGCTCTGCGCCCAGATCTGATACCCTACGCTGGGGTCATCGGGAATGTCTAGTTGGATGCGCCCGTTGAACGTGTTCAGCGTGTACTCTCCGGTGACCGCGCCCACCCGAAGCTCAATCGCCCCGTTCATCGTAGAGAGTTTAGCTTGAGTCGCCGAGAGCCGACCCTCGATCTCGCCGTTGAACGTCTCGACGCTGGCGTTTTCGACGATGAGATTGCGAAGTTCGATCTTGCCGTTGGTGGTCTTCACGCGCGCGTGCGTCGCGTTGAGCGCGCCGATCTCGATCCGCCCGTTCACCGTTTCGATCTCAAGAGTATAAACTCTGTCGCGCGGGAGCGAGAGTCTTAAGTCTAGCTCGATCTCGACGGGGCTGCCGATCCCCAGCCGCAGCAATCTCTGATTGAACTCGATGCCCGTTGGCGAAACCCGTGGCGGCGCGAGTTCGACTTCGCGAAGTGCTCGTTCGACATCGGCGGGATTCCAGCCCCGCGCACGGGCCGTGACTTTCGCTTCAAAGTTCTCTGCCGTCCAAGTCTGTAGGCTGATATTCCCATTGATGAGCAAGAGCTTGACCGTAGGGCTTATCTCGGTTGTAAAAGGGCCTTCGGTGGAGAAGCTCTTCTCGATGCGCACCGGCCCGGCCAAGTTCACCCAGACGCTCACGCCCGAATGCGCCAAGATCAAGCTGACGACGAGCGCCCCGACGATGAGCATCACAACGTGAACGATCTCATCCAGAAGCCGCGAGGGCGACCAAAGCGCTACGCCAAAGCCGATCAACAACACAACGCCGCCGACGATGACCAGATCGCTCAGCTCTGACGGGGTGAAATTGTTCCAAGGGATATATTGCAACCCCAACAGCAAGACGCCGAGAAAGATCAGAAACTCGCCGAAGCGAATCGCGCCCGATCTCATAGACGCTCATCCTCTTCTTGGCCCTCTTCTTGAGAGAGGGGCCGAGGCCGCCAGCGGGCAAAGCCCGAGACCAAAAAAGCTATGCCCAAGACAATCAAGATCGCCGGGAGGAGCAGCTCCCAGCGCATCTCGAACCACCCTAAAAGCGAGAGCTTCCAAATGGCTCCCCCCAGCACGAAGACCACGCCCCAGAAGAGATACGAGTACGGATTGTGCAGCCGGCGCTCAGACATTGGCAGCACCTCCTTCTAGCTAGGCGAAGCACCTCCTTGGTACGCGCATAAGCTAGCCAGATCAGAAAGACTCCTGCGACTACTAAGATGACCGCCCAGGGGATGTCAATCTTCAAATAATCTTTGGCCAGCAGATAGGCTCCCCAGCCGATGAGCACCAAGCCACCTACAATAAGCCACTCCCGCTCTTCTTTCTTCTTAGAGTTCTCGGTCTTGACCGGAGCTGTCGGCTGAGCTAATTCTGAAGATCCCGGCTCTGTAGAGACGGCTCTCTGGGAACGCGCATAGATGCTGGCAATCAACAGCCCAGCGATCACAGCCCCAACGGGCCATAAGATCAAACCGATGACGACCATCGCAATCGCATAGTCAGACTTGGTCGCGTACTTGGCGAGCAAGTCCCCCATCTCCGCTAAGAAGTCCAGCAGCGATTTCGATGACGATGCGCTCACGGATTCATCACCCCTTCACGCAGACAAAGGTTGATGGTCTAGGAGTTGGCTCTTGCATCTTCGATTCCCCCTCTCTTCGTTTAGTTTCTGTATCTTTTGCGAAATTAAACCGTAACCAACTCCAAGCTTTGAATGCGCGAGCGATCCGGTCTTAGATGCTTGATAATCACGAACAGAACAGGCTGACCTGGCTCTAGATGCGAGCGCCCTAGCTGCTCGCTCCAGCGGTTGAACTCCTCGTCCCCTTCTAATTGCAAGATGATGCGAGCGTTGGCAGGGATCTTCGCGGCAAAGCGCGGGTGCTCGCGCACATACTTATTGAACTCTCGGATGAGCATCCCATGCTTGACTTCATAAATCGACAAGCTCATGGGAACCTCCCTTCAAGAAAGCGCTCTCGATAGACCTTCCAGCGCTGCTCCAGATCCTCCTCGGCAGCCGTCAAGGCCTCTGCAAATTCCAAAGCGATCTCGTCTTTGCGCGCTTGCCCATGAATATTATACCGATCTACATGAGCGTAGCCATGAGCGCAGTCGTAGCGGATCACCGGACGCCACTCTCCTCCTGTGAAAACTTCAAGCTGCACTGTATATGCGACAACGCGCCCGCGCTCTGTTCGGTGATAATGTCGCTCGCGTGTGTCTTCCGCTCGTACGATCTCGTATCGTACTTCTTTGGCCAACTCTTCTTTCCCTTAGTTTCCGTACCGCGGCACGGCGTGCCAGCCCTCCAGCACCCGCAAGAGATAGAGCACCTCGGGCTTAAGCTCTCCCATCACGGTAGTTGTAGCGCCACCGCGCCCAAAAAGCAAATCGAGCAGCCCCGGCGTCGGCGGACGGTATTCGATCATCGTCGCGTCTGGAGCGTTGGTCAAGCTCCGTGCTACGGATAGGGCCTCTTCTAGACCGCCCAATTGATCTATCAATCCCAATTGGAGCGCTTGCGCGCCTGAATAGACTTGTCCCGTCGCCAGCTCGCGCACTCGCTCAACGGGGAGCTTGCGCCCTTCGGCCACAGCGTTGACGAATTGCTCATAAAACTCATCTACGTAGCTTTGGAGCAGGGCGCGCTCTTCGTCAGAGAGCGGGCGCAGCCCCCGAAAGACGTCTTTGTATTTCCCAGATTTAAAAATCTCTGGCTGAATCCCCAAGTTCTTCAGCAGCTCTTCGATAGAAAAGAGCAACGCGATGACCCCGATGCTCCCGGTGGTCGTCCCCGGATGGGCGATAATCTTATCAGCGTAGAGCGAGATATAATATCCCCCGGAGGCGGCGACATCGCCCATCGAGACGACGACGGGCTTCTTTGTCTTCTCTTTGAACCTCTTGATGCTCTCAGCAATCGCTTGCGAAGCCGCGACGGTGCCCCCGGGGCTGTCTATCCGCAAGATGAGAGCCTTCACCGACGGATCGCGTTCGGCTCTCTTGAGAAAGTTCTCAACCTGAGCCGGGGTGATCCCGCCGCCGCCGAAGAGTCCAGTATCGAGCGATTCGCTGATGGGGCCGCTCAAACGCACCAATGCGACCTTGGGCTGGGCCGCCTCGACCCCGCTGCGCCAGAGCGTCCAGACTACCCAGATCCCCAACAGTACGACCAAAATCACCAAAAGAACACGTTTGTTCATCAAAGCCTCGCCCCCTTCAGAATTAAGCCCTAAGATCAAGACGTTGTCAGGACGCCCGCGCAGAAGACCATGACCGAGCCAGAGAGCAAGCCCAATTTTTTCATCCCAGCTGCCATGTGCGCGAGCGTTCTTGTGCCGTCGGCGTTCTCTCTTTCTGAGACGAAACTTCCCGTCGCGCTCACGACGAATAATTCCCGCGATCGTGCCCCAGACGCCCCAGCGCGTTGGGGATCTTCACGACAAACTCTATCGCGATAGAGCGCGTCGAAGGCGCGCCGGCCCATCTCGCGCGCGGTGACGCTTCCCGGCGCGAAGCGATTGGGCCACAAGTGCAGACCGGAGACTTGTGCGCATGGCGACCTCCTGAGCACTTCTAAGATTTTGATCGTGTGTTTAGTCTATCAGACGCTGCACGCCTGCTCTAGTCGCGCCCGCACCAGCGCGATGACAGCTTCTTGCCCTCAGCGTAGTGCCTCAAATTCATCTACAGTGATTTCGAGATCTCTGATGATCTTCCTTAACGTCCCTTTAGCCACATCTTTGCCAGAGTGAATGGGTAAAGTAGTCCAGCGGCCATCGGGATGACGGTAGACGACATGGCTTCCACTCTGACGGATGCGCTGAAAGCCGAGTTTCTCTAAGATCCTTTGCACCTCTTCTGGTTTAGCAGGAAACAATCTCTTCCGGCTTGAAGGCCTTTAAGCCCCCTAGATCCTTTGCACCTCTTCTGGTTTAGCAGGGCGGAGCTTAGACATGGATCTCGACTCGATCTACGGCGATCTCGATGGGGATCGGTTCTCCCACGCTGTAGCGCGCTTCGATGTGCAATCGGATGGCGTCTTTCAGGTTGTTCAGGGCTTCTTCGTAGGTATCTCCCTGGGAATAGCATCCCTGAAGGGCAGGGCAGGAGGCGATGTAGATGCCATCCTCATCGCGCTCGACGACGACGGTGAATTGGTACTTCATAGCTCTTCACCTTCTTCTATGACTAGCTTATCACACGCTGCGTGCCCTCTCCAGCTGTGCGTATTAGTTTTGTTCGATTCAACTATTGACTTTTCAAGGCGTCGTGGTAAAATATAACTGGCGGGTGGCTCTTCGGAGCCTGCGTCACAGGCGCTGTCGGCGAGTACGCCGAGCCCGTCATCATCTTTTACGGGAACTTCTTGATCCCATATCCTGCATAATCTCCCTCTGACGAGCGATGCAGCTTTGACTCGATCCTTTCAAAGTAAGAGTAGCGATTGATGAATCTGCGATGCGCGTCCCATTCGTCTCCATACATGAAAAACTGACGATAGATGTTGTAGCCACAGAGATCGGCTAGCTGTAAGAGATTATTCTCATGCGATGGGATGAACAATAACCCTTCGACAATCCGGTTCACGCGCACAAATTCTGTGCCCTTTTCCAGATAGCGAAGATGTTGTTGTGTGAGCAAGTCTTCATAGCCTTTCTTCATCACTTGCAGGTCGGTGATCTTATCAAAGAGGATCAAGCCGAAAGCATCCGGTAGGCTCTCAAGGAACAGTTCGATCCGTTCAAAGAGCAGGCGGTAGGCCAAGGAACTTGGCGACTGGGGTTGCTTATACTGATCCTGCATCTGTTCTTTGTTAATGACGCTGGCTATGATCGTGATATTGTAAGAGAGTAGGGCGTCATAGAGCTTGGCGACGAATTCGTTTAACTCGTCTTCTGTAAGGTGATACCGATGGATGTATCGTTTCTCGCGCTCTTTGGGGATGCGCAGCCATGCCGATTTAATCTCTACTCGTGCATCACGGAAGTAGGTGTTTTTAAGCATCAAAACGTCATTATTAAGTGCTCGCCACTCGCTGACGGGCAGGCCAAGAGCGCAGAGAACGAAGTATCTTCCCCTGCTCTCATACTCCCGCTCGCCGCTCTCGTCTAAGTAGAAAAGATACATTAGGATTTTTGTATGTTACACGCTCCGTGTTCGCACAAGCTTAGTTATGAAGGTGGTAGTACCTTTAAACCTTTATTAAAATCCTCGGGTGTAGTAATTATAGTTATATCCCTGCAATCTCCTATTTGGAGCTCGAAGGGTTCCTTATCCTTACTGCCTGCATCAACGATAATGCGATATTCTTTTTGAGGAGCGAAATATCTGCGTTTGATGAATCCCCATAATCTCTCATCGAAGTTACCATGGAACGTCGTATCATCAAAATAATTCACAAGCCCCATACTATATTTGTAGATCCTACCGCGCTTTTGTGCTTCTTGAAGAGCTTTTCTAACTCTTTCCAGAAATTCTTTGGTATTGGTGGTTATTAGCATATTCTTTGCATGACCAAAATTAGCTTTATGTATTCTCAAAGAATCTTCGAACTCCTGAAGTTGATCTGCTCTAATCTTTTGATTTGCATTAAAACTTAAAGTGTACATACAAAAGGCATTCAGGTTAAGGACACAATTCATCTGGAGTGCTACTGGTGCAGCAAGCGATTTGCCATCTATCTCTTGATCAATGATTTTGATAGTAACCCGATCAGGTTGATACCAAGCCACAAGACCCTCGTAACGATCCCCTCGAAAGTTATCTTTCTCTGCCAATTCCATAAAGAAACGGAGAGTATTCATGTATAGCTTTCCCCTCTGAAGGTCCTCTAAATACTCCAGTTTATCTTGAAACTTAATTAACGAAGCAATAATAATTCTATCAACTTCGGGTTCCTTATATGTCATTGAATTGTCCTCACTATTGAACGGCGCTGCTCTCTAGTTATTACTGAGGATAGCTCAGATAAATTATCTTTGCAAGATCAACTGTCTTAGCTTCAAACGCTACATCCCCCCTTGCACGTCGAAATAGACCGTCGGTCCCGGCTGACCCTGCCCCTGCGCCACACCAAAGCGCAGTTCCACGGGAAGCCCATAGCCCAGCACTATCCTGAGACGCAACTCGCCCCCATAACTGCTCAGCATCTCGCCCTCGCCCAACAGCTCTTGCGAGAGCCGCGCCGCATCGAGAAAGAAGACTCCCGTCACCCTCTCAAAAAAGACCGACCACAGCCCTAGCCCCTTCTCTACAAAGACCAGCGGCAGCTCGACCTCCCACCCCGAATAGATAATCTGAGTCGCTTCGTATCTATCTTTGGGAAATCCCCGCAACGGCCAAGGCCCTCCCGACCCGCCCGCTCTCAACGGCGTCAGATCGTCCCGCGCCAAGATCGTCGTCCGCGTGACACGATGCTCAAATTCTAACGGCAAGCTCAACTGCTCTCTCTGCCGAATGAGCAACGCCGTCTTCAGCTGGTCGCGCACCCACGAGAGCTTCGCCTGCAACGCCATCTCTTTGCTCAGGCGCAAGAGATCGCTTCCGCCTTGGAGCGTCTCATCGTAGCGCAGCACGAGCGAAGAGATCGTATGCTCTTTGGTCTGGCGCAGCTCCGCTCCCAGCGAAGCCCTCTGCGTCTGCCCCAGCCGACGCCCCAGCACAAGACGAAGCTCTGCCCCGATGATCGTCTCGCGAGTGCGCTCGGCGCGCAACGCGATCTGTGGGCCAAGACTGTTGACTCCCTCCGTCAGCCAGCGCAACCAGCCCCACTCCGTCTTGAGCGTCAGATCGCTGACGTAGTTGACAGAGAGCACGAGCTGAGAAGTCTTCAGATCGAGCGCCGTGTAGAGCGAGTAATTCTTCTGGCCGAGGGGATCGAAGCCGACGAAGAGCAGTCCGGGCTGGAGGGGATTGGGGATGGGGACCCAGACGCGCGGTGCAAGAAATTCTTGAGCGCGATAGGGCTTGGGCGTGAGATTGGCATTGCGCCAGCCCGACCACATCGGGAGAGTCTCTTGAGTCAGCGTCACGGTCTTCCATTGCGTGGGATCTGATTCTATCGCGTGAAGCTCGTAGCCTTGGGTGCTGTAACCCACATAGGCGATCTCCTTGCCGTCGGGGGAGATCGCCGGGGCGAAGGCCCCCGTCAGCACGTTCGTCACTTTGAAAAGCTGCCCATCGGAGAGACGATAAGCGTAGATGTTATAGACGCCATCTTCGCGGTCGGAGCTGAAGAGAATAAACTCCCCATCTGGCGACCAATCGGGGTCGAAGTCGCCGAATCTGTCTTGAGTGATGGAGATCAGCTCTCCTTTTGCTTTGGGGGAGGGATCGGGGGAGATCTCGAGCAGATAGAGATCTTGATAGCCCCCCATCTTCCAGAGCGAGAGCGCGATCTTCTGCCCGTCGGGCGAGATCGCAAACGAATCTACAAAGAGATCGTCGGGGAACTCATAGAACGGGAGAATGCGCTCCCCTTCGAGATCGTAGATCGCCAGGGCGGGGGATTTTCCCTGGGCGCGCTGCTGCGCAAATAAGATTCTCTTGCCGTCGGGGAAGAAGACGGGGGCATAGGCGCGTGCTTGTTCTGTCAGGCGCTTCTCTTCTTTCTTCTCCAAGTCCCACAGATAGAGATCGCCGTAGGTGTAGCGCAGCGCGAAGATCTCGTGTTTGGCGTACAAGACGCTCTGGCCGTCGGGGGAGATCTGGGGAGCGGGGGCGAAGAAGGGCGGGCGGAAGAAGCTCAGCTCAAACGCCAAGGGGACAACCGAGCTGTTCTCTTTGCTGTCGCGCGTCACGCGGCGAATCGAGGGTTCGCGGCGTGAGTCCTTGTGATAGAAATAGACAAACTTCCCGTCGGGCGACCAGACGGGGTCGTTGTGCCAATACCCCAGCCGACTGATCTTTCTCGACGAAGTCACTCCCGCGCTCTTGATCTTTTCGATCTGGGGGATAAACTGAGCTTTGAGCCATTCTTGCCAGGCTCGCTCTAGCTCTTGAGGCGAGACGCCCAGCGCTTTCTGGAACGTAGCGCCGAAGTCATTGATCAATCCCAGCGAGAAGACCGTGAGCGGTGAGTCGGCGTTCAGCTCATTAAGCCGAGCGAATTTATCGTCGCCGTAGCGCTCGGCGATGAAGCGCGCGAACCACGCGCCGCCGTCGTGCGAGAGCATGTATTCTGAGGGCCAGCTCTTGCGGTCGTAGCTGGTGCTCATCTGATCGAGAGGGATAAATCTGTTCTCTAAGACTTGCGCACGAAAATACATGGCGTCGCGGCTTGAGTTAGAGCGCGATGCGCCGGAGCGCTTGAGTTCAAAGTAGATGGGAATCCCTTCGATGATCGTGCCGGGCTTGCTGGCGTTGGGGAGCACCAGCGGACCGAGAACAGTCCGTAAGAGCCGCGACAGACCGTGCACTTTCGTGATATCAAAGACATGCCCAATCTCGTGATATAAGACGTCTTCGAGCCACGAGGGATTCTGGGGATTGAGCCATTCGTTCATGGTGCGCGCGTGTGAGACCCCGGCGATCAAATCTCCCAAGGGATTGGCCGCGCCAATGGCAAAATCTGCCGGGTCGGCCAAGATCACATTGATCTTCACGGGGACGGCGTAGCGCAGCTCTCTGGCCCAAAATTCATAA
The DNA here is from genome assembly GCA_025061735.1 of Candidatus Bipolaricaulota bacterium. GTDB lineage: Bacteria > Bipolaricaulota > Bipolaricaulia > RBG-16-55-9 > DRXL01 > SKYB132. The sequence goes on from JANXAU010000013.1 coordinate 44,944, forward strand.
GCTTCTTCGCTGATGAGCGCGGCTTCTTGAGCGATCTCTTCTAAGCCATCGTGATAGATAATATGAAAGTGCGGAGTCTCTAGGACGCTCCACTCGAGCGTGGGATCGAGTTCGAGAAACTGGGCTTGCGCGGGAATCACGAGCCAAATCCAAACAAAAGCGACGATGAGAACGCGAACGATACAGCGCATATTGACCTCCTATGCGAGATTTACATCCCAAGATCTTCTAGCTTGAACCCCTCAGCACTTTCTAAGACCCGCTTGACGCGCAGTTGGGCTTCTGTGAGCCTCTTCTGAATCTGATCGGCCAGCTTGACCCCTTCTTCAAAGAGATTGAGCGACTCTTCTAGCGAGAGCTGTTCGCTCTCTAACTGGCGCACGATCTCCTCCAGCCGAGCAAGCGCTGTTTCAATCTTAATCGTTTTCTTCTCTCTCTCCACTGGATACCTCCTTGGCTTCGACGCGCGCACGCAGAGACCCCTGATACAGTCTGATCTTTACGCTGTCTCCAACGGCGACTTGCTCGGCCGAGCGCACCACCTCTCCCGCGCTCGTCTCGACAATGGCGAACCCGCGACGCAAGACCATCGTCGGGTTGAGATTCGCGAGGCGTTCGAGAAGCGCACGAGCGCGCTCTTGGAGTCTGTTTAGTCGCTCGCGCATCGTTCGCGCGAGCAGCTCGCGCGCGTGATCGAGCGTCTGCTGGTGTTCTCGTACCAACTGCCCTGGACGGTGCAGCCCGCGACGACGGAGGAGCATCTGCAAGCGCAGCGCGCGATCTTCTAGCTGAGAATGGATGAGAGATTGAACGCGCTCTCTGGCGCCCTCGGCAAAACTTAGCAACACCGCGCGGTCCGGGACGACCATCTGCGCGGCCGCCGTAGGCGTGGGAGCACGACGATCGGCGACGAAGTCGGCAATGGTAAAATCAATCTCGTGGCCGACGCCGGTGACGATGGGAATCGCCGACTCAAAGATCGCGCGCGCCACGGGTTCCTCGTTGAACGCCCATAAGTCTTCGAGCGAGCCGCCGCCGCGTGCTACCACCAGCACGTCTATGGAGGCTTCGTATTGGTGATAGCGATTGGCGGCTCGAATCGCCTGAGCGATTTCTTGGGCGGCGCCCTCGCCTTGGACGCGCGCGGGGAAGAGCAAGACTTCTACGAGGGGGTAGCGCTCCCGAAGGATCTTCAGTATATCGTGCAGGGCCGCGCCGCCGGGAGCAGTGACGATCCCAATCCGCTCTGGAAAAGATGGAATAGGCTGCTTGAAGCGCTCGTCAAAGAGGCCCTCGGCTTGGAGTCGCTCTTTCAAACGCTCAAATTCAAGCTGCAGCTTGCCTATCCCCGCGGGGCGCATCTCGTAGACGTTGATCTGGTAGCGCCCGCGCCTCTCGTAAAGCGTGATCTGCCCAAAGGCGATCACGTTCTGGCCATCGGAGGGCGCAAACGGCAAGCGCGCGTTCTGTTCCGAAAACATCACGGCTTCGAGTTCGGCCTTCTCGTCCTTGAGCGTGAAGTACATGTGGCCGTTGGAATGATAGCGAAAGTTGGAGATCTCGCCTTCGACCCACAGAGGCGGCAGCGAGCCTTCTAAGAGATCGCGCACGACTTGATTGATCTGGCTGATCGTCCAGATCTGGGTCTGATCCGAACAGGGGAGAGACTCCTCCTCTCTCTGAGGAAAGGGATGCGAAGGGTCGGCGCTGAAGAGAGATCTCATCTCGCTCATGCGGCTTTATCTTAACGGCTCTTGGGTAGGAGAGGCAAGTTGGCTCCTTCAGGGCTTCCCTAGTAGAATAAAAATACTATGAAGACAATCTTAGTGACAGGAGCAAACGGCGAGATCGGCCACGGCCTGATCTGGCGGCTGGCCGAGCAGAGCGACGTGCGCATCATCGCGCTTGACATCCATGAACTGGACCCCACCCTCAAACCTAAAGTGCATCGGGCCGTCGTCGGGGATATCCTCGATACGGCGCTCCTAGAGAGCCTCTCGGCAACGTATAACTTCGACACGATCTATCACTTAGCAGCGTTGCTCTCGACCAAGGCCGAGCGCCAGCCCGTCTTGGCTCATAAAGTCAACGTAGACGGGACGCTCAATCTCCTCGAGATGGCTGTAGGGCAATCGCGGGTGCAGGGGCGCGAGATCAAATTTCTCTACCCCAGCTCGATTGCCGTCTACGGCCTGCCCGATTTATCGGCAAAGGCGCGCGCGGGGAGGGTCAAAGAGCACGAGTGGCTCACCCCGCGCACCATGTACGGCATCAACAAGCTCTACTGCGAGCAGTTGGGGATCTATTACGCGCGGTACTATCGTCAGCTTGACGCGGACGCCACGCGCGGGCATATCGACTTTCGCGCCTTGCGCTTTCCGGGGTTGATCAGCGCGGTGACCGTGCCCACCGGAGGCACAAGCGACTACGCCCCCGAGATGCTCCATGCTGCGGCCCAGGGGAAGCCCTACGCGTGCTTTGTCCGCGAAGACACGCGCATCCCGTTTATGGCCATGCCCGATGCCATTGAAGCCCTCTTGAAGCTCGAGGCCGCGCCGCGCCAACAACTCTCTAGTTTTGTGTATAACGTCACGGCGTTCAATCCCTCCGCCGAGGAGATCTTCCAACTGGTGCGCCGCGCCTTCCCCAACGCGCAAGTGACGTTCGCTCCGGATCTGAAGCGCCAGAAGATCGTGGACAGTTGGCCGGCCGATCTTGACGACTCGGCGGCGCGGGCCGAGTGGGGCTGGCGGCCCGCCTACGGGATGGATCGCGCCTTTTCTGACTATCTGGTGCCGGGGGTCTTGCAGCGCTACCGAGCTTAGTCCTATAATGGGGGCTATGAATCCCGTTGCGCTCATCACCGGCAGCAACAGCGGCATCGGCTTGGAGACGGCTCTCTATCTGGCCCGACATGGCTACACCGTCTGGGCGACGATGCGCAATCTTCAAAAAGCTGATGAACTACGCAAGATTATCGAATCTGAACGATTGCCTGTCGAGATCGCCCAGCTTGACGTCCGCGACGATAATTCCGTCAAGAGCGCCGTCGAGCAGATCTTACAAAAAAGCGGGCGCATTGACGTTCTGATCAACAACGCGGGCTATGGGCTGCGCGGCGCGGCCGAAGAGGTCCGGCTCGATGAATGGAAGCAGCAGTTCGAGACGAATTTCTTCGGCGTGATCCGCGTCACGCAAGCGGTCCTCCCGCAGATGCGCCAGCAACGATCGGGCGCGATCGTGAATATCAGCTCGGTGCTAGGGCGCATGGCCATCCCGTTTGCCGGACCCTATACGTCGAGCAAGTTCGCCCTTGAAGGTCTGTCGGAGACGCTGCGCTACGAGCTGGCCCCCTGGAACATCAAAGTCATTCTCATCGAGCCGGGCTTTATCGCTACCAAGTTTCAAGAGAACGCGCAGTTGGCGCAAGCCGCTCAAGACGACAACTCTCCCTATACGCTCTTCAAGCAAGCCAGCGGTCGGCGCATCCAGAGAAACATCTATCGTGCGGCTCCTTCAGTGATCGTGGCAGAGACGATCTATCGCGCGATCACGCATCCCAACCCCAAGCTGCGCTATCCCGTCGGGCGCGACGCCAGATACCTACTCCCGCTGCGACGCTTCCTCCCCAGCAGGGTCTTTGAATATCTGCTCAAGCGGCAGCTAGGGCTTTGACGCGCCCGTCTAGGATTTCGATGACGCGGTCGGCGCTCTGCGCCACGCGCGGGTCGTGCGTCACTAAGAGGAGCGTCGCGCCGCGCTCGCGGCAGAGTTCGTAGAGCAGTTCTAGCACTTGGCGTTCGGTCTTGGAATCCAAGCTCCCCGTAGGCTCGTCGGCCAAGATCAGTTCGGGATTGTTGATAAGGGCGCGCGCGACCGCGACGCGCTGACGCTCACCCCCCGATAGCTCAGGAGGCTTGCGATGAAACTTGCCCTGCAAGCCCACTCGCTCAAGCAGCGCCGTCGCTCGCCCCGTAGCTTCTGGATCGCGCCCGTTGACCCCCAGCGTGGGGATGAGCACGTTCTCCAGAGCCGTCAGCGACGGGATGAGATGGTGCAACTGAAAGATAAATCCCAGCTTGCGCGCGCGAAAGTCCGCCAGATCCCCCCGCTGACGGACCAAGTCTTCGCCGGCAACGAAGAGTTCCCCGGAGTCGGGACGATCTAACGCCCCGATGAGATTCAGCAGCGTGCTCTTGCCCGATCCCGATGGCCCGCAGATCGCTACGGCCTCCCCACGAACGATCTCTAGGCTCACCCCGTCGAGCGCGCGCGTCCGCCCGTTCTCGTAGGTCTTGACTAAATCTTTGGCGATGATGATCTTCTCACTCATAGCGCAGCGCTTCTTGAGGCAGGATTTTAGAAGCTCTGTAAGCCGGATAGAGTCCTCCCAGCAGCCCGACGATCAAGGCGAGCGCCAGCGCTTTTAAGAAGAGTTCAGAGCTATAAGCGGGCGCGATCAGGCCACGCGCCTGCGGCAGCAAGACGACCGCCCGCGCCAAGCCCCACCCCAACAGCGTTCCCGCTATCGCTGCCAGCGCTCCCAGCGAGAGCGACTCCCCCAAGACCATCTGCAAGACGCGCCCGCGCCGCCAGCCTACCGCTCTCAAAATCCCGATCTCCCGCGTTCTCTCAAAGACCGACATCATCATCGTGTTCATCACGCCGATCCCGCCGATCACTAACGCTAAGAGCGAGACGAGCCAGCTTCCCGCGCGCACCAGGCTCAAGCTCCGATAGTTTCGGTTGAACTCTTCCGCCGAGCGCAGCGTCACCAGCTCGTTTTGATACTCGCGCTCGACGCGCTCGGCCAACCGCTGGACATCTACGTTCGCTTTGGCTTTCACTAGGATCACGGTGATCTCACCGGAACGGTTCTTGAGCTTTTGCAAGGTCGGCAGAGAGAGCAGCGCGCCGGCGTCTTGAAAGAGATTGCCCGTCTCGTAGATGCCCACGACGCGAAAGCGCTGCCCGTCGAGCGTGACGCTCTCCCCCAACGAGATATTCAGCGTGCTCGCGGCCATCTTGCCCAACAGAATCTCGTCTTCGCGGGCGAAGGGGCGCCCCTGAAGCAGGGTCACTCCGCCGAGGTCAAGCGCCTCCGGATCAACCCCAATCGCCATAAAATACGGATTCCCTTGAAGATTACAGAAAGCCACCAAAGCGCCCACGGCTTGCTCAATCTCTTCCCAGCGGGCGATCTCAGCGACGCGCGCTTGGGGCACCGAGCTGAGGATGATCATCGG
>JANXAU010000018.1 GCA_025061735.1 Candidatus Bipolaricaulota bacterium
AGGTGAAGAAGTGATGACGCAGGCAGAGCGTATCCAGCAAGCCCGGGAGATGACAGATCTCCCCCTAGACATCACGACGCTTTATCAGCTTGGGCTGCAAGCGGGCCGGATCACCAGCTCCGACCCAGAGCAGCTCTTGGATAGCGCGCGCAGATTCGATCAACGCTTTAATCAGTTGAGACGAGATGCCTTCGAGCGGGTTGCCCTTCAGGGGGAGGACCCTCAAGGGGTATCGCAGTCGTTCGCCCAACAACTGGAGAATTTGGTCATGCAGTTTATGGAAGAAGGGATACAGTTGGGGGAGCGCTACGAGGGCAAGAGCATCGCGGAAATCCTCGAAGAAGCTGCTGAGCAGATCGGCGAGTGCGACGCAGAGGAGCTGAGCCGTGAGTTTGGTCTAGATCCCGAAAGAGTGCGACGCATAGCCGAGCAATCCAAGGAAGGCATGAAGAGAATGGCTCAGCAAGTGCGCGAGCTTGAGCTTCAGCTACGCGATAGTCGGGGCGATGGGCTTGGCAGTTGAGCAAGACTAGCCCGGCTCCGGGCGCACCGGCAGACGAATAAACTCGATGTGCGGGTGCTTGGCCAGCTTAAGAACCATCGCTAAGGGCAGACGCACCTGCAAGCTCCGCTCAAACTCCCCCTCTAGCGTCCCGTCCAACGCTTCGATGGCCCAGCGCAGCTCTTCTAAAACATCGGTGCTCTGCGCCTCGATCACGACAAGGAGCTTGCCGTCTTTGAAATCCTTCTCCAAGCCGTTCTCTTTGGCGAAGAGCGCCGGATCGGGCGCAGCGATCAGGCTCAGAATGCGCTCCTCCAGCTTGGGATAGTCTTCAGGATGGAGCGGGCCGGTGGGGCGAGAGTACGTCGGTGTTGCCGGAGGCTCTGGCCTGGGACTGCTCGCAATGTACCAAATCGCCCACGCGACCACCGCCAGCGTCAACGCCCACAGCAGATAGAGCACCCAAGACCTCTGCATCATCTTCTCCTTCCCCGAAGTTAGTCACCACGAATCGTGACTCGTTACGGCTTGCGGCGCACGAGGAGCTTCCCGTCTTCGATCGCTTCCACGATGATCGTCTCGCCAGATTTGATCGGAGGATCTTGAGCGATCGCCCTCCAATACTCCCCCTTGACGAAGACCATTCCTTCTGGCTGGAGATCGTCGCGGGCGCTGCCGCGCGCCCCAACCAGCCCCTCTCTCCCCGTCGAGACCCGCTTGCGCTGAATGAGCAGCCCCTTCGTGGCCATGAAGACAAAGAGCGCCGTGACCGTCCCTACGGTGACGAAGATCGTGACGGGATGGATGTTCAGCGCCGGTGCGGCAAAGCCCTCGACGTCGAAGAGCATGAACGAGCCGATCAGCAGCGAGACGATGCCGCCAATCGTCAGCGCCATATGCGTAGGCGCAAACAGATCAATCACCATCAAGACCACGCCCAGCCCGATCAGCGCTAGCCCCACAACGTTGAACGGCAAGACTTGCAACCCCAACAGCGCCAGCAGCAGACAGATCGCTCCCGCGATCCCCACGCCAAAGCCGGGCGTGAAGAACTCGGCAATGAGCGCGTAGATCCCAATCGTCAAGAGCAGATAGACGACATTCGGATCGGCCAGATAGCCCATCAGTTGCTCTTTGAGATTTCTCTCGTAAATCTTTAAAGAAGCTCCCGACGTCTGAAGCCGAACGATCTGTCCATCGCGCTGGAGCTCGTAGCCATCCAGATTTTTGAGCAGCTCTTCGCGAGTGTTGGCGATCAGATTGATAATATTGTTCTCTAACGCCTCGCGAGCCGTGAGCGATTTGCCCTCGAAGACGAACTTCTCGGCCCATTCTTTGGAGCGCCCGCGCTTCTCGGCGATCTTGCGCGCTTCGGAAGCGACAAACTCCATGATCTTCTTGCGCGCGGGGTCGTCTTCGTTGGGCGGCTGGCCCTCGCTCGGGGCCAACGAGACGGGAGTCGAAGAGCCGATATTCGTGCCCTCGGCCATTGCGGCGATATCTGCGGCCATCGTGATGAACGCTCCGGCAGACGCAGCTCGCGCTCCCCCCGGTCCCACCCAGACCACTATGGGGATAGGAGAGTTCAAGATCGCGCTGACCATGTCCTTGGTAGATTCTAAGAGTCCGCCGGGGGTGTCCAAGCGAACGATTAAGAGCGCCGCGTTGTCGCGGTGCGCTTCGGTGATGACGCGCAGCAGAAAGTCTTTGGTGATGGGGTTGATCGAGCTAGCGAGTTCGGCATAGGCGACCAACGGAGCGGGGGCTTGGGATTGGCCCAGCACAAGGGCTGCTCCCAAGCCGAGCGAGAGGATCGCGACTCCCCATCGGTAGCGCATAGATAGCTTTTGGTGGAGGTGGCGGGAATCGAACCCG
>JANXAU010000035.1 GCA_025061735.1 Candidatus Bipolaricaulota bacterium
CTTTGTACAGGCTCTCGGTCGCGCGGAAGACGCCGCCGTTGACCCCGACGTCTTCGCCCATCACGATCACCGTGGGATCGCGGCGCATCTCGGTGCGCAGCGCGTCGTTGATCGCTTGAATCATCGTCATCTGAGGCATAGCTATTCTTTTGGCAGATCGCCGCCGTGTTCGGCCAAGTACTCTCGCAGCTCCTGAAGCTGCTCTTGCAGATGCCAGGGCATCTCGGCGTACATATACTTAAAGATCTCCTCGACGTCGCGCTTGGGCAGGTTCTCGTACTGGGCGACCGCCTGAGCGATCTCGCTTCTTGCTTCTTCTAAAAGCTTGGCTTCGTCTTGGTCGCTCCAAAGCCCCTGCTTTTCCATATAGAGTCTTAATCGCTTGATCGGGTCTTTCTGCTTCCACATCTCGACCTCTTCGGCGGGGCGATAGCGCGTCCAATCGTCGGCGGTCGTGTGATGGCTGAGCCGATAGGTCACGGCCTCGATAAGCGTTGGCCCCTCGCCGTTGCGTCCCCGCTCGAGCGCCTCCTTGGTCGCTTTATACACAGCGAAGATGTCGTTACCATCTACTTGAACGCCCTCGATGCCATAGGCGATGGCCTTCTGGGCGATCGTCTCGGAGGCCGTCTGCTTGGTCCGCGGCACGGAGATCGCGTATTGATTGTTCTGGCAGAAGAAGACCGTTGGGGTCTGAAAGACGCCAGCGAAATTGAGCGCCTCGTGAAAGTCCCCTTCCGAGGTAGCTCCATCGCCAAAGTAGACGATCGAACACGAACTCTCCCCCTTGATCTTGGCGGCCCACGCCGCTCCTACGGCGTGGAGCGTTTGAGTCGCGATGGGGATCGAGATTGTGAAGTTTCTGACCCCTTCGGGGATGCGATTGCCCTCTTCGTTTCCGCCCCAGTACGCCAGCACATCGAGCCAGCTCTGCCCGCGCATCACTTGGACCAAGTGTTCGCGATAGCTGGGGAACATCCAGTCTTCGGGCCGGAGCGCGTAGGCGCTGCCCGCTTGGCAGGCCTCTTGGCCGGAGAGGGGCGCGTAGGTGCCCAAGCGCCCCTGGCGCTGGAGCGCCAGCGCGCGCTCGTCGAAGATCCGAGCGGTCACCATCCAACGATAGAGCGATTGGATATCGTCCTTGGTCAATCCCAGCTCTCGAACCTCGTCTGGAGAAGCAGTGCCATCGGGGCTTAAGATCTGAAGCATCTCGATATCTACAGAGATGGCAGACTTGCGCGGCTTGGTCTTAAGACTCTTGGCCATGATCCCTCCCACGGTGACTCTGTAAGAGACTTTTAATGAAGAACTCTCCCGCACGGTAGCTGCTGCGCACCAGTGGCCCGGAGGCGACGTAGCGAAAGCCCATCGCTTCGCCGACTTCTTTCCATCGGGCGAATTTATCAGGATGGACGTACTCGACGACTTCGAGGTGTCTGGGGCTGGGGCGCAGGTACTGTCCGATCGTGAGAATATCCACGCCGACGGCGCGCAGATCGCGCATCGTTTGTAGAATCTCTTCGTCGGTCTCGCCCAGACCGACCATGATCGAAGACTTGGTATAGCGCGTGGGATCGAGCTTTTTGATGTTCTCCAGCACCATCAGGGACTGACGATACGTGGCGCGGCGGTCGCGGACTTTGGGGGTGAGGCGCTCGACCGTCTCGATGTTGTGATCTATAACGTCGGGCTGGGCATCTACTACGGTTTTCAGGGCATTGAGGTCGCCACGGAAGTCGGGAATGAGAACTTCAACGAGCATGTGGGGCGCCTGGGCCTTGATCGCGCGGATCGTCTTGGCGAAGTGTTCCGCGCCGCCGTCGGGCAGATCGTCGCGAGCGACACTAGTTAGGACAACGTAGTCAAGCCCCCAGGCGCTTACGACGTGAGCGACCTTCCAAGGTTCGAGGGGATCTAAGTAGCCGTTGGGATGGCCGCTGGTGACGGCACAGAATCGGCATCCTCGAGTGCAGACGTCGCCCATGAGCATCAGGGTTGCCGTGCCGCCGCCCCAGCACTCGTGCACGTTCGGGCAACGGGCCTCTTCGCAGACGGTGTGAAGCCCGTGCTTGCGCAGCGTCTCTTTGATCTGTATATAGTTCTGCCCCCCAGGGGGGCGAATCTTCAACCACTCTGGCTTTTGCGTCGTAGCCGCGATCGTCCTCACTCCCTTAGCGTTTTTGGGTATAGAGCATTATAGCAGAGTGGAAGAAGAAGTTGCAAAGGAGGGCTGAGGGAGCTAGAGACGGCGCTCTTGAGCGAAGAGTTGAGCATAGCGAGCCGTCTCGACGCCCAGTTTGAGCAAGCGCTCTGTTATATTCAAGTCGTGGAGTTGTCCATCGGGGGTGAAGGCGCTTCCCGGCACGGTCACTGCCAAGGGCAGGACCCACGCCCGCATTGCCCGGCACGTGTGCAGCATACTGTTGATAGTATTAATTCCCGAATTGCCCCCGGCAACGCTGATCAAGCCGACGACTTTGTTTTCTAGCCACGGGGGTTGGTCGTTACTGAGCAGTTCGAGAAAGTCGAGGGCGTTCTTCATCGCGCCGCTGAGCGTGCCGTGGTAGACGGGCGAAGCGAGAATCAGTCCGTCGGCCCAGCGCACGCGCTCGACGAGCGTGAAGACCGATGGGGGATAACTCTGAACGTCGGGGCGATCATCGTAGAAGGGGAGATCGAGCTGTTTCAGATCTAATAGTTCTGTGTGAGCGCCGGCATCGGCGGCACCGCGCAGCGCGATCTCTAACGCGTGTAGCGTGCGCGAGCCTGTGCGTCTCAAGCTGCCGTTGATCCCCAGAATCTTGGGCATCTCCCCAGCTCCTGTTATTAAGGGCTGACTCGGATTGCCGTAGCCGATTAAGCGGATTATCTTCAAAAATCTGCCAAATCCGTTACCCGAATCTGCTGTCAGCTCCCGTCTGCTAAAGTATAGTAGAGAAAGACGAGAGCTTCAAAGCTTTCCGGTTCGCACGCGCCAGATCTTGGGTAGCTCATCTCCCAAGAGTTGCCAGCTTGCGCCAGCATCGGCGCTTACAAAGAGCTGCCCTCGGCGCTCCCGGACTTCTCCCCCATAGAAGAGCACCTCTGATTGATCGGGATGGATGCTGAAACTATCGGCCGGGCCGTCTTCGGGAAGCCCTGTGCTGATAAGGGCAAACGAGCGCCCCCCGTCGTCGCTGCGATAGAGGGGGCTGCCCGCTTCTGCAACGTAGAGATAGACTCTTTGGGCATTATGCCGATCAAAATAGATCCCGTGCACGTATTTATCTGTAAGTTTGGGCACGGCCTTCCACGTTTGGCCCGCATCGTCACTCATGAAGAGTCCCTCGCCCGTGCCAGCGAAGACGCGATCGGGATTGAGGGGATCGAGCGCGATCCGATGGAGATCGTGCCCCACGAGCGCTTCGTGCCAGGTCTTGCCGTCGTCGTAAGAGTAGATGAGCGCGCCGTGCTCCACCCCCGCGAAGATCCTCTCTGGGCACTGGGGATGGAGCGCGATCCCGTGAATATGCCCGGCGTAGAACGGCTCGTAGAAGAACTTCCAATGCTTGCGGCTGGGGAGCCTCTCGATGCCCTCACACGCTTGGAAAGTCCGTCCGGCATTACAGGAAATATAGATCATCGGGGGTTCGGTGCCGACGTAGAGCGTCTTGGGATCGTGGGGATGGATAGCAACGTCCCAGGCCCAGCGGTCTTTGAATCCCACAAGCTCCCAGCTCTGCCCGGCGTCTTCGGTCTTATACAGCCCCCAGCCGCGCAGCCCGCAGGCGACATAAGCGATCCGGGAATCTTTCGGATGCACCGCGATCCCGCGCACTGCATTCCCTTCGAGGCCTCGACCGACCAGCTCTAATTTCTTTTCGCTCGCGCGAAAGACGAAGATTCCATCTCCGGTGCCGACGTAGAGCAGACACGGCCGAAACATAAGTGAGCCTCCCTTCTAGCTTCCCGCCATTATAGCCCAATAAATATATTTTGTCAAGTATTAAGTTTATATAATTTACAAAGCTCTTTATATCTGCTATAATGTCGCTTATGGAGACAATGGCGATCTATCACGCGCCGGAGACGCGCCGCAGAGTTCTTGAGCTTCTGAAGCTCCACGGGCCGATGACGGCGCAACGGTTGGCAGAAGAGCTGGGCATTACCGTCATGGGCGTGCGGGGGCAGTTAGCTGCTCTGGAACGCGATGGGATCATCCGGCATGAGATCGTGCCCCAGAAGCTGGGGCGTCCCAGCTATCTCTACTCGCTCACCGAGCTGGGAGACGAGCTCTTCCCGCGCACCTACGCGCAATTCGCCCAGAGCCTGCTTGAGGCGATCCAAGCGGTCGAAGGCCCCAAAGCGCTGGAGCGACTCTTCGATCACCGCACAGAGCTTCTGGCTGCTCAGTATCGCGCGCGCATGAACGGAAGATCTCTCAGAGAGCGCGTCGCGGAGCTGGCTCGCATTCGCACGGAAGAGGGCTATATGGCCGACTGGGAAGAGCTGGGCAAAAATAGATTTCTCTTGACGGAGCACAACTGCGCGATCTGTCAGATCGCTCAGAGGTGCCCCACCGCGTGCAGCCATGAGTTAGAGCTGTTCCAGCGCGTCCTCGACGACGCCACGGTAACTCGCGACCAGCATATCCTCAAGGGCGATCGGGCGTGCACCTATCTGATCTGCCTCAAACGTTGAAACTATGAAATTGTTGCTGATCTACGACGGCACGTGCGCGTACTGTCGCGGCTTTGCGCGGCTGGTGCGCCTGCTCGATCGGCGCAAAAAGTTCGCGCTGCTCCCCTTTGAGAGCGCAGAGGCTCAAAGAGTGTTGCGCGCTCAATTTGGCGAGAACGTTGGGTTCGCGATGTTTCTCTTCGACGAAGAGTCTGTCAGTTGGGGGGCTGAAGCGGCCAAGAGAATTGTGCGGGCGCTGGCGTTGCCGGGGGCGTCGGTGGCGTTTTGGCTCTATCCCAAGATCGTTCAGATGGTTTCGTGGCTGACGCGCCGTCGGAGAAGCGTCTGCGGGCCGGAGTGCGTTAGCGAGACTTCAGCCAGCGTTAAGCTCAAATCTGAGCTGAAGGGTCGGCTTGCCGAGCTGTTGCTTCAGAAATAAACGTGTACGCCTAGCCCCCCGGTCACGCCGCCGCGCGTGCCTCCCAGCCCGAAGATCCCCACCTCCCCCACAAACGCAACGTTGCGAATAAAACGCATCTCCAGACCCGTGAAGACCTGAACCGGCGTGTAGAGCATCAGCGCGTCGTTGGGAGGCGTGTAGGCAAAGAAGCCCATCCCCGCGCCCGCATACAGATCAGCCAAGGGGAGATTGACAAACTTAAAAAGCACGCGCGGCGTGAAGCTAAGCGACATCCCTACTACAAAGAAATTCGCATCAAACCCGATCATATCGGCGATCCAGACGCGCACGCTCAGCCCCGACGCCGGGACGGTGTGCGGAGGCATCACCGGGAACGTCAACTGAAATCCCGTGCCCAGCCACGTCGCACGTGACGGGTCTTCCGCAGCGCTCGCTAATACACTTCCAAGGAGCACTGCTACCAGTACCAACACGAGCACTCGCATAGCGCCCTCCCTCGTCTATTTCGCTCAGGGTGACATCATCAGTACCATGACTCTACCCCTTGCGCTATCCGACCCCAAGCCCTTTCGTAAGTCTTTTATGTGACAACGATCACATTCACTCTAAAGGAGGCTCAGCTCTCACGGACTTTAAGAAATAGTAATGCAGCCCCAAGCTGAAGGTCGGCTGCAAGCTCACGCGCGTTGGTTCGAAGAAGACCGCCTGACCGAATTCTAGGTTGATCGCCAGGCTGGGCAAGATGCTCAGCTCCATGCCCCCTAAGAGAGCGACATCGGCGACGCTGGGCTGGGCGTAGTCGCCAAAGTGGAAGTTGGCCCAGAGGACTGCATAGAAATCAAAAATATCGGTGTCGGCCAGCCGCAGCAGCGTCTTGGCCGCGAGACAGCCGATGGTGAAATCTCCGGTAGAGATCAAGAACGCATTCGCTTCTAGACCGAAGCCCTCGATCAGCCAGAAGCGAAAGCTGAAGGCGCAGGGCGCTTGCAGTCCGATTCCCAAGCCGCGATTCTGCGAAAGATCGCGTGAGGCCGGCGGCTCTTGGGCGTAAGCCGCTCCAGCAATAGCAATGATGATGACAGCGAGCAAGACTAGCTTCTTGAACACGCTCTCTCCCCCTCTGTTGAGTGTGATAGTACTATGCCGGACGCGCGTGTGCTCTGTCAAAGACTTCTGGCGCTTGGCGATCAGACACCGGTCACTTCGGTTGGCCCTGGAGCGTAACGGTGTGCTATAGTAGAGCGTGGTGAGAGGGAGCATCGCTCTACGGATTTCTCTCTTGGGCTTGATCGCTCTAGCGCTTGCTGGGGCGCTTTGGGTGGGGTATCGGCGCAGCGTATGGGAATCTTCTTATACAAATCTCGTAATCGCTGTTCCCTACCAGGAGCTGACTCGCGTCGCCTATGAAGAAGAGGGCGAGGGGCCTTGGCGCGAGCGCTTAGAGCATCTACGTGCGCTAGGGGTTTCAGCGTTGACGCTGGAGCTTGCGGATCTTCCAGACTGGGGGCTGCGTGCCGTGCTGATAGATCGCTATCTCCCAGAGGCATTGGCTCAAGCTCAAAGATTGGGATTTGAGATCGGACTCGTCGTCGAGAGGGACGATGGTGAGCTCACAGAGCGTGTTGCGGCGTTCGTGAAATCTGTTGGAATCCAGCCCTCTTGGCTGATGCCGATAGACCTTCCCCCGCTGGGCAGCTCTCGCGCTCTCGGAGAGAGAGCACAGAATGATGAGGGCCTGATATGGGCCATCTTGGAGTTCGCCGAACCCCCGATTCTTGACGATCTCGATCCCCAAAGAGTTGTGCGCGCTCATGCGATCAAGTCCAGAGAGTTGGATCGTCTTGGGCTGGTGGGGGCGTTGGAGCGTTGGGAGCGCGCCGTGCAAGAGCGCAACATTCGCTTGTTGTGGGTCACGGAGCACGAGCGCTTTGCGCGCTATCTAGAACATCTGCGAGCGCGTCTGAGCGACTTGGGTTTTCAAGACGGCTCGGCGCTGGTGGAGTTGGCGCCTCCGGGAATTGAGAGTTCGTTCGCCCTTTATTTGGTAATCGCGCTGGGATTTGCGGCGCTGCTGGTGGTGTTGGCCCAGGAGCTTTGGCCTGAGGTCATGGGGAGTAGATGGTTGGTCTTGGGAGGATCTCTGTGGGTCGGCTGGGCGCTTCTGGGTTTTTGGGGCTTGTCGTGGGCGCGGGAGGGGTTGGCGTTGGCGATAGCGATTGTAGCCCCTTGGGCGCTGATTCTTCTGTTCAAAGAGCGCTTGGCGGGATGGAAATTTTTGATTGTAGTTTCGCTGGGTTCTGTGGGAGCGGGGGTGGCGATAGCCGCGCTGTTGAGCGAGACGGCGTATTTTTTGAAGCTGCAGGAATTTCGTGGGGTGAAGGTAGCCTTGGTAGCTCCGGTGCTGTTGGTGGTGGCAACCGAGCTTTGGCTGCGTCGTGGCGAGAGAGGGTTTGCTTGGCGGAGCGCTGGGGTAGTGACCGTTGTGGGAGCGGGCTTGCTCTTTGTGATCGTAGAGCGCAGTGGGAATCTTCCGGTTATTCCCGTCGCGCGTTGGGAGGAGGTTCTGAGAGAGCGTCTGGAGAATCTCTTCGTTGCGCGCCCGCGTTTCAAAGAGTTTCTCATCGGGCATCCGGCGCTGGTCCTTTGGAATCGTCATGATACGTCGCGGCTTGTAGCACTGGCTCTGCTGGCCCTAGGCGCTCTTGGTCAGGCTTCGGTTATCAACACCTTTGTCCATCTGCATACGCCGTTGTGGCTCTCGCTCTGGCGCACGCTCAACGGGCTGCTTGTGGGCTTGCTTATGGGATTAGCTCTCTTGGCGATCTTGAAGGCGTGGCACGCATGGCGAAGACGGTCGTCTTCGTGACGATAGCCCTCACCCCCCCGACCCCTCTCCCGTCGGCACCGACCGGAGAGGGGCGTTCCCCTTACCGCGTCGGGGAGGGGAGCCGGGGGGTTAGGTCTTCAGCGTTGCACCGTTCCGGTGTGGCAGCCGCGGTTGTTCGCGGGGTTGGCATCGCCCTCCGTCTCGACGGTCGCGCAGTTGGTGATCTGCGTGCCCGGCGCAGCCACGACGCGCACCCGCAGCAAGATTGTGCTGCTCTGATTGGGCGCTATCGACCCAGTGCTGGTGCAGATCACGTTCTGCCCGGAGACCGAGCAGCTCCAGCCCGCGCCGGTCGCCGAGACGAAGCGCAACTGCGGCGGCAACGGGTCTGTCACTCGGATGGGGGCTCTCGTCGCTGCGCCGCCGACGTTGGTGACCCTGAGCACGTACGTCACTTCCGCTTCGGGGCGCAGCACGCCGTCGAGCAGCTTCGCCAGCGTGAGGTCTATCGGTGGCGGTGGTATTCCTATGACACTAATGGTCACGCACGACTGGTTATTCGTCGGGTTTGTGTCGTTCGGGTTCGTCACAGTGGCACAGTTTTGGATCGTGCTGCCTGGTGGTGCAGTCACGCTTGCGGTGAAAGTGAACGTAGCTGTGTAGCCCGGCGGCAGCGGGTTGGGGGTGGCGCAGGTCAAGTTGCCGGCAGGCATCTCTAAGCCACACTGCCAACCGGCTGGAGCCGTTGCAGAGGTCAGGGTGAAGGAGCCGATCCCTGCCGGCTTGTTGTCACGAACGATCGTACCGGGGAAAGGCCCAGGCGGACAGGGAGCGTTCCCGACGTTCTGCACCGTCAGTGTGATGGTCACTTGCTGGCCGCTCAGCACGGGGTTGGGGCTGACGGACTTTCTAATGGTCAGATCGCATCGGCCTTCTTCGCGTCTTCTATTGCCGAAGTTAATGTTGGTCACTGACGGCGGTACCGTCACTGTGTATGTGCCTGGTGCCGGTGGGAAGGTCTGAATCCATCCGGGTTGCAACGTCTCAGAGATCGTGTACGTTCCCGGCGCCAGTCCGGTGAAACAGTATTGCCCGTTGGCACCAGTTGTGGCTTGCACGTCAACTTGATTCGGCGGCGTTCCAAACACCATGTTGATCGTCCAGCCTGGTAAGCCCGGCTCGTTGGGGTCTCTCACACCATCGCCGTCCAGATCGTTCCACTTGATCCCGCAAATCTCAAACTTCTCTTCTTTCTTCTTGTTGCCGAAGGTGAGGTTCACAAGCTGCCCCGGTTGTACTGTCACGGTTTGCGGGTTAGACGTAGTCGGCGTCCAGCCGGATTGCACTTGCTCCGAGATCGTGTACGTTCCTGGGGCAGAGACGCCGAAGCAGATGCCGCCTTGGGGACCGGTTGTCACCGAGCTTGGGGGTGGCGGACTCACGTTGAACGTCCATCCAGGGAGCAGCGGCTCGTTGTTGGGCGGGTTAGGCTCATGGATGCCGTTCCCG
>JANXAU010000080.1 GCA_025061735.1 Candidatus Bipolaricaulota bacterium
CTACGCGCGAGCGCGCCAGCGCCTGAGCTTTGAGAACACCCAAGCGGTCTTAGAACAGGCCGAGAACTTTCTCGATCGGCTCGCTGCCTCCTAGGTGCGTTGCTCGATGGGGATGTAGTGTCCCAGCGGCGGTCCAACGTAGCGCGTCGTGGGCCGAAAGATGCGATTCTCCTTGAGATACTCCATGATATGGGCGGCCCAGCCCACGATCCGGCTGACCGCGAAGATCGGCGTGTAGAGTTCTGGCTCGATTCCCAAGTAGTGATAGACCGTCCCAGAGTAGAAATCTACGTTGGGGAAGATCCCCCGGCCTCCTAGCGCTTCGATGACGGTCTTCTCCACGATCTCTTCGATCTGGAAGAGACGGGTGTCGTGCGTCTGTTGGGCGAGCCTTTCGGAGTAGCGCTTGAGGATGCGGGCGCGGGGATCATAGGTTTTGTATTGGCGGTGCCCAAAGCCCATGATGATCTCTTTGCGGGCCAATTTTTCTTTGATATAGGACTCAGCGCGGCTGGGGTCGCCGATCTCGATGATCATGCGGATCACTTGTTCGTTGGCGCCGCCGTGGAGCGGCCCCTTGAGCGCCCCCAGTGCTGCACAGATGCTAGAATAGATGTCGCTGAGCGTCGAGGCGACGACGGTGCTGGCAAAGGTAGACGCGGGGAACTCGTGATCGGCGTGTAGGATCAGCGCGACGTCGAAGACGCGAGTGGCTTCCTCCGTGGGCTTCTGTCCGGTGAGCATATACAGAAAATTAGCAGCGTGGGAGAGATCTGTAGTAGGAGCGATCGGCTCTAGGCCTTTGCGCAGGCGCCCGATGGCCGCGGTGAGCGTGGCCATCTGGGCGGTCAAGCGCAGCGCCTTCTCTTGGAGGGCGGTGGTAGAGACATCATCGGGTTTGGGGTCGAAGTGTCCCAGCGCAGAGACGGCCGTGCGCAGCAGGGCCATGGGCGCGGCGGTGCGCGGCAATCGCTTTAAGAGATCCAAGATCGGCTCCGGCAGCGCGCGATGGCGAATCAGTTCGCTCTGAAAGCCTTCCAGCTCGGCTCTCTTAGGCAATCTTTGATAGAACAACAGAAAGGCCGTCTCTTCAAACGACGAGTGCTCCGCAAGCTCCTCGATGGGGATGCCCAAGTACGCCAAGATCCCTTTCTGGCCGTCAATATACGTGAGGGCGCTCTCAGCGGCGATCACGCCCTCCAGTCCACGAGAGAAAGCAGCTCCTGCGGTCATAGGGTTCCTCCGTTCAGCCAGCGGTAGTGTTGAGAGATCGTGTCAAATCGTTCTGCTGCTCAGCGAAGTGCTGCGCGAGTCGCTGGGCAATTTCTGCATAGGCTTTTTTGTCTTTCCAAGCGCGCTGGGGATTCATGACAAGCTGGGGGACTTCTGGGCAGTGCGCGGGATAGCGCAAGCCAAAGTACCGGTCTTCTTCAAAGGACGTTTCTTTGAACGAGCCGTTGAGAGCGGCGCGTAGGAGCGCGCGCGTGTGCGCGATGGGGATGCGCGAGCTGCCCGGCTCCCCCAAGATGCCCGTGTTCAGCAGCCAGACCTCGACGCGATGCCGAGTCAAGCGTTGGCGTAGCATCTCGGCGTAGGTCTGAGGCGGCAGGGGCCAGAAGGGCGCGCCAAAGCACGCGCTGAAGGTCGCCGTGGGCGCGACGACGCCGCGCTCGGTGCCTGCTACTTTGGCTGTGTACCCCAAGAGAAAGTACGTGATCGCTTGGTCTGGGCTGAGGCGCGAGATCGGAGGCAGGACTCCAAAAGCATCGTAGCTGAGAAAGAAGATCGTGCGCGGGTGTGGCCCGGTGCCGTGGGGGACGAAGCGCGGCAGAAACTCGATGGGGTAAGCTGCTCGTGTATTCTCGGTGATAGAAGCGTCGTCGAAGTTGAGCACGCGCGTCTGGGGATCGAGCGGGACGTTCTCGACGAGGGAGCCGAAGCGCTGCACCGCACGATAGATCTCGGGTTCGCTCTCTTCTCTTAATCGAATGACCTTGGCGTAGCAGCCGCCCTCGAAGTTGAAGACGCCGTCGTCGCTCCAGCCGTGCTCGTCGTCGCCGATGAGCAGGCGTTTAGGATCGGTAGAGAGGGTCGTCTTGCCGGTGCCGGAAAGCCCAAAGAAGAGGGCCGTGTCCCCGTCTGGGCCTAAGTTAGCGGAGCAGTGCATGGGCAAGATGTTCTGCTGGGGCAAGAGATAATTCAAGAGGGTGAAGACGGACTTTTTGATCTCGCCGGCGTATTGGGTGCCCCCGATGAGAATGAGCTTTTTCTGGGGGTGCAAGACGATAAACGTTTCGGAGCGGGTGCCGTCGCGTTTGGGGTCGGCGTGAAAGTTGGGGGCGCAGATCACGGTGATCTGCGGGTTTGAGGGGTCAGACGTTCGGATGAAGAGATTTCTGGCGAAGAGGCTGTGCCAAGCGTATTCGGTGATGACGCGAAGGGGGAGGCGATAGCGCGGCGCGGCGCAGACCGACAGATCTTGGACGAAGAGTTCTTTGGTTTTGAGATAGTCGCAGAGTCGGCCGTAGAGGTTCTCAAACTGGGCGGTGCTGAGGGGCTGATTGACGGGTCCCCACCAGATCTTGTCGGCGCTGCTGGGTTCTTTGACGATGAATTTGTCTTGGGGGGAGCGGCCGGTGTAGCGTCCCGTGTAGGCGACGAGCGCGCCGGTGTGGCTGAGCTGGGCTTCGCGGCGGCGCAGGGCCTCTTCGTAGAGCTGGGCTACCGAGAGATTGCGATAGGCTCTTTTGAAATCGTCGCTAGGGTTCATAGCGTCTTCCCTTTAGTGAGTTTTAGAGAGAGCTATCATACTAAAAAAAGAGCTAGTTATCATCTGGGGGGTACTGCGGAGGGGGGGACTCGAACCCCCACGGGTTGCCCCACAGGATCCTAAGTCCTGCGCGTCTGCCGATTCCGCCACCCCCGCCTAGGCTTCGCCTGCCAGAGGCGGGCGAAGGTGTACAGTCCAGACGAAGTCTGGCGCGCCCGGAGGGGCTCGAACCCCCAACCCCCGGTTCCGAAGACCGGTGCTCTTCCGATTGAGCTACGGGCGCGGCAGAGCGCTCTAAGTTTAGTCTACGGAACCGCGGGCGTCAAGCTCATCTTCTAAACCCTGAAGGCCAACGGAAATCCAGAGGGCCACCGGCGCGAGCCAGTCCCCGCTGGCGATCAGCATATACGCCCAGCGCAGCTCGAAGCTGATACCTCCGCTCTTGAACATCGCATCCCAGATAGCGATATCGCTTGCACACTGAGCAAGATCCCTCAGAGCTTAGCTGACTGCTCTTTGTGCTTGTGCTTTTTGCGCGCCATGAGACCTCCTTTATGTGGACGTTTGAATCACGGAAGGCGCAGAGAAGCACGGAAAACACTGAATGACAGACATCTTCCGTGTTCTCTGTTCCCTTCCGTGCGTTCCGCGATTCGATGGAGAAGCCCCCGCCCGCCTGCCGCGAGCAGGGGCTTCTCTGTGCAAGGGTCTGTCAGCCGCTACGTCCTAGGGCGCGGCGGGGCGCAGGGCCGGGCGGCGGCGGTAGAGCATATAGCCCATGCCGCCGGCGAGCAGTACCGCCAGCGCGATACTTTAATCGTGCGCACGTGAATCTACCTCCTTTGTTGATCTCGCGCGAGAGAAGCATTGGAGATGCTGAAGACGAAGACTTAGATAGAAGAATTCCCAACAACCACGCCTTCACCACCTGCGAGCGCCCCGCCCCACAGAGCTGCGCCTGCCGCTGTTGCGTCAGCGAGATCGGCACGAAGACCTCCCCCGGTGCGCATGTCACGCTCGCCAAATCGCTCGGCTAAATGAGCCTTCTGATGAAGATAGCTCAAAGAGCGCTCTTCAGGGATGGCGCAACAGCTCTAACCATTGCGCTCGCCCCATCCAGCGCCCCTTGACCTCGCCCAACGCCCACGCCGTGCACCTCTCCTCACAACACTCCCAGTGGTCCCACAGGTCTCGCGGACCGAGAATCTCCAGACAGCCATCGGCTCCCCCCATAGACACCGTCCCAGAACAGATCAAAAAGACGCCCTCTCTGGAAACAATCTATTCCTCAGGCACATAGACGCGATACGCCGGCAACTTCTCCGGCGCTATCCCCTCGAACAGACAGCCCTTCGGACGGAGAGGGAGCTGTGATGGATAGTCTGACGCTCTGCCTATCCAACGCTCCAAAAGAGAGCTTGACAGCTTGCTCTTGGGCTGCAAAAGACATAGAATACATCTACGATGAGCCAGCTCTTCAGTAGATCGGAAAAGAAGCAGCGCCCGCCCTTGGCCGAGCGGATGCGCCCGCAGAGCCTAGACGAGTTCGTGGGCCAAGAAGAGCTTGTCGGCCCGGAGAAGCCCCTGCGCAAGATGATCGAGGGGAACGAGATTCGCTCTCTCGTGCTGTGGGGGCCACCGGGGACGGGGAAGACGACGCTGGGCTGGATCATCGCTCGATCTTGCGGCGCAGAGTTCTTGGCGTTCAGCGCGACGCGCTCGTCTATCAAAGAGATCCAGAGCGCGATGGAACGCTCCAGAAGAAAATTTCAGAGCTACGGCACGCGCGATCTTATTTTTGTAGACGAGCTGCATCGCTTCAACAAAGCGCAACAGTCTGCGTTCTTGCCCTACGTCGAAGAAGGCTCGATTCTCTTGGTAGGAGCGACGACGGAAAACCCGTCATTTGAGATCATTGCGCCGTTGCTCTCGCGCTCCCAAGTCTTCGTGTTGCAGCCCTTAAGCCCAGAGCACATCAAAAAGATTCTCAGGCGCGCTTTGACAGATCGCGAGCGCGGACTCGGCACGCGAAACTTAACACTCGCCCCCGACGCCGAAGAGTTTATAGCCCAATACGGCGACGGCGACGCCCGACGCGCGCTCAATCTCTTAGAGCTGGCCGCCGAGACGACCACAGAGATTATTGATCTTGAAACGGTGCAAGAGGTAGCCCAGCGCAAGCTCCCCCTCTATGATAAGTCCGGCGAAGAGCACTATAACTTAATCAGCGCGCTGCACAAGAGCGTGAGAAATTCCGATCCCGACGCGGCGCTCTATTGGCTCGCCCGAATGCTCGCCGGCGGCGAAGACCCGCTCTACATCGCCCGGAGACTCATCCGCATGGCCGTCGAAGACATTGGGCTGGCGGACCCACAGGCGCTTTCGCTAGCCGTCGCAGCGAAGGACGCCTATGATTTTCTCGGCTCCCCCGAGGGCGAGTTAGCGCTGGCTGAAACCGTGATCTATTTGGCAACAGCGCCAAAGAGCAACTCTGTGTATAGAGCCTTTGGGGAGGCCCAACACGACGTCGAGACGACGCGCCACGAGCCGGTCCCGTTGCATCTGCGAAACCCGGTGACGCAGCTGATGAAAGAGATCGGCTACGGAAAAGGCTATCAGTACGCGCACGGCCTTCCCGAGGGCGTCGCGCCGATGGAGTGCCTCCCAGAGAGCCTGCGGGGCAAGACGTATTATCACCCCAAAGACGCCGGCTACGAGCAAGAGATCAAAAAGCGCTTAGCGAGATGGAGGGAGTTGAGAAAAAGATGAAGATCACCCGTGCTATAGCTCTGATCGCTCTACTGCTCTTGACGCTTACTCTCTCGGCACACGCGACCGTCATCGGCGCGTACAGGGCGACGGTCGCCCCCAACACGCCCTACGAGATCGCGTTTGTCCCCACTGCCCCTGGACGCATCCGCGTCCACGCCGAGATCCGCCCCCTCGAACTCGTCGCGTCGCTCCAGCTCTATCGCCCTGATGAGACCCAGCCCGTCGCCACAGCGCTGGGCCACAGCGCGCTCGATCTGGTGGCCGAAGCCGACGAGACGACCCTCAGGCGCCCGTGGCGCGTCGTCGTCGCGCACACCAATAGCGTCGCGCTCACGGTCGAGCTAGATATTAATTTTCCCAAGGCGCTCTGCACCGAGATCGCCGCTGAGTTTGGCATCTCCATCTTCTACGAAGAAGAGGCCGGCGAGATCGAAGATCATCATTGCGATCAGATGCTGCGCGCGCTGCGCTCGCTGGGGCGCGATCTGATGGACGGCCTGAGACGGATCAAGTTCTTGCCGCCCTCGGAACAACTCGAGGGACGCTTTCTCTCCGCCGAGCGCACCGTCGAGATGTACCGGATGACGCCGGGCCGGGTCTTCACAATTGTTTTTTATCACGAGCTGGCGCACTTTGTGCATATTATCAAGCTTGGGGCCTCGCTCAAGCGCGACTGGACCATGCTTCATCGTCAGTCCGGGTCGGACATGTCCAACTACGCCCGCAACCCCGTCGGCCCTCCCAATTATGCCATGACCAACGAGTACGAAGATTTCGCCGTCACGTTCTCGGTCTATATCGTCAATACGAAAGATCTCTTTGATTTGGCCATCGCGCGCAAAGAGAGTGTCGGGAAGCCGTTGCTCTTGGAGAAGGCCAAAGTGATGGCCCAGGTCTTCTTGCACTATCGGAATGGGGAGAGGCGGACGTATATCTATCGGATGGGATTAGGGTTTCCGGTGGTGCCGGTGCAGCGAGCGTCGGTGCCGTTGCGAGACGACGGGCTGCCCGACTTCAGCGAGCCGATCCTGTGGGAGGCGTTTTAAGAAGGCCCTCACCCCGGCCTGCGGCCCCCCCTCTCCCGTAGGTCACTACGGGAGAGGGGATGGGGGTGAGGGCCTCGAACCTCACTCGACCTTGATCTCGATGGGCTTCTCCTTCTGCTTGAGCGACTCCCGCAGCGGCACGGTCACGCGGAGAATCCCGTCCTCGAAGCTGGCCTTGATCTTCTTGGGATCGTCGGCCTGTTCGGGGAGCGGGAAGACCCGCTGGAACTTGCCATAGTGACGGCCGATGCGGAAGTAGTTCTCGCGCTGGATGCGCTCGTCGCGCTTGACCTCGCCGCTGATGACGAGCCGGCCGTCCTCGACCCGGATCTCGATGTCCCCCTTCTTCACCCCGGGCAGCTCCGTCTCGTAGACGAGCTTCCCGTCCTTCTCGTAGATGTCGGTCCGCCCGAAGGCTTCCAAGGTGGGCCAATCGAAGAGGCTCTGGTCGAAATCGCCAAAGAACTCATCCATCAAGCGGCTCAAGCGCGAGGAGAGCGCAAACGGCTCCCTCCAGAGCTCCGGCAGTCTGGTCATGCTATCCACCTCCTTTGCAGTTCTATTCAGTGTTATCTCTAATTTAGCAGACTCGTGTATAGTCTGCTAACCGCATTATAGCAGACAAGGGCCAGTTTGTCAAGTTTTCAGATAGGAATAGAAAAATAGAGCGATTTGGGGGGAGCCAAAATCGGGGATGCTTGCCCCCCCTCCCCGCGCCCGCTATACTGAAAGCAGCATGAAGCGCGTGATCATCTTCGGCTCTGGGTCGGGTTCCAACTTCGAGGCGATCGTCCAAGCCATCCGACGCGAGCGCCTGCCCATCGAAGTCCTCTTCGTCTTCTCCGAAAACCCCGAAGCGTTTATTCTGGAGCGCGCTAGACGCCTGGGCATCCCCAGCCGGGTTATAGACTATAAAGCCCTCAAAAATCGAGCGCGCTACAACGCCCACGTGCTGCAGATGCTCCAAGAGGCCGAGCCGTGGGATCTCTTGGTGCTCGCGGGCTATATGAAGATCCTCCCCAAAGAGATCGTCCAGCGCTATCGCAACAAGATTATCAATATTCACCCGTCGCTCTTGCCCGCCTTCCCCGGAACTCACAGCATTCAAGAGGCTTTTCAAGCCGGCGTGAAAGTGACGGGCGTGACGGTCCACTTCGTAGATGAAGGCGTGGACACCGGGCCGATTATCGCTCAAGAGGCCGTCCCGATCTCCGAGGCCGATACGCTCGAATCGCTCGAAGCCAAGATCCATCACGTCGAGCATCGTCTCTACATCTCGGTCATCAAGAGATTGCTGTTTGGGGAGCAGCGCCGACCTCGCGCGCTCCTCTCCGTGAGCGACAAGAGAGATGTGATCGATCTTGCTCGCGGCTTGACAGAATTGGGATGGGAGATCCTCTCGACGGGGGGAACGGCAAAACTCTTGCAGGAGCGCGAGGTCCCCGTCACGCCCATCGAGTCGGTGACGGGATTTCCCGAAATCTTGAGCGGGCGCGTCAAGACCCTCCACCCCAAAATCTTCGGAGGGATTCTCGCACTGCGCGATGACGCTGCCCACCAGAGCGAGCTGATCGCCCAAGCGATCTCCCCCATAGACTTGGTCTGCGTCAATTTCTACCCATTCCTAGAAGTTGCGCAGAAGCCCGATCTTCCCGAAGCGCGGCTCATCGAAGAGATAGATATAGGGGGACCGTCGCTTGTCCGTGCAGCCGCAAAGAATTTTCAGCATGTGATCGTGCTGACCGATCCGTCGGACTATCCAGGCGTCTTGGACGAGCTGCGTCGGGGCGGCGTCTCCGAAACGACAAGGCGGCGCTTGGCGCTGAAGGCGTTGGCCAAAGTAGCCGAACTCGACGTTGCGATCTACCAGACGCTGCAACGGCGATGGAGCTTCCCCCCCAACTCTCTCTTCCTCGCCTACACCCAAGCCCACGAGCTGCGCTATGGCGAGAACCCCCATCAGAGGGCCGCGCTCTACCAGAACGCGCTTGCGCCGGGGCTTTCTTCACACATAGAAGTCCTGTGGGGCAAAGAGCTGTCGTACAACAATTGGCTCGATACCGAATCGGCCTTAGCGCTGTTGAGCGAACTGGCGCCCCCCGCGTGCGTGATCATCAAGCACAACACCCCCTGCGGGGTCGCGCGCGGAAAAGATCTTTTAGAAGCGTATGAGCGCGCTCTCGAATGCGATCCCGTCTCGGCGTTTGGGGGGATCGTCGCGCTCAACGACGTCGTAGAGAGAAAGCTTGCCGAGAAGCTCAACGAGATCTTCTTAGAGATCATCATCGCGCCGGCGTTCGCGCCCGACGCTCTGCCCGTCTTACAGCAGAAGAAGGACCGTCGTCTGCTGCGCTATCGGGAGCTGCGCTTCCCCACAGAGTCACTGCGCTTTCTCTCCGGTGATCTGCTCGTCCAAGATGCAGACCGCATCGTCCTCCAAGAGAGCGGTTGGAGGGTGCTGGACGACATTGAGCTTTCGGAGTCCGAGAGGCGCGATCTGATCTTTGCGTTTACTGTGTGCAAGCACGTCAAATCGAACGCGATTGTTGTTGCCAAAGGCGAAGCGACGTTGGGGATTGGGGCGGGGCAGACGAACCGAGTCGGCTCGGCCAAGATCGCGCTGGCGCAGGCGGGCGAGAAGGCCCGCGGCGCGGTGCTCGCATCTGACGGATTCTTCCCGTTCCCGGACACGGTAGAACTCGCCGCGCAGTACGGCATCTCGGCGATCATCCAGCCGGGCGGTTCGGTGCGCGACGACGAGGTCTTCGCGAGCGCTAGACACCACAAGATCAAGATGGTGCTGACGGGGGTGCGGCATTTTCGGCATTAAGACCTAACCCCCTGCCCCGCCCCCTTCCCGGTGCAGGAAGGGAACCCTCACCCTGCACCCTCTCCCTGGAAGGGAGAGGGATGGGGTGAGGGTCGGGGAGGGGCGAGGTTACTTATGAAAGCGATCTTCTTCGATCTGGACGAGACGCTTCTGGACACTTCCGGCTGCCGGCCTCCGGCGGTCGAGGCGAGTTTTCGCGTCGCGGCGCAGAAGTATCCTCAGCTTGATTTAGAATCGTGGCGAGAAGCTTCGGAAATCGTCAAGAAAGAGATGCACGACTTATGGCTGAACTCTCCTGACTCTGGGACAGAGCTGTTGCGCGAGGGGTCGTATCGCATCTTGAAGAGGCTGGGCATAGACGACAGAGACTTCGCGTTGCAGGTCAGTCAAGCGTACTATCAGACGTGGGTGAGCTACTTAAAGCTCTTTCCTGAAGTGAGAGAGGTGCTTGCGGCGTTGCGGGGGCGAGTTCGTCTGGGTATGATCAGCAACGGGCCGAGCGACGTGCAGCGCTATAAACTAAAGCTTTTTGAGTTAGAGCGCGAGTTTGACCCGATCGTGATCTCTGGCGAAGTTGGGGTGGCCAAGCCCGATCCGGGGATCTTTCGCTATGCGTTGGAGCGTGCGCGAGTCTCGCCGAGCGAGGCGCTCTACGTGGGGGACTCGCCGATGTATGATATCGCGGGGGCGAAAGGCGCGGGAATGAAGATGATCTGGGTGAATCGCAACGGATTGCCCACGGAGAATCTAGAGATCAAGCCGGATAGGGTGGTGCGGGATTTGCGTCAATTGTTAGCTATTTTACGAGCTCGAAGTGTCGTAAACCAAACTTGGGGGACACTTAGAGTTCCTCCAGAGATTGTTCAAGAAGTCTTGAAAGAGGAACCTGAACTATTCGACGAGGACGAACAGCATTCGTAAGGGAGGATCTTATGAGTAGACAGGCTACGAGCTTACTTGAAACTGAATTATACGTACATCATGATTTTAGTCCTGATACCTTTTTGAAGAATGATGCTTTACGTTACAACCTTAAAAAGCAGGGGTTGTTTGCGGAAAAACTACTTCTTTACGATACTTTAATTATTCCCACTCACGATTGCGGAATCATACCTGTACTCATTTCTTGGCTTGGCCCATTTTTGTTCGAAGAGCTGCTAGACGAAGGCGTTATACAGTTTTGTCGTTTGCAGTCATTTGTGGCATATGCGCCAGGTGGTGGCTTATTCATGTGTCGAATTGAGCCGACAACACAAAAAGAGAAGAGCAGATCGGTATTTTGGGGCCCTACTGATCAAGCTGTTGAGCTTCAAATTAGACATGCTACTCCATT
Source organism: Candidatus Bipolaricaulota bacterium (assembly GCA_025061735.1). Lineage (GTDB taxonomy): Bacteria > Bipolaricaulota > Bipolaricaulia > RBG-16-55-9 > DRXL01 > SKYB132. The sequence continues at coordinate 10,752 of JANXAU010000080.1, forward strand.
TATCAAAAAACATCACCGGACTAAAATTATAGAAAAAGTTCTCAAACACACTGTAGAAGAGCCTTTAGGAAATTTCCCTAAAGTTATTATGAAGGAAACTTATAATGATGTGCTGAACGATCCCGGGCTTAAAGCTTTTTTCACTCATGATCAAGAGAAGGTTGATCTTGCTCGTCTACCTGGCGTTAAGACTAAGACACTCAGAATACTAGGCGGAAAACCCCCTACCGATAAGGTTGAATTCCTGCTTAGATTGGGAGAGATTAATCTAGAACTGGCATTAGCCTCGAATCTCCAGTGTCTCAGTGTAACTACAGATCCCTTAGCTCAGCGTCTTATCGCTTCAAAGATAAGTCGTAATTTCCATAATATTCCCCAAAATCAATTGCAAGAACTGCGGAAACATTTCTGTAGAATTTTGAAATTGAATAAGCTTCCTGATATTCCATCAGCTGTTGTTAATGAACAAATTGACCTCGAAACTATTATTAAACTTCGGCGTAGTAGAAAGGGGAAGCGGTTCCGTCATTGGCTTTGCAACTTAAGTATTCAAAACCCTAGCGAAATTGAAGCTGCGTACATAGAGTTATTTACCGAGAAGCATTGGTCACAAAGTTGGTCTTTTAGAACAATTCGTTTTATTATAACAGCCAGCTTGGATGCTCTATTAGCAAGCAAAGGAATACCTTTACCTGTTGCTTCGGCACTCGATTCTTTTATTCTAGACCGATTCTTGAGAGGTTACTCTCCTCAACTTTTTCTGGACGAATTGCGCAATTTATTGGAAGAAGCTAAGGGAAAGTCCTCCTCATAAGCTCTGGCAGACGCTAAAACGCATAGAGCCTGAACAGCCAAAAGACATCTAATCACTTTTCAAACCCTGCTCGCTCGTGCTATACTCTCAATCGGTGATCGCTATGCGCCAACTCACCCTATCGCTGATCACGGTTCTCTTCGTTGCTCTTATCGGATCGTCCCAATCCATACCCGCTCCCGACACGGTGATCATCCAGCCCAACCCCACCCCGCTCGCCCTCCAAGTCGGATTCAATCAGTCCAGCTACGCCCCCGGCGACAAGCTCCGCTTGACCATCGCCCTCAACCAAGATGCCTATGTCTATGTGTATAACATCACCCCGGACGGACGCATCCATCTGCTCTTCCCCAATGCTTATCAGCCCATCAATCTCCTGCGCGCTGGACAACACACCATCCCCGACCGGCGCTACAGCTTCGTCATCACGCCGCCGACGGGCCTAGAGTGCGTCCAAGTCCTAGCGCTGACGGCTCCAATCCCCTTGGAGCGTTGGCTCCCAAACGGGAAACTCTCGCGCGAAAACCCCTTCCCCCAACTGAGCCAACAGCCCCTACAGTTCAAGCAAGCTATACAGCAGACGATCATCAGCACCGTAGGCCCCCAGGGCTGGACGACCGTCTGGAGCTGCTTCTCTATTACAAAGCCAATGGCCGTTCTTAAGATTCTCTCTATGCCCTCGGGCGCGCTCGTCTATCTAGAAGGGCGCGTCGTCGGGGAGACCCCGCTAGAGCTAGAACTCTCCCCCGGCCGCTACGAGATCAAGCTGACCCGCCCCGGCTACGACGACTGGTCGCAACGGGTCACCCTCCAAGACAAGAGCCAGATCACCCTTGAAGCCCAGTTGCGCCCGCGCGCTCCTATCCCCATTCCTCCCTCGCCACCGGCCCCCCCTCCCGTCCCACGCGACGATCAGCCGTTTGAGATTGGCGCACGGCCCGATCTGATGCTGGGCTTCAACGGCGGGCTGAGCCGCGAACAGATCCCCAGTCTGGGCTTCGATTTCAATTGGAGCCTTTCACAGAGATCGCGCTTTTGGGGCTTGGGGGTCTCTTTTTTGCTGACGGGCGAGGCCGTGCCCCCCTATGAAGACATCGGGCGTCCCGAAGACCTCGGGCCGACGATGGTCTATCGCGAAGGCCCGGAGACGGAGTTCTATCTCAAGCTCTCTGTAGGGATCGGCCCGCTCGGCTTGGACGTCGCTGGCGGGTTCTCCATCCAACAAGAGGCCCACGTCGCGCAGGTCTTCCCCTTCGGCCAGAGCGCGCACCCGCTCGATGTCGTCGTCAAGCCCAACGGCTACAAGCGAGAGAAGATCTATCTGACAGGGCTCATTGGCTTCAGCTTGCGCTCGGAGAATCTTGCGCTCAGCGTTGGCGTGCACAACCGTCGGGGCTGGGTCGTGGGGATCGGGGTGTTGTTTTAGTGAAGCCTAAGCGCGTCTTTGCGTTCTTTGGGGAGAGCTTTCTGCGCGAGCGCGCCGCGAGAAAGCAGATCGCGGAACTACAGAAAGCCCAGCCGTCGCTGGCGCTTGTCACGCTCGACGGCAGCGAACTCGACGCTTCTGGAGTGCGCGAGCAAGTCGGGGGCGCGTCGCTCTTTGCTTCGTCTAAAATTCTCTTCGTGCGCCGGGCCGACGAGCTGCCCGCCCCAGAGGCGCTTGCCGAGCTGATCCCCAACGGCCTGGCCCACAATTATCTGGTGCTAGAAGCCGAGAAGCTCGACAAGCGCGGCAAGCTCTATAAAGCTCTAGAGAAGCACGCCGTCGTGCAAGAACTCCCAAAACCCGACCGGCGCGGCCTGCCCAAGCTCGTCCACGAGCTGCTCCAAGAACAGAAGCTGCGCGTCACGCCCGCGGGGGTCAAATATCTCTTGGCTTCAGTCGAGCCGGAGCCGGGGCGGCTGGCCAGCGAGATTCAGAAGCTCGCTGTCTATGCTCAAGGGCGCGAGTTGGACGTGCCCGAACTGAAAGAGCTGCTCTTCAGCGACCAGAGCGAGAGCGTCTTGCAGTTCTTGGACGGCTTGGGGGAGCGCCGCCGCCAGAGCTTAAAAGAGTTGCGCGCTCTTCTGAGATCGGGCGAAGACCCCAATAAAATATTTTTTATGATCGTCTCGCAAGTGCGCAGTCTCTTAGCGATCAAATCTCTAGCGGCTTTGGGCAAATCGAGCGACGAGATCGCCAAGGAGACGGGACGCTTCGCTTGGCTCGTCGCCAAACAGAAGAAGCTCGCCCAGAACTTTTCTGAGACCGAATTAATTAATCTCTTGCACAGATTGCACGCCGAGGACGTGCGCATCAAGACCGGCGAGCGCACCCCGGAAGAAGCGCTCTTTGAGATCGTCTTGGCGATGACGCTGAGCGAGCGCCCGTTGTTTGTCTAGGGAGATCGAGTATAATAGCTGTGATTCTCACGTGGCTACGTGCGCCATTCTCGCAGAGGAGCTGTCGCGGCGGTTTGATGGGCGCCTCGCTGTAGATCGGCTCTCTCTCGCAGTCTATGAAGGAGAGGTCTTTGGCTTTCTCGGCCCCAACGGCGCGGGCAAGACCACGACCGTGCGGATGCTCGCCGGGCTGATCGCCCCTACTTCGGGACGCGCCCTGATCGCGGGCGTAGACGTGGTCGCCGAGCCGCAGCGGGTACGCTCGCTCGTCGGCGTGCTCACCGAAAGCCCTGGGCTTTACGAAAAGCTCTCGGTCTGGCAGAATCTTCAGTTCTACGCAGACTTGTACGGACTCGCCCCCAGCACGCCGCAGATCGAACGATATCTGAGACTCTTTGATCTGTGGGAGCGCCGTTTTGACCCCGTGAGCGCGCTCTCCAAGGGGATGAAGCAGAAGCTCGCGCTGGCGCGCTCGCTCTTGCACGATCCCAAGGTGCTCTTCCTCGACGAGCCGACCGCCGGACTCGATCCCGAAGCCGCCAAGACCGTGCGCGATCTCATCGCGGCTCTCTCCCAAGAGCGGCGCACGATCTTCCTCTGCACGCATAATCTGCACGAAGCCGAGCAGCTCTGTGATCGCATCGGTCTGATCAAGCAGCGCCTGCTGAAGGTGGGCACTCCCCATCAGCTCAAGCGCGAACTCTACGGACACCAGATCGTCGTTGATCTTAAAAAACCGCTAGAGTCGCTCGACTCCCAACTGAATCTGCCCTTCGTCAAGGGGCTGCGCGTCGAGCAGACCCGGCTTGTCATAGAATTGGAGAACCCGCAAGAGCAGAACCCGTTGTTGGTGCGGCGCTTGGTCGAGCTGGGGGCGGAGATCCAATTTGTGCGCGAGGCCGACCGCTCGCTCGAAGACGTCTATTTGCAACTCGTGAGGGAGGAGAGCCTCTGATGCGTCGGGTCTGGGTGGTCGTGCTGAAAGAATGGCGCGAGGCGCTCAAGGGCGGCAAGCTCTTATGGGTAGGCACGGTCGCTCTCCCCGTCATCTTACTGGGGATCTCCGTCTATATGATGCTCAGCGTAGGAGACCTGAGCGCCCTTGAGGACGAAGACCTAAAAATGGTGCTCCACACGCTCTTTAGCGTCTTCTTATTGTATTTTATGCTCTTCCCCATGATCATCCCCAACGCGATCTCGGTCTATGCGATCATGAGCGAGAAGGAGCAGAAGAGCTTGGAGCCGTTGCTGGCGACCCCTCTACAGACCTGGGAGCTCTTTCTCGCGAAGGTCTTATCGGCGGTCATCCCCGCGGTGGTGATCACGTGGGCGACGTTTGGGGTCTTTGTGCTCATCGTAGGCCAGATGCTCCCTGCGGGGCTTTGGGAGATCGTCTGGAGAGATTTTGGAATCGCCGCGCTGGTGACGCTGGTGCTCTTTGCCCCGCTGGCCTCGGTCTTCGTCACCATGACATCAATGGCGATTGCCACGCGCACGAGCGATGCGCGCTCGGCGCAACTGCTCAGCAGTTTTGTCGTTCTGCCCATCGCCCTCTGGGCGCTCGTCTCGATCTATCAGAACGCGCTCTTGCAGCCCGCCAATCTCGTGGGAGTCTCTCTGCTGCTGTTGGGCTTGAATATCGTCTTGCTCAAGATCGCCGTGCGGCTCTTTCGGAGAGAGGAGATCCTGACGCGCTGGCGCTGAGTCTTTATGTCTCTGACGAATCCGTCGGTCGTGCGCGCGCTGCTGGCCCGCCACAAGATTCGCTTGCGGAAGCGCTGGGGACAAAACTTTCTTATAGACGCTCACGTTCTAGAAAAGATCGTCTCGTTTGCTCAGATTAACTCTGACGACACCGTGCTGGAGATCGGCGCGGGGATCGGCACGCTGACGCAGAAGTTGGCCGAGCGCGCCGCTCGCGTGATCGCCGTCGAGATAGACGCGCGGCTCATCCCGTTGCTCCGGGAGCATCTCCGTGCTCACTCTCATACGGAGATTTTGTGCCAAGATTTTTTAGAGTTCGATCTGAAGAGCTTGCCCTCTCAGACGAAGGTTGTCGGCAATCTCCCGTACTATATCACGGCTCCGATTCTGGAGAAACTGATTGAAGCGCATAAACATCTGCACTCAGCGCTGGTGATGGTGCAGCTCGAAGTCGCCGAGAAGCTCTCGGCCCTGGTGGGGACGCGCGATGCGAGCGCTATCACCGTCTTTGCTCAAGCCTTCGCCGATGTGGAGTATCTCACGAAGGTCTCCAAGCACTGTTTCTTCCCCAAGCCCGAGGTGGACTCTGCCTTGGTGCGCTTAGGATTTCTGCGTCAACCGCGCTTTCAAGCCCCAGAAGATCTCTTCTTCAAGGTCGTCCGAGCGTCGTTCAACTTGCGGCGCAAGACGCTCCTGCAAGCGCTCAGCCAATCGCCGTGGCTGGCGCTGCCGCGCGACTCTGTGCGTGCGGCCCTCGAGAAGGCTGCGATTGACCCTCAAAGACGCGGCGAGACGCTCTCCTTAGAAGAGTTTGACCGGCTGGCTCAGCAGATAGATGCGGTAGTCAGAACGAAACTATAGCCGAAAGACTGCGCTGCCCGGGGGCAAACGGGCAGCGCAGCATACCTTCCTCTGAGCAGCAGGGTCTCAGAGGAACCCTGTCATCTCCCCGTCCTCACTCCGACTTCCCCATTCCCCTCTCACTTCCCCCTCTGGGTGAGGCTCGCCGGAGACGACCGGGCAAAGGGATTCCTCCACGGTGATCGCACCGCGCTTGGGCACTGGGGAAAAATCCCGCCGCTAACTCGGGCCAAGTCAAACCGGCGGGCAAAACCCTGGCGACCAAGCTCTGCCGCGCCCCCTCGCAGCAGCGAGGTTCTCCGTTCGGGGTAAGGAGGTTGCGTTGGGGCAGCTTTTCTAGCACTCTCTCCCGCTCCCTTGTATTATAGTTGTTAGTATTATATACAACTTTTTTTATATTTGTCAAGTCCGTCAAGCGAGACCATGACGGGGATCATAAAAAGCGCTGACATAGAGGTTTTCCGTGATTTTCGACTCTACAGCAAGCTTCCCCCTGCGAGTTTGAGGATTAGGACAGATTCAAGGGCAAAGATTGTGCTGATGCCAACGCCTCAAGCCTATAAATGAAACATAGATCACCGACACAGACTATATGGTCGGTGTATAAGAGACGCTAAGCGGACGGCGCGTACCCGCGACGCCCCGCTGAAAGGAGTGGCCATGACCAAGTGGATCTACGTGCAGATGCGCAACAGCCTGGGGTTTGCCATCGTCTCCGTGCCGATGGACCTCACCGTCTCGCAGCTCAAGCTCCTGTTGGGAGCCGATCCGCGCAGCTTTGTCACCGTCCACTCCGCGTTCCAGCCCCTGGCTGAGAACGAGCCGATCTATCAACGGGTTTCTAACTACGATACCGTTTATATTGATCCCTACCGACGTCACGAAGTCCATTAACCCCCTCTCCCTCAACAAGCGGGAGTTCGGTTGCTTCCCTCCATCCCAGCGCCGGCTCCCGCTTGCCCGCTTTATCTACCCTTGACAAACAGAAAAAAGTGTTTATAATTGTCAGTGCTTTTTCACTCATGTTTTCAAAGAGAGGAGGAAGGCAGCCCTAACAGAAGTCTTCCTGACCAGGGCAAACCCGTAGAAATACGGGGACGCAAAGCCACAGACCCGACCGGCATCGCCGAGGGTGGCTGGGTTGCCGGGAAGCCATGAGAAGACCGATCATCACCGCCGCGCTCGCAGGCTGGTGCTCCCTCTTGCTCACCCTTCCAAGCCTCTCCCAAAGCTCCGCCACCGTGTCGTTTCAGATAGCCAGCTATCAGAACCTCTCGATATGGGGGGAGCGCTCCGACCAACGCGAGATCCTCTCGCTCTATCGCATCCCCCAGCCCACCCCGCAAGAGCGCGCCGCCGGCTGGATCGAACGCCCCAAAGCGCTCCAGCTCGTGGCCCGCAGCAACCTGCGCTGGGCCTTGCGCGTCCGCTCCCTAGAACCGACGATGGGCCTCAGCGATGACGGTCAGTCCCGCAAGCCCGTCAGCGATCTCTACGTCCGCACCCCCCAATACGAGGTCTCCGTCTCGGTGCGCGATCAGACGATTGCCCACGGACCGGCGGGCGAGTTCCTCGTCCCCATCGACTACCGCGTGCGCCTCGGCCCCGATCACCGCGACGGCCACTACCACGTCACGTTGGTCTACACCCTCTCTACCCCCTAGACGCCCATACCTCTGAACAGATCGGCTCTACCTAGGGACTTGACAACCCTCCCGCCGTGGTGTATACTTATGGCGCGATCTATATAGATCGTGGCTAAACTATATTAAAAGGAGGAGAAGTATGAAATTTAGCGCCTCTCTTGTGAGACGCGTCACGTTGGTCGCTCTGTTGGTCGTCGGATCGGTCGTCCTGTCGTCGTTGGCTCAACCGGGAGCTCCGAGGGACTCCAAAAACATCTTGGCCGATGGCTCCAGCACCGTCGCTCCCATCACCAAGGCGATGGCCGAGGAGTTCAAGAAGGTCCGCCCCGATGCCAACGTCACCGTGGGGGTCAGCGGGACCTCGGCCGGTTTTCGGCGCTTCGTCGCCGGCGAGACCGACATCAGCAACGCCTCGCGCGCCATCCGACAGTCCGAGATCGAGACCGCCCCTAGGAACGGCGTCGAGTACATCGAGCTGCTTATCGCTCTGGACGGCCTGACCGTCGCCGTCAGCAACAAGACCCAGATCTTTGGCAACGCCCCGGTCTGCTTGACCGTCGGCGAGCTGGAGCTGTTGTGGGCCAGAGAGTCCGAGAAGTTCATCACCAAGTGGAACCAGGTCCGCAGCACGCTGGCCAACGCCGACATCACGCTCTCCGGCGCCGCCAGCACCTCGGGGACCTTCGATTTCTTCACCTCGGTGGTCAACGGGCGAGAGGGCGATAGCCGCCAGGACTACTTCGGCACCGAAGAAGATCAGCTTCTGGCCCAACAGACCGGGGCCAATCCCTTCGCCCTGACGTACTTTGGCTATAACTTCTTCGTGCACAACACCCAACTGGTGCAAGCCGTCGCCATTGATCCGCGCCGCGATCTGATCAGCGCGCCGGCTGACGTGCTCGCGGAGATCAACAAGCGCCGCGAGGCCAACAAGAAGCCCCCGCTTAGGAACGGCGGCGGCGAGTGCAAGGGCATCCTTCCCAACACCGATACGATCTTGGCGTTCACCTATCAACCGCTGAGCCGCCCGCTCTTCATCTACGTCAACAAGAGGAGCGGCGAGCGCCCGCTGGTGGACGAGTTCATCCGATTCTACTTGGATGAGGCGCGCCTGGGCAATCAGGACTTCATGCTCAACAAGGCGGGATATATGCCCGTCCCGCGCGATGTGCGCGACGAGGCCCGCACCTGCTGGAGCAAGCGCATCACCGGCTCGGCCTTTGGCGGCCAATACGCCGGCCTCTCCCTGCAGCAGATCCGCGCCAAGTACGGCCAACACTGCAAGTGATCCTAAGCCAACCCCAAATGCCGAGTCTCCCAGGGCCCCCGACTCTGGGAGGCTCGGCTCCCCTCCCTTCACGGTTTGACTGCATCTTCCTCGCGCGCTATAATGTTTACGGAAAAACTATATAGAGCACTGTGAACCATGCGATCATCGGCGACCCGGCCCTCACTTCAGGCTCCACCGGGACGGTATCTCAAGGAGCGGCTTATCCAGGGGATATTCTTTCTCTGCGCCTCTTTAGCGATCATCGTCACCGTGGTCACCATCTGGATATTTCTATCGGGTTCAGGGATCTTCTTCACCAAGGTCTCGATGTGGGAGTTCTTGAGCGGCACACGCTGGGCCCCGTTGGACGTCGCCCGCCCCTCCTATGGGGCCTTGCCGTTGATCGTGGGCACGCTCATCATCACCGGGATCGCGCTCCTAATTGCGGTGCCTATTGGGCTGCTCAGCGCGATTTATCTCAGTGAATTTGCGTCCGAGCGCGTACGTCGGATCGCCAAGCCTGTCTTAGAAATCTTAGCGGGCATCCCCACAGTCGTCTATGGGTATTTCGCGTTGCTCTTTGTCACCCCCCTGCTGAGCACGGTGCTTCCCGATATCCAGTTTTGGAACGCCCTGAGCGCGGGGATCGTCTTAGGGATCGCGATCATCCCCTTGGTCTCGTCGCTCAGCGAAGACGTGATCTACGCGGTGCCGCGGGCCCTGCGCGAAGGCGCCTATGCGCTGGGCGCCACCAAGTTCGAGACGATCCGTCTCGTGATCTTGCCCGCGGCTATTTCGGGAATCGCAGCGGCGTTTATCTTGGCGATGTCGCGGGCCATCGGCGAGACGATGATCGTCGCCATAGCAGCAGGGCGCGTGCCGACCTGGCCTCCCGATCTGCTTAGGCCCCTCCAGACCCTGACGGTGCACATCGTCAACGTTGCTACCGGGGATGCCGAAGCGGGCGCGTTCATCTGGGCCACGATCTTCGCCATCGGCGCGCTGCTGTTTGTGATCACGTTTCTCTTGAATCTTCTGAGCTATTGGATCGTACGACGCTTCCGGGAGCAATACGAATGACCACGCAGACGCTCCAGCGCGATCGGCGCTTGCTCGCATGGCGTAAGACCAAGAGCACCCTCTTTGGCTCGTTGACCTTCAGCACGATCCTCATCAGCTTTGCCCTTCTCGTTGCTCTCTTCGTCTATATCCTCGTGAGCGCGCGCCCTATGATGGCCATGCGGGCCACCGCGCAGGCGGGTCTGGTGCTCTCTACCATGGTCGTCCAATGGGATGCGCGCAATATTCCTTATGTCATCGTTACGGATTTCATCCCCGACAGCGCCGCCGCCCGCGCTGGCATTGAAGAATTCGACGTGATCACCCGTGTCGGTTTAAAGCCGGTCTCGCGCTCCGCCGAGGTCTGGGAGGTCGTCGCCCGCTGGCCTCACGATGCCGTTCCGGTGAGCTGGATCTCGCGGGATCGTACGAGGATCTTCGGGGAGCTGATGCCGCAAGCCGATCCCTCCACGGGCGCGATGCGCATCGTCATAGACTACTTGCCCGAAGAGAGCTTGGGATGGCAGGCAGGGTTGCGCCCCGGCGATCAGATAGTCCGAGTTGAGAATATCCCCGTGACGGGGACGCGCCAGGCGTGGGAGGCGCTCATCGTCGCGGCGCACCAGAAGCCGCGGCCTGAACCGTTTATAGTCGAGATCGAGCGCGCCGGGGAGCTTCGGACAGTCGCTCTAGAGGTCGAGCAGACGGCTCAAATCCCCATCACGCGCAGTTGGTGGCACGCGATCTGGGACTTTCTTACGAGCTATGACTCCAATTCCCCTGAGAAGGCTGGACTGGCCAGTGCGATTGCAGGCTCGTTCTATCTCGTCGGGCTGACGGCGCTCTTCGCCCTGCCCTTGGCGGTGGGCGCGGCCTTATATCTTGAAGAATACGCCAGCAAGAATTGGCTCACCGATCTCATCCAGCTCTTGATTGCCAACCTCGCCGGCGTCCCCTCCGTGATCTACGGGATCATTGGACTGGAGATCTTGGCCCGGTCGCTCAAGATGGACCGGGTGCTCATCGCCGGCGCGCTCACGATGACTTTGCTTGTCCTGCCGATGATGATCATCGCGGCGCGCGAGGCCCTGCGCACGATCCCCGACTCGATCCGCCATGCGGCCTACGCTGTGGGGGCGACGCGCTGGCAGGTGGTGCGCGCGCACGTCCTGCCCTACGCCCTGCCCGGCATCTTGACCGGGCTGATCATCGCGCTCTCGCGGGCGATGGGCGAGGCGGCCCTGCTCATCTTGCTGGGCGCGTTTCAGTACCTAACGTTCATCCCCGGCCTGTGGAGCTATTTCACGGTTATCCCGATTCAGATCTTCACGTGGATCGGCGAAGCCAAAGACGGCTTCGCTAACATCGCCGCCGCGGCGATCATCGTGCTCTTGGTGATTCTCTTGGCGATGAACGGCTTGGCGATCTTCTTGCGCATCAAATTCCAGAGGAGGTGGTAGCTCATGGAGCGGACGACCGTCATCCAGCGCCGCGCTGAAGCCCGATTCTCCCACGACGACTTCACTCCTCCAGGGGAGCCCATCTTGCAGACGCGCGCGCTCAGTCTGTGGTACGGCAAACAGCAAGCGCTGGACTCGATTACGCTCGATATCCCCAAGCACCAGATCACGGCTATTATTGGGCCGTCGGGTTGCGGCAAGAGCACGCTCATCCGCTGCTTCAATCGCATGAACGATCTCGTCCCCGGCGTGCGCATCACGGGGGAGATCCTCTATCACGGCCAAAATATTTACGATCCCAACGTAGATCCCGTCGAGGTGCGTCGCCGAATCGGGATGGTCTTCCAAAAGCCCAACCCCTTCCCTAAGTCCATCTACGAGAACGTCGCGTTTGGGCTGCGCATCAACGGGTTTACGGGGAACTTGGACGATCTGGTCGAGCGCGCCCTGCGTCGGGCAGCCCTCTGGGACGAAGTCAAAGACTATCTGCACAAGAAGAGCGGCTACGACCTCTCCGGGGGCCAACAGCAGAGACTCTGCATCGCGCGCTCTTTGGCAATCGAGCCGGAAGTGCTCCTGATGGACGAGCCGTGCTCGGCCCTCGATCCTATCGCTACGGCCAAGATCGAAGACTTAATGCTCGAGCTGAAGAAAGATTATACGGTTGTGATTGTCACCCATAACATGCAGCAGGCGGCACGGGTCTCGGACTTCACGGCATTTTTATATCTGGGGCGCCTGATCGAGTACGGGCCAACCAAGAAGATCTTTGAGAACCCCGATAAAAAAGAGACCGAAGATTACATCACGGGCAAATTTGGGTAAAATAATCAGCCAAGCAGTTGCAGGGGGGACGAAACGATGTGGAAGGCCCTCTACGTCGCCACAGCTCCCGACGAAGCCCGAGCGATCACACAGGCTCTGGAGGAGCAGAGGATCTCCTACCAAGTGGAACCGGGGCCGACGCCCGACTCCATCGCGATCTCCGTCCAAGAGAGCGACTTCCAAACCGCTGAGGCTTTGGTGAACGAGCTGTCAGAGGCTTCTGGCGAGACGGCTCTCCACGAGCAGACGGAAGCAACGATAGCAGAACTGCTCTGCGTGCGTTGCGCCATGCCGCTGCGCTACAAGGGCCAACGATCCCTCCAGGTGGGCTTTTGGGCGACGGGTCATATGGACGTCTCTGTCTATGTCTGCCCGCGATGCCAACGCCTAGAGTTCTTCGAGCCTGGCGTCCGGAGCTTTGAATCAGAAGACACCTACGAGGCGCTCTGCCGCAAAGCGTCGCAGCTCATTGATCAGGGACGGCTGGAAGAGGCGATCTCGGTCTATGAGCACATCGCCGAGCGATTCCCTCACATCCCCGGCGCTCTTGAAGAGACGCAGCGCTGCATCGCGGTCTTGCAACAGCGCCTTGCGAGCACCGAAGCCGAACAAGACATCGAGAGGCTTCCGCTGGGCAGCCGAGAGCGCTATGAGGCCCTGCGTCGCAAAGCCACTCAGTTGCGTCGGAACGGCCACTGGCAAGCGGCTTTGGAAGTCTATCAGCAGATCATGCGCGAGTTCCCCAACGACCTCACAGCTTGGGAAGAAGCAGATCGCAGCATTCGTGAGCTGCAAGAGCGCCTCAAGCAGTGAAAAGACCTTGTAGAAGGCCCAAGACTACACGACAGAAAAAATTCGGTTAAAATAGACGCACTATGGCCCGCGAGAGCTATCAACAGCAGCTACAGCAGTTAACAGAATCGGTTCGTCAGATGGGCGAGAAAGTCCTAGAAGAGCTGGATCTGGGGCTCCAAGCGCTGCGCGAGCACGACCGCACCCTCGCCCAAAGCCTCGACACCTGGGACGACCAAGTCGACGAGATGAATCTCCATATCGAGAGAGCCTGCACGGATCTGCTCGCGCTCCAACAGCCCGTCGCCGTAGATCTGCGACTGATCACCAGCGTCTTCAAGATCATTACAGATTTGGAGCGCATCGGCGACTTGGCCGTCAACATCGGCGAATACGGCATGGATGCCGAAGTCTTTGTGCTCCTGCCCAAAGAAGAGTTGCTGACTCTGGGGGCGATGGCCAAGGAGATGGTGCGCGAAGCGATAGACGCGTTTGTGACGCGCGACGCCGAGCGCGCCCTCGCCCTCATCCACCGCGACGAACAGCTCGACAACCGCTGCTGGGAGCTGCGCCGCCGCGTCATCGCCAAGGTGATTGATATTGCCCGCCAAGCCCATACCCTCGACGAGGCAAAAGATATCGCCGACGATCTCATCCCTGTCTTCTGGTCTATTCGCGACCTAGAGAGGGTGGGCGACCACGCGGTCAACATCGCCGGCCGCACGATCTATCTCGCAACCGGCAAGAAAGATTATCTCTGAAGGGGAGAGCAGCAAAGATGCCTCTGGCATTGGAGTACGAGTCGCATCGGATACAGGCCGGCGTCGCCCGCTGGATGGATGCCCTCGATGGTGACACCCCGGAGATCCAACTCACCATCCGTCTGTTGGGCATCGACGCTCCCGAGATGCACTACCCAGGGACGACCAAGCCCAGCGCGTTCGACAGAAAACTAGAGCGGCTCTTGGAGACCCACCGCGCGCATTTTCGCAGTCGCGGGTTGCGCGAGCATCTGGCGCCCAAGCTGGCCGACCGCCCCGGCACCCGACAGCTGCTGTGGGGCCAGCGCGCCAAGAACGCCCTCAAACAGCTCGCCGTCGAACGGCTCCATCAGCGCGCCGGGGGCCAGACCCGCTATCGCCCTCTCTACCTGACCGTCGGGGAAGAGCGCTTCGATCAGCATCGGCGTCTGCTCGCCTATGTCGCTCCCGAAGAGAAGAACCCTGAGAAGCGTCGGACGTTCAATCTCTTATTGATGGAAGCGGGCTGGGCCGTGAATTATATTCTCTATCCCAACTTGCCCAAGCCCGAGGACTGGGAACGCCTTCAAAAAGCCGTGCGCCAAGCGCGCCACGAGAAGAGGGGCTTTTGGGAGGACGAGCTGCTGCTCTTGGGCTACGAATTTCGCTTCTGCGTAGATACGCTGTTGGGCAAACGCACCGGCCCCGATAAATACTGCGTCGACATCACCACGGGAATTCTCTATAAGCCCCATGAGTACTACCTCGTCGAGCCGGAGAATCGCTTGTTTATTCCGAAAGAGCATCTGCGCCAAGCGCGAAGAGCGATCAAGGGGCTGAAGACGCGATGAGCAAAGAGCGCAAAAAGATTATCTTTGTCTGTGTGGGGAATTCGTGTCGCAGCCAGATGGCCGAGGGGTTTGCGCGCCATTACGCCAAGCAGATGGGCCTAGACGTCGAGATCCACAGCGCGGGGACGCAGCCCGCCGGCTACGTCCACGCCGACGCGATCGACGTGATGCGCGAGAAAGGCATAGACATTTCGCAGCAGTCTTCTAAGAGCGTCGCGTCGTTTGATCTAAGAGAGTTCGACTACGTGATCTCGATGGGCTGCTTAGAATCGAATATCTGCCCGGCGAACTTTCACGGGGTCAGCGAGGACTGGGGGATCCCCGATCCCATCGGGCGCGGCTTGGAGTTCTACCGACAAGTTCGAGATATGATCGAAGAGCGCGTGCGGAAGCTGTTAGAAACTGTTTCAAGACGCGCTTAGGAAGGCCCTCACCCCCAACCCCTCTCCCGTGATTACTCACGGGAGAGGGGTGCCGTCAGGCGGGGTGAGGGCCGCGCCCTCCCCCTCCCACTTGATCCATTCAAAGACCGTGCGACAGCTTCTGCAATAATACTGCGACGTCGAGAGCCACTGGCCAAAGAGCGCGTACAGCTCGGTCTCGTAGCCCAAGCAGAACGGGCACTGCACCGGCTCTTTCATAGCGTTCTCAAAAGCGCTCTTGGGATTCATCGTTACTCTACCGGGTAGCTGTGCGCGTAGAGCGCCTCGATCTGGGCGAACGTCTCGCGATCGGGGCCGGTGCGCGAGAACCTTCGGAAAGACTCATCCCAGCCGGTCCAATCCGGGGGAGTCGTCAAGACCGATTGCCCGGTGATCGCGTCCCAAGCGATCATCGGGACGGAGAGATTGGCTTGTTGAAAGAGCGGTCCCAGTCGCTCGACAAAGCGCGTCCGCAGTCCATCGGAGTCCGTATCTTGGATTCCAAACCCAGTGAGCGCCTGCTCGCTGCGACTGGAGGGCTTGCCCAACCACGCGCTCACCGTCGGCCATACGATGCGCAGGCGGTGCTCCAGCTCGGCCTTGGCCTTGGGAGCGCTCACCAGGCGCAGTACCCACCCCTTGCCGTGCTGAAAGTGAAACCGCTCTTCTTGGAGCATCTTCGCCACCCGCTGCCGCAGGGGAAGATAGCTTGACTCTTTGAATGCTTCTAGCTGCACGGTCATCGCTGTATCTAGGACGGTATTGGCGACGACGAAGTCCGTCCAATCGGCAAACGCGCGATCTAGGAGTTCGAGATTTCTGTACTGACTTGGCTCTTCGGTGCGCCTGGGCAGATTCAGCTCTTGGTGAAAGCTCTCTAGAAGTCCGTAGAGGAGCCGGGCGTGACCGAACTCGTCTTGGGCCATCGAGACCGCGGCGATGGAGGCCTCGAGCGCCGGTGCGCTGAGCCACTCCCCATAGCGCAAGCCCAAGAGATGCTTGCTGTCGGCCAAGACCAACAAGAGATCGAAGAGCGCCCCTTGGGCTTCGGGGGGCAACTCTTTGGGGGATTTGTACTCGTTCACGTTGGCTCCTTCACGCGAAGCTCTCTTCTAACTCAATTGCCGCGATCTCGTCTTGCCGGGCGACGACGCGCATCTCGATCCACGGTTCTTCGTTGTAGATCGAGCGCGCGTAGGCAGCCGCTAAGTCGGCGTTGGGAGCGGTGACGGTGCCCACGTGCATCAGCGGGTCTTTGCGCCGCTGGCGCGCAAAGACGTCATAAATTTTTAAATCTCTTCTCATCAGACACTGACCCCCCAATGCCGCAGGGCGATCTTGCCCTCTTCGGTCATCCTCTCTTTTGTCCAGGGCGGGTCCCAGACGAACTCGATCTCGACCTGGTCAAAGCCCTCTTGCTGCAAACGCTCCCGCACGTCTTGGCAGATGAACTCCATCGCCGGGCAGGCCGTCGCCGTCAGCCCCAACTGCACGCGCACGCGATCCCCCTCCACGCATACGCCATAGACCATCCCCATATCTACGAGAGAGATGGGCATCTCCGGGTCGGTGACGTCGCGCAGCGCCTCCCACACGCGGGCTTCGTCAGGCTTGACCATAGCCGTTGAGCAGACCCATAAACTTCTGATACTCTCTCTGAATCATCTTGACGTAGTGCTCGTTATAGGGGCCGCGGCGCTTCCAGCGCTCAAACGCCTGATCCCAACTGATGGGCTTGTCAAAGAGCCAGCGCTTCTTTTCGGGATCGTACTCCACGGGGATGGGATAGTCTAACACATACTGTTGCTTCTCGGGGTCAAAGTGCGCCGGAACTCTCACGCCGCAAGACTCGCACAACGGTACCACGGCGCTCAGCCACTGCTGGCGCAACTGATCGTTGGTATAGCCCTTCAGCCGGTACTCCAATTGATCGCTGTGGCGCTTCATGTGATCGGGCAGGCCGAACCATTCGGCCCCCATCGGGAACATCCAATCCACGGCGCGCTGGACCTCTTCTTTGATCTTGCCACCGGCTTGGCAGAGGCGCTTCATCCAGACCTCTCCGTGTCTTAGGTGAAACGTCTCTTCTTTGTCTACCTTGGCGAGCGCGCGCTTCCATGGGCCGTAGCTGGTATGCTTGAAGGGATCGCCTAACAAGACAATCCCCGCGCGGTCGAAGAACGCGTTGGCAACGATCAGCTCGACCCAGCTCTCCAACGGCTGATCAAACCCATAGGGGTTTTTGAACTCGTGAGGCTTGCGCCCATAGACCAAGTATTCTTTGTCCATCCCCAGGTCTTCTAGAAGCCTGAAGGCGATATGAGCATGGCCCAGCTCGTCTTGGATGATCGCGTAAGCCGAGAGCCGGGTGTTGATAGACGGGGCTTTGCAAGCCGCCATATAGTAGGCCGGGGCGCTCATGAGTTCGGTGTCGGCTTGGACTAAGAGAATCTGAATGAGCGCTTTCTTGTAGCGTTCGGTCATCTCTTCGGGGCGCTCGATGAGATAGCCCGCGGCGATCTTCTGCTTGAGGGCCTCGTCGGTCAAGGTTGGCATCTTCGGTTCCCTCCTGTGTCAGAGTGACAGCGCGTAAATTATATGCGCTGGGCCACCCCTAGACAAGTACCCTTCGCTTGCCAGAGCTACCATCTCATTCTAACCCTTTAGCTTTGTTATAAATTCGTATCGCTCTGTCAAAATAAATCCCTTGGATCATCTGTTTGCCAAAATGTCCGGCCCCGCTGAGGAGCACTCCTAACAGGTACCCAGGGCCATACTCGCAATCCTCCTTCCCCGAACGGTCTCTCTCACACCGAACACTCAACGTAGTGAGCACACCGCCCGCAGCAGCAGCCAGATATAATCCCGCAGAGATAAGATTGATCTCGTTGATGACCTCTACGGCCTCTTCCACGTCGCTGACCGCACGGCGCAGTTCGCTGGCAAATAGACCAACGTTCCGCCATTTTCCGTCCTTCTTGAATTGCCATCCCCACAGCCAGTCATAGCGCAACTCCAGTTTGCTCTGCGGAACAGATTGCTCCTTGGGCTGCGCGTACGTATTGGGTGCGATGGCTAAAAGCAAGATGCCCACAACTATCATCATGAGAATTCTCATAACAAGACCTCCCTGCCGATCGGCCAATCCCGCTTGGTGGGGTTATGGTGATGCGTTTATTTTATTGCCCTCCGAGGGTATCTGCAAGCTCTTTGACAGCCCTCGCCGAGTGTTGCTTGCCCCCACGCGCTTTGAGTAAGATAGGACACACTATGCAGGAGGGAGGCTCTCTATGTCGGGAGATTTTGCGGTGGTGGGCAAAGCGTTGCCCAAGGTAGACGGCTTGGCCAAGTGCACCGGGCAGACCAAATACGCCGACGATCTCAGCCTGCCCCGAATGCTCTACGGCAAGCTCTTGCGCAGCCCGCATCCTCACGCCAAGATTCTTCGTATTGATGCAAGCAAAGCGCTGGCGCTGCCGGGGGTCTTCGCGGTCATCACGGGGAAAGACCTGCCCATAAAGTTTGGGATCATGCCCTCCAGCCAAGACGAGCACGCCTTAGCGGTTGACAAGGTGCGCTACGTCGGCGACCCCGTCGCCGCGGTCGCCGCGATTGACGAAGAGACCGCCGAACGCGCCTGCGAACTCATCGAAGTCGAGTACCAAAAGCTCCCCGCGATCATGACGATTGAAGAGGCCCTGAAAGAGCAGAACGTCCGGATTCACGAAGACTTCGGCGCGGGCGGTAACCTCCACAAAGTCGTCGCGCTGGAGTTCGGCAACGTCGACGAGGGCTTCCAAGAAGCCGAATACATCCGAGAAGATCTCTTCTTCTATCAGGGCAGCACCCATCTGCCGATGGAACAGCATGCTTGTCTAGCCCAATACGATCTCGACGGAAAGATCACCCTCTGGAGTTCAACCCAGACGCCCCACTACGTCCATCGCGCCTTGGCCAAAGTCTTACAAATGCCTGAAAGCAAGATTAGAGTGATCGCTCCTCCCGTAGGCGGCGGCTTCGGCGGCAAGGACGACCCCTTCAGCCACGAGATCTGCGCCGCCAAGCTCGCCATGCTCACCGGGCGTCCCGTGAAGATCACCCTCACGCGCGACGAGGTCTTCTACACCCACCGCGGGCGGCATCCCGTCTTGATGTGGGTCAAGACCGGCGTCAAGCGCGACGGAAGGATCACCGCCATGCACTTTCGTTCGTTTCTCGACGGCGGCGCCCACGGCAGCTACGGCGTCGCCACGACCTACTACACCGGGGCCTTGCAACCCGTCACTTATAAGATTCCCCACTATAAGTTTGAAGCCGTGCGCGTCTTCACCAACAAGCCCCCCTGCGGCCCCAAGCGCGCCCACGGCACCCCGCAGCCCCGCTACGCCCTCGAAATTCATATGGACAAGCTCGCCGAAGACCTGGGCCTCGACCCCGTCGAGATGCGCAGACGCAACCTCACCGGCCCTCATCACGTCACGGTCAATTGGCTGAAGATCAACAGCAACGGCGTGCGCGAGTGCTTGGAGAAGGTCGTCGAGGCCTCAGGGTATCAAAAGAAGAGAAAGAGGGGCGGGGGTCGAAGGGGGGTCGGCCTGGCGATCAGCACCTATATCTGCGGCGCGGGCCTGCCCATCTATTGGAACGACATGCCCCAGTCCGAAGTGCATCTCAAGATAGACCGCACCGGGCGCGTGACCGCGTTTTCGGGCGCGATAGACATCGGCCAAGGCTCTAACACGATGCTGGCGACCTTCGTCGCGGAAGTCTTGGGCTTGCGGCCTGAGGAGATCGCGCTCGTGACCGCCGATACGGATCTGACCCCCATTGACCTGGGCAGCTACTCAAGCCGCGTGACGATGATGATGGGCCACGCCGCAATTCAAGCCGCCGAGAAGCTCAAGAAGCTGCTCTTTGAAGCCGTGAGCGAGAAGCTTGGTGTCCCTACGGAGCGTCTCGTCGCGCGCGACCATCGGATCTACGACCGCGAGAACCCTGCAAAATCTATTGCGTTTGACGAGGCCGCGCGCTTGGCCGAGGCCAAGTTCGGGACGCTCGCCGCGACGGGGAGCTATTGGGCCCCGAAGAAATTGGGAACCTACAAAGGCTCTGGGGTGGGGCCGTCGCCGGCGTACAGCTTTTCGGCGTGCGTGGCCGAGGTTGAGTGCGATCCCGAAACGGGTCAGATCAACGTTGAGAAGATCTGGCTGGCGCACGATATTGGGCGTCCGATCAACGAGACGCTCGTCATCGGGCAGGTCGAGGGCAGTGTCTATATGGGCCTGGGCGAAGTGCTCATGGAAGAGCAAGAGTTCAGAAACAGACTAGGGATTCACAAGATCCCGTCGTTGTTGGATTACAAGAGCCTGACGACCAAGGAGATGCCACCCGTCGAGACGTTCTTGATCTACACCGACGAACCCAACGGCCCCTTCGGGGCCAAGGAGGCGGGCCAAGGCCCCTTAAGTCCCGTCATTCCCGCGGTGGCTAACGCCGTTTATGACGCGCTGGGGATCCGCATCGACGAGATCCCGATCACGCCGGAGAAGGTGCTCAAAGCGCTAGAAGACAAAGCCAAGGGCGGGAAGGGACGAGTGGGGCCGGAGCGCATGCCGGACTTTCAGTTCCCAGCGCCTATCAAAGTCGAACCACCAAAATAACTTGCGATCGGCTCGGTTTTTTGCGATAATAGGGCGCTCGCCAGCCGCAACGCGCCCCAACCAGATGCGCTGGCACGATCTGTTACCGAGGTGATTGACTTATGGCCGCTTGCGCGGTTTGTGGCAAGACGACGGCATTTGGGAATCAAGTGAGCTTCGCGGGAAATCGCAATAAGCGCACGTTCAAGCCCAATCTGCAACGGGTGCACGCCGTCATCGGTGGACGCAAGGCGCGCATCACCGTCTGCACGCGCTGCTTGAAGGCCGGCAAGGTCCAAAAAGCTCTCTGATGCTCCAGCCCCAGTCTATTCGCAACTTCACGATCATCGGGCATATCGATCACGGCAAGTCCACGCTCGCCGACAGGATCTTAGAGCGCACCGGCGCGATCCCCGATCGCCTCATGCGCGATCAGTTTCTAGATCGAATGGACCTGGAGCGCGAGCGCGGCATCACGATCAAGGCCAAGACGTGCTCGTTTTCATACCGCGCCCGCGATGGCCAGCTCTACTATCTGAATCTAGTAGACTGCCCCGGCCACGTAGATTTCGTCTATGAAGTCAGCAAGAGCCTCGCCGCGTGCGAGGGCGCGCTCTTGATCATTGACGCGACCCAAGGAATCCAAGCGCAGACGCTGGCCAATTTCTATCTCGCCCAAGAGCAGAGGCTCACGATTATCCCCGTGATCAACAAGATCGACATGGAGGAAGCCGACATAGCCCGCGTCGAGCTGCAGATCGAAGATCAGTTAGGGATTCCCAAAGAAGAGGCCCTCAAGATCAGCGCCAAGCTCGGCTGGGGGATTGACGAAGTCTTAGAGGCGATCGTGCGGCGCATCCCTGCGCCTGCGGGAAGCGCAGAGCGCCCCTTGCGCGCGCTGATCTACGACTCGTTCTACGAGACGTATAAATTCGCGATCCCTTGTGTGCGCGTTGTAGATGGGATTTTGAAGCCGGGGATGACGATCCAGATGATGGGCCGGGGGACGGAGTTTACGGTCGAAGAAGTCGGGATCTTCACGCCGGAGATGAAGAAGAGCGACGCGCTTGGCCCCGGCAGCGTCGGGTATCTCACGGCGAAGATCAAGGACGTGCGCGAGATCGGTGTTGGCGACACGATCACGGAGCGCGCGCGCCCGTGCGACGCCCCTCTGCCCGGCTATCGGCCCTTAAAGCCGATGGTCTTCGCCGGGCTCTATCCTACCCATCCGGGGAATTTTGAAGCGCTGCGCGGCGCGCTGGAGAAGCTCAGCCTCAACGACGCGTCGTTTAGCTTTGAAGAGGAGCACTCCGAGGCGCTGGGGCGGGGCTTTAGGGTGGGGTTTTTGGGGATGCTTCATGCCGAGATCGTCCAAGAGCGCTTGGAGCGGGAGTTCAAGATTCCCCTGGTCGTCACGGCCCCCAGCGTCGAGTATCAGATTACGCTCAAGAACGGCGAGAGATTGCGCTGCGACAACCCCAGCAAATTCCCCGACGCCGGCCAGATCGCCGAGGTCGCCGAGCCGTTCGTCAGGCTCAAGATTCTCACCCCTGAACGCTTCTTGGGGTCTATCTTGGAGCTATTAGAGCAACGGCGCGGCGAGTACCGCGAGATGGACTTTCTCAGCGACGGGCGCGTGGCGATTCACTATGACTTGCCCTTGGCCGAGATCGCCACGGATTTCTATGACAAGCTCAAGTCGCGGTCTCAGGGCTACGCCTCGATGGACTACGAGCCGATTGGGTATCGTCCCGGAGATTTGGTCAAGCTGAATCTCTTTGTCAATCGAGAGCCGGTAGATGCGCTCTCGGTGATCGTCCATCGCGACCAAGCGTATTCTGTCGGGAAGGCGCTCTGTCAGAAGCTCAAGGAGAAGATCCCCTCACAGATGTTCCCCATTCCGATTCAGGCGGCGATTGGCAAGCGCGTCGTGGCGCGAGAGACGATCCCGGCTCGGCACAACGACATCACGGGCTGGATGTCGGGGGGCGATGTGACGCGCAAGCTCAAGCTCTTGGAGAAGCAAAAAGAAGGGCGCCGACGGCTCGCGGCGATTGGCAAGGTCGAGATCCCTCAAGAGGCGTTTCTTGCCGTCTTGGAGCGCGAGATTTGAGAAGTGAAGCAACCAAAGCCCGTTTGACAGCAGCAGCTCTTGTATCTAAAATTAAATACTAAGAAAAAATGGAACGCTATATCGCTCTCGTTCTGTTTCTGTTGGCTTATGCGCTTTTTGTGATCTTCCCCAAGCATCGCTCGTGGGTCGCCAGTGGGGGCGCACTTCTCTTGATGCTCTTGGGGGTCGTCTCGCCGATGCTGGTCTTCTTCGGCGAAGCGGGCAAAGAATCTCTTATCAGTTGGAACGTGATGGGGATCTTCGTGGGCACGCTTATCTTGGCCGACTTATTCATCTGGTCGCGCGTGCCCCATTTTGTCGCTGAGAGATTGGTCAATAAGTCGCGCAGCGTCTGCTGGGCGATGGTCAAAGTCTGTGCGTTTTCGGGGTTTCTCTCGATCTTCGCCGAGAACGTGGCTGTTGTTCTCATCGTCGCGCCGATTGCGTTTGCGCTCGCGGAGAAGCTCAAGACCAGCCCCGTCCCGCTGATCATCGGGGTCACGATCTCGTCGAATCTCCAAGGAGCGGCGACGCTCATCGGCGACCCCGCGAGCATGATCTTCGCCGAGTACGTTCACGCGACGTTCAACGATTTCTTCTGGTACAAAGGGCAGGGGCTTGGGGTCTTCTTCGCCATTCAGTTTGGGGCGCTCACGTCGCTGCCGGTGCTCTACTGGGCGTTTCGCAAGCTGAATCGGCGCGTGGTGCTCGTGGCGGAAGAGCGGGTGATGAGCTGGGGGCCTACGGTCTTTCTGGCCACGATGATCGTGGCGCTGGCTCTGGCGTCGTCGGCGCAAGCGCACGACTGGCTAGGAGCGATCTGTATGATCTGGGGAGCGGGCGGCTTGATCTGGTACGAGCTGGTGGGCCGGAACGATCGCGAGCGCTTCCCCGATACGCCCTGGCAGATTCTCAAGAGACTCGACTGGGACTCGGCGTTCTTCCTGATGGGGGTTTTCACGCTCGTCGGAGCGCTCGTCGAGAAGGGGTGGATTGATCTCTTTGCTGGGTGGCTCAAGTCGGTGCTTGGGGAGGATTTGCTCCTCTCGTACGTTGTGATTATCTTGTTGTCTATGCTGGTGTCGGCGTTTGTAGATAACATCCCGTATCTGATGGCGATGATCCCGGTGGTGATGAAGCTGGCGGCGCCGGGGGCAGGACAAGAAGCCCTGCTCTTTGGATTGCTAATAGCCGCGAGCTTAGGGGGAAACATCACGCCGATTGGGGCCTCGGCGAATATTGTCGGTGCGGGGCAATTGCGCCAGCGCGGGCATATTCTGGGCTTTCGGGAGTTTGGGAGAATTGGGCTGCCGTTCACGCTCGCCGCGACGATCCCCGCGGCGATCTTTCTCTATCTGCTCTGGGTGATCTTCTAAGCGATAGGGGGACTTGCACGACGCCCTGCTCGTGCGCTACGATCTCCCCTAAGAAGCGAGGATGAACGCTCATGCTGCTCTTAAGAGAGACACTCTCCCAAGCCTTGCGTCGCTACCCTCGCGCCCTCGCAACGCTCTGCGGCTCCACTCAACACACCTACGAAGAGTTCTCCGAGCGCGTCTGCCGCCTCGCTAACGGCCTAGCGAGCTTGGGGGTAGAGAAAGGCGACCGGATTGCTGTCTTGATGCTCAATTGCCATCGCTTTTTGGAGATCTATTACGCGACGGCTCTTGGGGGCTATGTGATCGTGCCCCTGAACGTGCGCTGGGGCGCGAAAGAGTTCGCCTACGCGCTCCAAGACTGCAATCCCAAAGTCTTCATGCTCGACGCTGTCGTGGCGCAACACTTAAGCCCATTTATAGAACCGATCAAATCTTTTGGCGTGCAGCACTTTCTCTTCGCCTCCGACGAGCCGCCCCCAACGGGGATGATCTCTTACGAAGAGCTGCTGCAGCGCTCCCCCAGCGCGCCGCCCTCTGTGAACGTGAGCGAAGACGATCTCGCTGGGCTGTTTTATACGTCGGGAACGACCGGCGAACCCAAGGGCGTCATGCTCACTCATAGAAATTTAGTCATGAACGCCTATCACGCGCAGATCGCCATTCGATTCGACGCCGAGAGCGTCTACCTGCACGCGGCCCCCATGTTTCATCTAGCCGACGGCGCAGCGACATATACCGTCACGTGGAACGGCGGCACGCACGCGTTCGTCCCCAAGTTCGACCCCGCCGATGTCCTGAGAGCCATCTCTCGCTATCGCGTCACCTCTACGGTGCTCGTCCCCACGATGATCAATATGCTGATTCACTCTCCCGATATAGAGAGGAGCGACCTGAGCAGTCTTCAACAGATTTTGTACGGGGCGTCGCCCATCGCGCCGGAGCTGCTCAAGCGCGCGATGCAGACGCTAAAGTGCCGATTCCAGCAGGGCTATGGGATGACCGAGGCCGCGCCGTTGGTCAGCGTGCTGACGGCGCACGATCACGAGCGGGCGCTGCGCGGTGACGAGAGACTTTTAGCTTCGGCGGGCCGGCCCATCTTGGGAGTAGATGTGCGCATCGTCAATGACGATGATCGCGACGTCTCTCGTGGGGAAGTGGGCGAGATCGTGGTGCGTGGGCCGAACATCATGAAGGGCTATTGGAAGAAGCCCGAAGAGACCGCGAAGGCTCTGCGCGGCGGCTGGTATCACACCAAAGACATGGCCCGTCAAGATTCAGAGGGCTATCTCTACATCGTAGATCGTAAAGACGATATGATCATCACCGGGGGCGAGAACGTCTATTCTACCGAAGTCGAAGCAGTGCTCTATCAACATCCAGATATACTAGAAGCCGCGGTGATCGGCGTTCCCGATGAGCGTTGGGGCGAAGCGATCAAAGCGTTGGTTGTGCTTCGTCCTGGTGCGCGCCTGTCGGAAGCCGACGTGATCGCGCACTGCAAGGCTCTGCTCTCTTCGTACAAAGTGCCACGCAGTGTCGAGTTTGTTGCTGAGCTGCCCAAGAGCGGCACGGGCAAGATCCTCAAGAGCGCTCTGCGCGAGCGCTACTGGGCCAACCGAGAGCGCCGCGTGCATTGATGCGCAGCTTGTCTACGTGCGCTCAACACTCGCACATCATCGCTGCGCCTATGCTCTGTCAAGGCAAGCAGACTTGACCTTCCGGCTTGCCCGCGCCTTTATGATTCCCCCGACGTGTTGTTGCCCTCGATCTGAACGGTGCCCAGCAACGTTACTTGCCCTTCAAAGAGATCTCGTTCGTAGCCGCACTCGCGCTTCCATGCCCCTATGCCCCAGTCAGCATTGCCCTGAATGACGGAGTTCGTCATCCACACGCGAGCTGCCTCTCGCACCGTCAGCCCATTGCACACCCACGCGACCCACCGACAGTTGGGATGCACGCCGTTGTCTGAGAGCTTGCTCGCTACAAGAGACACAACAGCTTCTTTACCAGCAGCGATCAGCCCATCGCGCTGGCTGCGAGTAATCGTGACGCGCTCTGCAGTCACGACTCCACCTCTGATCTCCAGGCCGACTCGATTCGCCTCAAAAGTTGTGTCGAGCAGCTTTACGTTGCCATCCTGGATCTCTAAGCCTACCCAGTTCTCCGAGAGCTTGGAGTTGCTCAGCCGAACTTGTGCCCTCTCCCATATTAAGATTCCTAGCTGCTGTTGGGAGATTGAGAGCTTCTCTAGTTGAACGAAAGCAGAATGGCTCACCCTCAGGCCAACCTCCCCATCGGCCATAGTGACTCCAGAGCCGGTGACACGAGCCGAGTCCCCCACTATTCCTGCACGGTGACAGAGCATTCGCCTTGCTGGGCTGCACTCCCGACAGACAAGACCAGCCCAACCCCCAAGACCGCCCCGATCACAAAGATAATGCGCATGGCGCTCGCCTCCTCTCGCAAGTTTTGATTCTAGCACACACCGACCATCTGACGCCAAGTGGTTTGATATACGCTATCGCGGTCGCAGATTACTGCGAATTCGCGGGGAAGCTCAAGCGGTTGTTCGCGCGGTTCTCCTCGAGCACGTCACGGTCGGGGTTGATCTCGGCGTGCAGCGGCGCAACCCGACTGGTGAAGAGCACGATCTCCGAACTCTGCTCGTTGAGCCAACGGGTCTCTACTTGGCTGCCGTCGCGCAGCGTCAGCACGACCCTCACCGGCACCGCCAGCTCCCCTTGACGCACCAGCGTCAGTCGTGTCTCAAACTGCCCATCGGGACGCGCCGTGACCGTCGCCACGGGGATCGCAAAATCGAGCGTCTTCGTCGTGCGCAGCCAAAAGTCAAAGAAGAGATCGAACTTGCGCTCGCTGATCTCTTCGATGACTCTGATAAAATCTGAAGTTGTCGCGTTCTTGAGCCGCCAGCGCCGATAGTACTCGCGCAGCGCCCGATCGAAGACCTCCCGACCCAAGACGCCCCGCAGCATCCATAAGATGCCAGAGCCTTTGGTATAGACGGTCTGAAAGTAGAGGCTGAGCGTGGGAAAGCGCTCGGCGCGCGTCAGCACGGGGATCCCCGGCTCGCGAAAGTCATAGGAACTGCGCACGGAAGAAGGGCGTCCCCGGCGCTCGATCTGATAGAGTTCTTCGGAAAAAGTCGTGAAGCCCTCGTCGAGCCAGGCCTCGTCCATCTCGTCGTTGCCCACCATCGCGTACCACCATTGGTGCGCCAGTTCGTGCACGATCTCCGTCTCCGAGCCGCCGGCGATCATCACGATCCCTGGATACTCCATCCCACCGCCGACGGTCACTTGAGCGACAGTCATGACGGGATAGAGATAGGGACCGAAGCGCTCGCTGAAGAAGTTCATCGCGTCGGTGGCGATGGCGTTCATCGAAAGCCCCAGCGAGAGCACGCGCAGCTTGAGGCTCTCTGAAAGAGCGCTCTCTTGCACGCGATAGGCTCGACTGGCCACCCACGCGAAGTCGCGCACGCGCTCTGCTCTGATCGTGAGCAGCCTCTGATCGCCTACGACGGTCTCACCGACGATCGCGCCCGTACTGCCCACAACGAAGTCCGCCGGCACGCGCAGCTCGACGGTGTAGTTCGCAAAGTCACCATAGAACTCGCCGATCAGCCCGTATAGATCCAAGTTCCAGCCCTCGTCGGCGTCGTAGACGACGACCTTGGGGTACCAAAGCGCAATCGTGTAGGTGCCGTTGCGGTGGCCGCTGCGCACGGCGAGGCTGCCGGCGAAGAGGTTGCGCGGCGAGGCTTCTAGTAAATCATTGACGAAGTCCATCTGGAGCGTGAGCGTGGCGCCGTCGGGCAAGGGCTGGGCCAACGGGACGCGCATCAGCGTGTCGTTGACCGTGAACGTCAGCTCTTGGGAGTTGGCGCGAACGCTCTTGACCTCCAAGAACGCATCGCTTTGAGGGTTGGCGTAGATCGCGTCGGGGGAGACTCCCGCGCGGCGCAGGTCTTGCTGGTACTTCGAGTTCGCGCCGCGCTTAAACGCATTCGGCACGACGTGAAAGTACAGCTCAGAAAGCGCTGTCCCCGTGCGATTGGTGAAGCGCACGGTCTGCGTAGCGACGATGACGTTCTTAGAGACATCGAGCTGAGCGACGATCGAGTACTCGATCTCGTTGGGCAGGGCGTGGGACGCCCAAGAGCACCAGATTAAAATTAGCAGCCAGAGAGGGATGAGAGTTCGCTTCTTCATAGCAATCTCCTTGGGGAGGCCCTCACCGAGAGTGAGGGCCTGAACTTTTTGTATTATACTCAAAAAGAAAGGAGCCTGACCGATGCAAGCGGTGATTCTGGCGGCGGGGGAGTCTTCGCGCTTCTGGCCGCTCTCGGAAAACTCGCACAAGGGCTTGTTCTCTCTCTTGGGGAGGCCGATTATCGCGCACACGCTCGCGGCGCTGAGGCGCGCCCAGATCGAAGAGATCGTGATTGTGCAGTCGCCTGATCGCGCGTTAGAGAGCGCGCTGGGCGATGGCTCGCGCTGGGGAGTGAAGCTCTCTTATGTCGTGCAGCCAGAGCCACGCGGCATGGGGGACGCGCTGCGCTGCGCCCAAGCGCTCCTGCGCGAGCGCTTCTTGGTGCTCAACCCGCAGCACATCAACTGCGATCTCGTGATTCCCCGACTGATAGAGTTCGACGACGCGCCCGCGGTCTTGGTGGGCTGCCCCACCGAGCGTCCTCACGAGTACGGGATCCTCAAGCTCGACGGGGATCGCGCTGTAGATCTGACCGAAAAACCCGCGCCGGGGACGGAGCCGTCGCGCACGCGCGTCGCCGGAATCTATCTCTTATCTCAGAGCTTCTTTGACTTCTATAGACAGACCCCAGAACATCCCTACGCTTTTGAAGAGACTCTAAGAGCGATGATGCGCACGCATTCGGTGCGCGTCTTGCAGATAGACCAAGAGCCGCCGACGCTGAAGTACCCTTGGGATCTCTTCCCGTTGGTGCAGCTCTTAATGGAGCGAGAGATCACGGAGCAGAAGATCGCGCCGACGGCGCAGATCCACAAAAGCGCCCTCATAGAAGGCCCCGTCTGGATCGGGGAGCACACGAGAGTCTTAGAGCACGCGGTGATCAAAGGGCCGTGTTATATTGGGGATCGCTGCGTGATTGGCACGGGTTCGCTCGTGCGCGATTGCTCCAACTTAGAAGAGGGCACGGTGATCGGCGCTCATGCCGAGGTCGCCCGCTCGATCTTTCAGAAGAACTGCTCGACGCATTCGGGGTATTTTGGGGATTCGATCTTTGGGGAGTCTGTGAAGATCGGCGCGGGCACGGTGACGGCCAACGTGCGCAACGACCGCAGGACGATCCGCCCGACGGTGAAGGGTCAGCGCGTCGAGACCGGTCTGTACAAATTGGGAGCGATCGTCGGGCGGGAGACGCATATTGGGATCAGCGCGATGCTCATGCCCGGCGTGCTGATCGGCCCGCGCTGCGAGATCGGCCCCGGCACGATGGTTCTCCAAAACGTCGAGAGCGATACGCGCTACTACGCCAAGCCCGCGCAGATCATCTCTCAACGTAAGTAGTGCAGCATCCCGTAGATGATCAGCCCCGTGAGCGAGACGTAGATCCAGATGGGAAAAGTCACGCGCGCTAATCTCTTATGTTGAGCGAACTCTTGACGCAGGGCGCGGCGCAGGGTGAGAATCGCCAAGACGGGCGTGAGAGCCGCCAACGGCGTGTGGGTCCACAAGATCGCAAAATAGAGCGGGCGAAACGGCCCCAGATAGGGCGTTGGCCCCGTCTGCGACCAACGGATCAGATAGAGCACCAAGAAGAGCACCGAGAGCGCAAACGCCGTGAGCATCGCGCGCTGGTGCAGGTCGCGTCGGCCATGCTTGATGAAGTACAGTCCCGCCGAGAGCGCCAGCAAGCTCAGCAGATTGAGCGTCGCGTTGGCCGTTGGGATCCATTCGATGAGCTGCATAGAGTCAGGCACCTACACGTTTATGAGATGGCCTCCTCGATCCACCTAATCCATCGGAAGCGCCCTTTGAGCGCATTATACAAACGCTTGTCCACGGCATGACATAACGGTTGTCAAGCGCATTTATCTCTTCTCAACGAGCATTTGGGTTATCTTACGGAAGCCTACAGAGCCAGAAAAACCAACAAGAAGAGCAGCGCCAGATAGATCATCGAGTAGAAGAAGAGCTTCTTATCGTGAGCTGCGCTCGGCTGCGCCCAGCTCCGCCAACTAAGAGAGAGAAAGCCCACGCCCAACAGACCGGCCCCTAGCGCATAGCCCCATCCCACCACTCCCAACGGATAGAAGAGCACCAGACTCGTAGGCACGAGCGCCAGCGCGTAGAGCAAGCTCCGGCGGCGCGTGACGCGCTCGCCCTTGACGACGGGCAAGATGGGCAGCCCCGCTCGACGATACTCTTCGACGCGCGTGAGCGCCAGCGCCCAAAAGTGCGGCGGCTGCCATAAGAACAGAATCGCGAAGAGCACCAGCGCCGGCGCTTCTACTTGTCCCGTCGCCGCGGCCCAGCCGATGACCGGCGGGATCGCCCCCGCCATCCCCCCGATCTCCGTGCACCACGGCGACGTCCGTTTGAGCCAAAGCGTATAAACGACACTGTAAAAGAAAATAGCAAAAAGCGCCAAGCCCGCAGCCAACAGATTGACCCCCAGCGCTAAGATCAAAAACGATCCCAGCGTGAGCGCAACTCCAAAGAGCATTGCGGGCACAACGCCCAAGCGCCCCGCGGCCAGCGGACGCTGGCGCGTGCGCTCCATCCGAGCGTCTATCTCCCGATCGAGCACGCAGTTGAAGACGCTCGCCGCTGCGGACGCCAACCCCGTGCCCACCAACGTCGCGATCAAGAGAGAGAGCGAAAGAGCGCCCTTCGAAGCTACCCAAAAAGACGCCGCCGTCGTGACCAAGACCAAGAGCGCAATACGCGGCTTGGTCAAGCTCAGATAGTCCGAGAAGACCTGACGCGAACTCTGCGACAGAACTAGCTCAGTCACGAGCGGCCACTCCTTCAGAGGCCAAGACGCGCTGCGGCCACGTTCGGAGCGTCAACACTACGAAAACTGCTAACAGCCCCAACGCCCCAGCCAAGTGCAGCATCGCTACGAACGGATGCAAGCGCGTCTCTACGGTGAGCACCCCCAAGAGAATCTGAGCGATCACCAAGATCACCGAAGAGAGACCGATAAAGCGATAGCCCGCGCGTCCCGCGTGCCACGCCGTCACGCCCACCCACGCCGCGACGATCAGCGCCAACAGGCGGTGCGACCATTGATGGGCGATGACGCCAACGGCGAGATTAGGAAAGAACGAGAGAAAGGGCCAGACGGGCAGCACCAATCCGGCGTTGCTGTGGCGCACATACCCGCCCAAGACGCTCTGCGCATAGAGCACAATCAGCGTCATCAGCGCCCAGACGAAGACCCGCCGATCATCCGAGCTTGAACGGAGCGCCGGCTGAGCGCGCACCGTGACGGCCACCAGCAGCACGAAGACCCCCAAGCCCAGAGCCAAATGCGTTGTCGAGACTTCTTTGGGCAGCTCGAGCCAGACCGTGACCGCTCCTAAGAGCGCCACGACCATCACTAATCCTAGAGCCGTCGCGCAGAGCGCGAACTGATGGCGCTCGCGCTTCCATGCGACTATCGTCGTCGCCAAGACGAGCATCCCCAAGAGCGCAGCGAAGAGCCGATGCGTCCACTCGATGACCAGCGCCGGGTCGTCGAGCGGGGGAAAGAGATGGCCTTGGCAGAGGGGCCAGTGCGGGCCGCAGCCCATCCCTGAATCGGTGCCGCTCACGATATTGCCAAAGAGCAGATGCCCAAACGTCACAACCGTTGTGATCAGGGCTAACCGTTGAAATAGCGTAGCGCTCATGAAGAGAACCCTTGAGATTATAGCAACTGTAGTGATTCAAGTCAATTGTGAGACTGATCTAGATCATTGACGAAGCTGACCGGGGTTAGCTAATTTAGCTGACGTCTGCTGTTGGCTACAAAGGAGGGTGAGGCATGAAGGAGATTCACGAGGGAGAGGGGCGCTTTCCGTGGTGGATCTGGGTGGCGATCCTTGCGTGGTTGATCTATGCGTTTATCATCGCGCCGTTCGCGGTGACGCGCCCGTAGAGGCTTTAGGGAGGTGAAGAGGGTGCAAGAGAGAGAAAAGCAAGCGGTCAAGTTATGGTTCTTCTCGTCGCTCGTGTGGCTGGCGCTGGGGCCACTCATCGGCGCGCTGATGTCGTTGCAGTTTCTCTGGCCTGACGCGCTCAACTTTTTAGCAGATCTGAACCTCTCTTACAGCAAAGCCCGCATCTTTCACACGAACCTGGTGATCTACGGCTGGATCGCCATGAGCTTCGTCGCCGCGATTCTCTTTATCATCCCCAAGCTCTGCGACGTCGAGCTGCAACACGCGCGCGTCGCTTACTGGGCGGGCTGGCTCTGGAATCTTTCGGTCGCGCTCGATCTGGCGCTCATCTGGGCGGGGATCGTCGGCGATCCGTTGCTCTCCATTCAGCCCTATGAGTACGCCGAAGCGCCGCTCTTGGTAGATCTGCTGATCGTGATCGCCGCTGTAATGATCATCTTCAGTGTTCATCGCACCGTTCTGGCGCGCAAGCGCCCCCATCTCTACGTCTCTGTCTGGTACTTGCTCGGCGGGCTGTACACGACGGCGATCACATACTTAGTAGGGAACTTCCTCACGCTGGCGTTCACAGGCCTGGGGAATCAGATCATCCACGCGTGGTGGCTGCACAACGCCGTCGGGATGTTTATTACCCCCTTGGGTATAGGCATCGCTTATTATCTGATCCCCATTGCAGCGCAACAGCCGATTTACTCTCATAGGCTCAGCATCCTCGGCTTCTGGACGCTGATGGCTTTCTACCCCGGCACGGGACTGCATCACTTCTTGCAGATGCCTATGCCCACCTGGATCGGCGAGTTCTCCGTCATCAGCTCGGTCTTGCTGATCATCCCCGTCTTGGCCGTCGTCGTCAATCATCTGGCGACCCCGGCCCAGAACTGGCGCCGCGTCTTCGATTCGTTCCCGCTGAGATTCTCCGTCTTCGGGACGGTCTACTATCTGCTGACGTGCATTCAAGGGACGTTCCAGACGACCCATGCAGTCAACTGGTTCGTGCACTTTACCGAGTGGGTGCAGGCGCACGCGCACCTGGCGCTGACTGGGGCGTTTACGTGCTACGGGATGGCAGCTCTTATCTATATCTTCCCGCGCGTGACGGGGCGTCAGCTCTACAGCAGAACCCTGGTGAGCTGGGTCTTCTGGATCATGGCCGTCGTCTTCCCGTTGTTCTATTTGGCCTTCACGCATTCGGGGCTAGTGACAGGGGTGAGCGTCAATCTGTTGAATCACACGATCTATGAGACGATCTCAGCAGTCTGGCTGGCGCGCTTCTTCCGGACGCTGATGGGCGCGGGGGTCGTGTTGGGCTTCTTGCTCTTTGGGTATCTGATCGTGCGCTCGTTGAGAGTCGGCCCCAGGTTTGAAGAGGGCACGAACGAAGTGGCCGAGCCGGCTCCGGCGCCCGCCACAAGGAGAGTGACCGTATGAAGCGCTTCATAACTCTCGCGCTCTTGGCGGTGTGGATGGTGCTGCCCGGCTGGGCGCAGCACGAGCATCAGCCCCGGCCCTCCCCAACTGAAGCCCCCGCTATCTATTGGGTCTTGGTGGCCCTCGCCGTGGTGGCTATTGTGGGATTTATGCTCTGGACGCTGTATGGGAAGATGCGCCCCGGTCGGATGACCACTCTGAGCTATCACGCCCTGGGGGCTTTGGTGATCATTATGACGCTCTTCACGCTCGTGCTCTATGTCATCCCAGCCCAGCAAGCCCAGCAGCTTCCGGCGACGGCGCGCGCGTGGGACTGGAAGCCCGGTGAAATTCTGCAAGACCCCGCGGGCTCTGGGCTGTCTGGCGAACCCTATCGGGGGTATTTGGTCTATTTGGCCAATGGCTGCACGTACTGTCACACGCTCTATCTGCGCCCGGAAGACCTCAAGACGGGCTGGGCCGAGGGCGCTCGCCCCAATGAAGTTTCTCAAATGGGCGATTTTGTGAGATACCCCTTCACCATGCTGGGCACGCAGCGCGACGGCCCAGACTTGACCGTCATCGGGCGCAAGATCCCCGATATGCAGTATCAGATCGATCACTTGGTAGACCCCAGAAGATTTAAGCCCAAGTCGGTCATGCCCAGCTATCGCTATCTCAGCGAGAGGGACCTGCGCGATTTAGCAGCGTATCTGGTGAGCTTGGGCAACGATCCGCAGAAGCTGCGCGCGGGCGTCGCTCCCACCCCCAAGCCCACCGAAGACCCCAAGATCGCCAAGGGGCGAGAACTCTATCGCAGCTTGGGCTGCGTCGGTTGTCATAGCCTAGACGGCTCCCCCAACGTCGGCCCTTCGTTTAAAGGGCTATGGGAGCGCGAAGTCGAAGTCGTCCTGCCCGATGGAACGACCACGCGCGTCATCGCCGATGGCGCTTATATCAGAGAGTCGATCACGCAGGCGAGCGCCAAGGTCGTCAAGGGGTTTCCGAACGTGATGCCCAGCTTTGCTGAGCGCGTCACGGAGAGCGACCTGGACGCTTTGGTTGAGTATATCAAGAGTTTGCGCTAGAATATGCTTTTGGAGGATGATGACCATTGGTCGTACGTAAAGGGTCGTTGTTGGTTTTGCTTGTCGTAGCCGTTCTCTCGCTGACTGCCTGTGGAGGCGGCGGTGGCACGCAGCAGCCGGCGCAGCAACCAACGCCGCCGGCCGCCAAGACCGAGCCGCCACCGGCACCCACGCCACCACCGGCACCGCCTCCGGCACCGACCGAGGAGGAAGTCAAGATCGCGCGCGGCAAGGAAGTCGCGACCAACATGGGCTGCGTGGCGTGTCACAGCGCCGATGGCACGGCGGGGGTCGGCCCAACGTGGAAGGGCATCTTCGGGCACGAAGTGACCGTCGTGCTGCCCGACGGCTCGGAGACGACGCTGGTCGTCGACGAGGCCTATCTGCGGGAGTCCATCTTGAACTCCAGCGCGAAGATCGTCAAGGGCTATGAGGCGTCCATGCCCAATTACGAGGGGCAGATCAGCGAAGAGGACCTCGAAGCCCTGATCGCGTATATCAAATCGCTCAAGGACGATCACTAGCCGCTCGCGCTTCTCCTGATCCCCTCTCCCTGCTTAGGGAGAGGGGATTGGGGTGAAGGTCAGCGGCTCTGAGGAGGGAGGCGAGTATGGATCCTCTCCATTGGCTGAGCATCTTGATGGGGTTGGGGGTCTTGGTCTTATTGGGCTTAGCTGTCTTGCGCGGCGAGTTTCGGGAGATCGAGCGCCCCAAGTACGAGATGCTGCGGCGGGAGCCGCCGCGTGAAGAGAAGCCGGCGCAGCCGGGGCGCATGGGCATCGAGGATCGCATCCTTCGGTTTGGGTTGGTTACGGCAGCTCTCTATTATGCCGATCGCGTTGGCTGGACGACCCCTTTGGGATTGCTCTTAATCTGTCTGGCGTTCTACGTGGGGGTAACAGCGCTACTCGCTCGCGACTATCTCTACAAAATCTTCAAGATTGACACGCGGCTGCCGGAGCATCGGTTCTAGCCTCTACACCGTTTCGGCTCTTCGGTTGATTGGCCATCTCACGGTTCCCTGACCGCTGGGTTGGGGGGCATCGAGCGTGAGCGAGGGGATCGCGCGCGATTTGAAGAGCCTCCCAAAAGATGCTAATCTTGAGAGAGCGAGTTGCAGGCTCTACAGAGTCTGCAGGGGAGGGATGCTTGTGTCGGACAAGACACGCTTTTGGATTCTCTTAGGGATTTTAGTCGTCGTCGCCGCAGCGCTGATTCTGATTGCCGAACCTTGGAAGCAACAGCCACCTCCATCGCCCACGACCATCGGCCAACAGCCATCAGCACCGTCTGCCCCCGAACCGACTCCTAAGTCGTCTCCAGAGCCAACGCCACCCGCCGCCAAGTCCGAACCAGAACCCCCAAAAACCGAACCCGCTCCCTCACCCCAACCCGTGACTACTCCAACCCCCACGCCCATCCCCGGACGCTTGGGAGAAATCCCCCCAGAACCCAAAGTGATCGGCCCCAACGAGGGCCTGGTCGAGCCGGGGATCCCCGGCGGACGCGTCGTCGTCGGCACGCTCACCGGACCGAAGACCTTCAACCCCGTCGTCGCCCAAGAGACCAGCACCACCGACGTCACGGGGCTGCTGCACGGCCCCTTGGGGGCGCTCATCGAGATCAACCCCATCACCGCCAAAGAAGAACCCGGCCTGGCCAAACGCTGGGAGATCTCTCCCGACAGAAGAGAAATCACTTTCTACTTGCGCAAGGGCATCAAGTGGTCCGACGGACACTGCTGCCTCAGCGCCGACGACGTCGTCTTCACGTTTAACGACTTGATCTTCAACCCCGACGTCAACACCGACGACCGCGACGTCTTCAAGATCAAAGATCAATATATAAAAGTTGAGAAGATAGACGACTTGACGTTCAAAGTGATCATGCCCGAACCCTTCCGGCCGATTATTCGTTCGCTGGCTATCTATGTGATGCCCAAGCACAAGCTCGCCGACAAAGTCGCCAAGCTCAACCCGGGGGCCAAGGGCTATCTGGACGGCTTGAAGAAAGTCTTAGAGCCGGTGCGCGAGCCGATCCGAGAGATCGCCGCGGCCCCGCTCGATCTCTTCGAGAGCGCCTTAGCCGAGCTAGAAGCTGTTGTAGTCGCCAAGAACTTAGAGAAGACGCGCGATCTCTACGCCAAGGCGCAATTGGCCTTCTCGGGCTTGCGCCAAGCCCTCGAGTTGCAAGAGCAGCTCGATCCCAAGATCACTCAAGCCCTAGAAAAGGCCCAAGACGATCTCAAGAGAGCATTGGAGTTTGCCGAAGCGGGCCAATGGGAGGGCGTCTCGCCCGAACTCTTCAACAGCACCTGGGGCATAGGCACCCCTGCGGAAGAGATCGTCGGGCTAGGCCCCTATCGCTTCGTGCGCTACGACGTAGATCAACAGATCATCTTGGAGCGCAACCCGTACTATTGGAAGGTAGATCAAAACGGCGTGCAGTTGCCCTATTTGGATCAGTTTGTCTTCTTGGTCGTGCAGCACTTGGACACGGCGTTCTTGAAGTTCAAGACGGGCGAGATTGACACACTCGGCGCGCGCCCTGCCGACTGGGCGCTCCTGATGGAGGGCGTCAAAGATTTAGACAAAGATTGCTACGACAAAGACGAGCTGACGCGCATCTGTCTTGATCGGGAGAACAAACGGAGACTGATCTTGGGAGGGCCGGGCTTCGGCACGCTCTTTCTGGTGCTCAACCAAGACGCCGAAGACCCCGTGCTGCGCGAGATCTTCCGGGACGTGCGCTTCCGGCGCGCCCTCGCCCACGCCATGGACAAAGAGTCTATGATCGACAATATCTATAACGGCCTTGCGCTCCCCCAGTGGAGCCCCGTCAGCATGCTCTCGCCCTTCTACGACAAGGACGAGACGTTTATGACGTATGAGTTTGATTTAGAGAAAGCCAATAAACTCTTGGACGAGATGGGCCTGACCCAAAAGAACAGCGAGGGGATTCGCCTGCGCCCCGACGGGAAACCCCTAGAGTTTCTGCTCAGCACCAACCAGGGCAACACGCTGCGCGAGAAGACCGCCGCGCTCTTGGTAGACGACTTCAAGAAGATCGGCGTCAAGGCCAACTTCCGCCCCAAAGACTTCAACGCGCTCGTGAACGACCTCACCAACGCCAAGTACGAGGCGATCATCATCGGGCTGACGGGCGGGGTGGACCCGCACTTTGGCGCCAACGTCTGGCGCACCGACGGGGGCCTGCACTTCTGGCGCCGCTCGTCCAAAGAGAACCCCCCCGACTGGGAGAAGCGCGTGGACGAACTCTTCGATCTGGCCGCCACAACCTTCGATGAAGAGGAGGCCAAAGAGTACTACAGAGAATTTCAGCGGCTCGTCTCGGAGAACCTCCCGCTGATCTACACGGTCAACCAGCGCTTCCTCTACGCCGTCAAGATCGATCTAGCTAATACCGAGCACTTTAACCCGCTGCAGACGATCGGTCAGATCTTGGGAGCGACCGACATCGTCTGGTGGAAGGACGAAACGCGACGCAAGCAGTAATCTCACCCTGAGCGCAGCGAAGGAGCTGAAGACTCTCCGCGGCGCTCAGTCAGAATGATACAGATATAGAAAGGAGACGACCACACCGATGCACAAGAGACTCTCCGTCTGGCTCGTAGCGATTCTGTTGGTAGCGGGGTTGGTAGGTCTGAGCGGGTGCCCGGGAGTGCCTCCCACGACAAAGCCGCCCGAGACGTCTACCAATCCTCCGGAAAAGAAAGAAGAGAAAAAAGAAGAAGCCGAGAAGAAGACCGAGAGTGCCGAAGAGAAAACTCCAATCACGGAGATCGGGCGCGCCGGTGAACTCCAGATCACGCAAATAGCGATCTTCCCGAGCAATCGCATCGTCCCCAAGACCGGGCGACTCGCCGTCGTGCTCTATCTGCGCAACCCCCATCCTGACAAGACCGTCTCCGAAGAGGTCTCGCTGCTCTTGGATGGAGGGTTCGTCAACAAGCAGACAGCGACGGTGCCTGCCGGAGCTACAACGCATCTGTACTTTTGGCTCTCCGAGTTTGACAAGGCCGGCGAGCGCGTCGTTACCGTTGGCGGGCAGGAGATTCGCTTCACGGTCGTCGAAGCCCAACCCGCCCGCGGCGGCGAACTCCCCCCCGACGCCCAAGTCCTCGCGCAACCCGAAGGGCTGAGCGAGCCGGGGCTGCCGGGCGGCAAGCTCGTGGTCGGCACGATCGTCGGGCCAAAGACCCTCAACCCCGTCGTAGCGAACGAGACCAGCTCGACCGACGTCACGGGACTGCTACACGCGGGGCTGGTCGAGACGCGCTGGGAGGATTACAAGCCGACGGAGGGCTTGGCCCACTCGTGGGAGATCTCCGACGATCGCCGCGAGATCGTCTTTCACTTGCGCCGGGGGATTCGCTGGTCCGATGGACACTGCTGCTTCACCGCCGACGACGTGCTCTTCACGTTCAACGATCTGCACTTCAATCCCGACGTGCGCTCGGCCGGACGTGATCTGCTCTACGTCGAAGGCCAGCCGCTGCAGTTTGTCAAGCTCGACGACTACACTGTCAAAGTGATCATGCCCAAGCCTTTCCGTCCGATCTTGAACTCGCTGGGTTTTGTGATCTTGCCCAAACACAAGCTCGCCGATAAAGTCGCCAAGCTCAATCCGGGAGCCAAGGGCTACTACGACGGCGCCAAGAAACTCATAGAGGAGAACCGCGAAGAGCTGCGGGGCATTTCTGCAGAGAGAGCCAGCGAGCTAGAGAGAAGACTCCAAACGCTGGGCGCCGCGATCGCCGCGAAAGACCTAGAAAAAACCCAGAGCGCGGCGGCAGCAGTGCGCGAGTCTCTGGACGCTTTGAAGAATGCCGTGCCCGAGGAGAAGGCCCAGCTCATTGATCTTCTCCAGCAAGCGGTTGACAACATTCAAAAATCTGTCGAGTTCGCCCAAGCCACCAAGTGGGAGGGCGTCCCCCCAACGCTCTTCAA
Organism: Candidatus Bipolaricaulota bacterium; assembly: GCA_025061735.1. Taxonomy (GTDB): domain Bacteria; phylum Bipolaricaulota; class Bipolaricaulia; order RBG-16-55-9; family DRXL01; genus SKYB132. The sequence goes on from JANXAU010000080.1 coordinate 50,345, forward strand.
CACGACGTGGGGCTTGGGCACGCCCGCCGAAGAGATCGTCGGGCTAGGCCCCTATCGCTTCGTGCGCTACGACGTCGACCAACAAGTCGTCTTAGAACGCAATCCGTATTATTGGAAGATAGACCCCAACGGCGTGCAGTTGCCCTACTTGGATCAGTTCGTCTTCTTGGTCGTGCAGAACTTGGACACGGCGTTTTTGAAGTTCAAGACGGGCGAGACAGACACGCTGGGAGTCCGGCCTAGCGATTGGCCCTTGCTCATGCAAGAGATCCAAGACCTAGACCGGGACTGCGAAGAACTCCCCACGGGGAACACGATCTGTGTAGATCTCGTAAACAACCGCGAGCTGTTGCGTGGCGGCCCCACCTTCGGCGAGTCGTATCTAGCGTTCAATCAAGACGTGGCCAAGGCCGGCCCCGGCAAGCCCTTCTACGAGGCGCTCCAAGCGGTCTTTCGCAGCTTGCAGTTCCGCCGCGCCATCGCTCACGCCGTAGACAAAGAGTCCATCATCAATAACATCTTCAACGGTCTGGCTATCCCGCAGTGGAGCCCCGTCAGCATCCCCTCGCCCTTCTACGACAAGAGCGAGTCGTTCACGAAGTACGAGTACGACCTGGAGAAGGCCGCTCGGATGCTCGACGAGATCGGGCTGAGAGACATCGACAACGACGGCGTGCGCAACATCACTGATGAGTTCTTGAAGAACTTCGCCAACCCCGAAGACCGCATCGCCGATCTCTCCAAGCTCCCGCCGGAGCGCGACCGGGAGCTAGAGTTCTTGCTCACGACCAATCAGGGCAACCAAATCCGCGAGAAGATCGTCTCGGTCTTGGTGAACGACCTGGCCAAGATCGGGGTCAAGGCCAACGCGCGCTCCATCGAGTTCAACACGTTGGTAGATACGCTCTTCAACGGGACCTTCGAGGCGATGGTCTTGGGGCTGACCGGGGGCACCGAACCCAACAACGGCTCCAACGTCTGGAAGATCAACGGGCGGTTGCACTTCTGGCGCTACTCCTCCAAAGAGAACCCTCCCGACTGGGAGAAGCGCGTGGACGAACTCTTCGATCTGGCCGCCACAACCTTCGATGAAGAGGAGGCCAAAGAGTACTACAAAGAGTTCCAGAGACTCGTCTCGGAGAATCTGCCGTATATCTATCTGGTCAATCAGCAGTATATCTACGCCAGCAAAGCAACGCTGGGCAACAACGACAATTTCAAGCCCAACTTCAGCGTGTTGGCTTTTGCTGATCAGCTTTGGTGGAAGGACGAGCAACGACGGAATGCGAAATAGATAAGGCCCTCACCCCCGGCCCCCCTCCCGTAGTGGCCGACGGGAGAGGGGGGTGCTCGCAGGGCGGGGTGAGGGCCTCCCAGAGAGATACTTATGCTCAACTACATCCTGCGGCGTCTGATCTACATGCTCCCGACGCTCTTGATTATCTCGCTGGTGGCGTTCTTCGTCGTCCAGCTCGCCCCGGGGGATTTTCTCACCAAATACAAGCTGAACGAGCGCATCTCCCAAGAGACGCTGCAGAGCATCGCCAAGCACTTGGGCCTAGAGACCCCCTGCGAACCCCTCGAATGGCAGTGGCAGGGCTGCTTGGATCGCTACTGGCGCTGGCTCAAGGGGGTCATCTGGGAGAGCCAGAGCACCGACCCTCGCACAGGGCAACAGTGGCAAGTCTGGTCTTTCCAGTTCTCTATAAACAGTCAATTCCCGTTCGTGCACGGCTTCCCCTTTATCCACTGGAACCCCGATTTTGGGTTCTCGTTCGAGACCAACCAGCCCGTGGCTACGCTCTTCTGGGAGCGCTTGCCCTTAACGCTGCTCGTCACGATCCCTACGTTTCTCTTCGCGTGGCTGATCTCACTCCCCTTGGGGATCTACTCGGCGACGCGACAGTACTCGTTGGGTGACAATATCTTCACGCTCTTGGGCTTCGCGGGGCTTTCGATCCCCAACTTCTTTCTCGCTCTCGTGCTGATGTACTGGCTTGTGATCTCGGTCATCCCGACGTTCTGTGGCTGGGGGTGGGGGTTCTTCTGTCCGGGCAATCCCGGCGCTTCGGTGGGCGGGCTGTTCACCCAAGCGCACATGGCCGGCTCGCCGTGGCCGTGGGACTGGACGCTGACCAAATGGCTCGACTACCTGTGGCATCTGTGGCCCGCCGTGCTGGTCATTGGCTCGTCTTCGATTGCAAGCTTGATGCGCGTGATGCGCGGGCAACTCCTCGATATTCTCAACTCTCAGTATATTATGACCGCACGGGCCAAGGGCCTCAAAGAGAGCGTTGTCATTTATAAACACGCGGTGCGCAACGCGCTCAACGTGATGATCACGATCTTCGGGCAGAGCCTGCCTGGACTTATCAGCGGCGCGTTGATTACAGCGATCGTCTTGAACTTCCCCACCGTCGAGCGGCTCTTCTACGACGGGCTGCGCGCTTATGATGACTATCTCGTCCAGACGCTCTTGATGTTCTTTGCTGTCTTGCTGCTGTTGGGCAATCTCTTGGCTGATATCATGCTTGCATGGGCCGATCCGCGCATTCGCTATGACTGAGACTTCTGCAACCACGGCCGAAGAACGCCGCGACCAAGAAGAACGGCTGCTAACGACCAAGCCCGTCAGCCAGAGCCAGCTCATCTGGCGACGCTTCCGGCGCCATCGGCTGGGGGCACTCGGCGGCGCGATCATCGTCATTCTGACGCTCCTGACGATCTTCTCGCACTTCATCGCCCCCTACGACTACGCCACCCAGCGACGGCGCTTCGCTTACGCGCCTCCCACGCAGATCCACTTCTTCGACAAGGAAGGGCGTCTGACTTGGCCCTTCGTGTATGGGCTGAAGCGCGAGCGCGATCCCCGAGGCCGTTGGATCTACCGAGAAGACCGCGAGCGCGTCTATCCCATCAAGTTCTTCGTCTCCGGTGACCCGTATCTCTTCTTGTGGCTCTTCCCAACGGATATCCATCTCTTTGGCACGGGGGAGCGCGATCTCAACTCGCCGGGGCAGATCTTTCTCTTCGGCACCGATGACGTTGGGCGCGATCTCTTCTCGCGCACGCTGATCGGGGGGTGGGTCTCGCTCTCGATCGGGCCGCTGGCGCTTCTTATCAGCTTGAGCCTGGCGATCGTCTTTGGGGGGATTTCGGGCTACTATGGGGGCGGGCTGGACGTCTTCATTCAGAGACTGATTGAAGTCTTGAATTCGTTCCCCGGGTTGCCCTTGCTCTTGGCTCTGGCGGCGATCTTGCCTCCGGGGTTGCCTCCAGCGGTCTCGTTCTTGTTGATTATTATGATCTTGTCTATTTTGGGGTGGGGCGGGACGGCGCGGGCGCTGCGTGGGCTCTTCTTGGCGCTGCGTGAGCAAGAGTTCTCCCTAGCGGCTAAAGCCGTCGGAGCCAGCGACGCCCGTATTATCTTCACGCACCTGCTCCCCAATACGATGAGCTTCTTGATCGTCACGGCGACGCTCAGCATCCCCGGCTTGATCTTGGCCGAAGCCGCGCTGAGCTTCTTGGGCTTTGGCATCCGAGACCCGATGACCAGTTGGGGGCAACTGCTCAATCAGTTCACCGACAACACGATCTCGAATTTAACTTATCATCCGTGGCTGATGATCCCCGGGTTCTTTATTATCGTCGCGGTGCTGGCGTTTAACTTCATGGGCGACGCGCTGCGCGATGCCGTAGATCCCTTCTCTACGAAGGGGAGGTGATCCGATGAAGCTTCTTGGCTTGATCGCGTTCTTAGCTCTTGCGCTGGTGGGCTGCACGGTCTTGCCGTCGGGGCCGGGAGTGGTCATCGGGGATTTCATGCTCACGCTCTCGGTAGAAGGGCGTGCTCGGAGAACCCAAGCCGATCAAGGCGATCCCATCTCGCTGATGCTTGCTCTCGTCAACCGTGGCCGCACTAAGATCCTGACGCTGCGCCAGCGCCCCGCCTATGATTTCATCGTCACCCGCGAAGACGGCACAGAAGTCTGGCGCTGGACCCACGATAAGACCATAGAAGCTCTTCCCAAAGAGATCGAGTTCTCTCCTTGGGACAGATGGCGTTATTATAGTGCAGTGTGGGATCAGCGCGACAACGATGGCTTCCCCGTGCCGGTGGGGCAATACTGGGTGCAAGGGGTGCTCTACACGCAGCCGCGCACGTTATTCTCTCAAAGGGTGAAGCTTCTCATCTGGCATGGTTCCCCATTGAGGTTGAGCGTGGAGATACCCGCGTATAGGCATCCCTATCGTCGTCGGTATGAAGGCTATTGGAAGATGGGTCAGCCCTTGCCGATCACGCTCAAGCTGCGCAACGTCACCGATAGAGCTATCGAACTGACGCTCTTAGGGCGCCCGGCTTACGATGTCGCGGTGGCTACGTCAGGCTGGCCGCAGGGGCAAGAGGTCTGGCGCTTCTCGTACGGTCAAGTGATCCAGAAGATCGCCGAACTCAAGAGGCTGGAGCCGCTGGAGGAGCTAGAATTCTTGGTAGAGTGGGACCTGCGGGACAACGCGGGCGTTCCTATCAAGCCGGGCTATTATTGTGTGGAGGGCTTTCTCAACGTTGAGCCTAGCGCAGAGCCTACCGAGCGTTACTGCCTTTGGATTGCGCCGGAGCTGCCCTTGCGAGTCTCTCTAGACGCCCCCGCTCACGCTCGCGTCGGCGAGAGCCTCTCCCTGAAGCTCAAGATCCAAAACCCCAGCGACTGCCCCCTGACGCTGCTCTCTCCTTATCCAGATTTTGTAGTGACGACCCTGGACGGGAGAGTGATCTGGAGCTGGGCTGACTATTATGGGAGATTTCTCCTCCACCCCCACCCGCCCCCGGACAATTACTACAACATTTTGACGCTACAGCCCGGTGAGGTGCGGGAGTACCCAGCAACGTGGGATCAATTCGATAATGAAGGCTATCCCGTGCGAGCGGGGACTTACTGGGTCTATGGGTTTTTCACGGCCTCCCAGCAGACCAATACGATTCAGATGATACAGACCGAGCGACAGAAGTTGGTGATCTCCCGTTAGGCTTGCACTTACTACTGCTAGGTGTGTGCTTAACGAGAGGCTTGGGAATCTTGTAAAAATCGCACCATAGCTTCACTGGTCTTTGGGAGTTTGCAAAAGTTTCGCCAGCAAACGCGCATAGTCGCGAATCTTCGCGATCCGCACCGCGACGATCTCCTCGTCAATCATAGAACCGTCCCGCTGTGATGGCCTCGAAGAGCCGCTGACGATAGAGATCTCGAAGAGGCCGCGTATCGAGGTACTCGCGGAGGGTCTTGGCTTCAAAGCGCACCCGTACTGTTTCGTCTTGGTTGTAGAGGACCCTCCCATATTGGATGACTTTGAAGCGCAGCGCAGGCGAAGCCTCGTTTAACACCGCAACGTCCACGTGCGGAACGTTCAACGCTCTCGGCACTTCGGCAAGGAGGCTCAAGCGCCGCCGGAAGCGCTCTTGAGGGGAGAGCCCGTCATCAAAGAGCACTCCAATGTCAAAGTCGCTCAACCACTGGAACGGCTGGGTAAGCGTTATAACACGACCCTCCCCACGCCGATGCGCTCGCGCACCTCTTCGAGCGTCCGGCGCGCGACGGCGCGCGCCGTGCGCGCCCCTTCTATCAAGATCTCGCGTACTTCAGCTTCTTTGAGCTGAGCGCGTCGCGCGCGAATCGGCTCCAACGTCTTGACCAGATAGTCCGCCACGGCTCGCTTGAGCGGCTCGTATTTTAAAACCCCGCGCGCGTAGTCGTCCTCAAACTGATCGTAGATCTCCTTGGGAGCGGTCAGCTTCAACAACAAGAAGAGATTGGCCACCCCCGGACTCTTCTCGTTGGTATCGGGGCGCGGCCCAATGTCCGTGACGGCGGTCTTGATCTTCTCACGAATTGAATCTTCTGATTCGGTGATGGCGATATAGTGCTTTGGCCCCAGCGATTTGCTCATCTTGCGGGTTGGCTCCGCCGGCGACATGATGCGCAGGGCCTCGGAGAGCAGCACCTCGGGTTCGGGGAAGGTCTCGCCAAAGCGCGAGTTGAATCGGCGCGCGATGCGCCGCGTCAGCTCGATGTGCTGCACCTGGTCTTCCCCGACGGGCACTTTAGAAGCCTTGTACGCCAAGATATCTGCGGCTTGCAGCACGGGATACGTGAACAGCCCGCAACTGACGAACTCTTGGCCCTCGCCCTTCTCTTTAAACTGCGTCATGCGCTGCAAGTCCCCGTAGGACGTAACGGCGCTCAAAATCCACGCCAGCTCTGTGTGCTCCGGCACTTGCGATTGCACAAAGAGCACGCACTGGCGGGGATCAAGCCCACACGCCAACAGATCCATTCCCATCTCTAGGGTGTTCCGTCTCAGCTCCTCGGGGTCGTGCTCGACGGTAATCGCGTGATAGTCTACGATGGCGTAGTAGCACTTGTATTGAGTCTGAAGCTTGACGAAATTCTGAACAGCGCCGAAGTAGTTGCCGATGTGCAGCGTTCCGGTGGGCTGTAGGCCAGAGAAGACGATGGCGGTCATGGAGGAGACATCAGAAGAGCCAAAGCCGATCACGAACGCGCTTTTCGTTCATAGACGATCACCTTGTTCTTCTTGGGTTCAGTGACGATGCGTTATTATAAACGGACGATCTGGGGCTGTCAAGAGCCGGACCTAGTCCCTATTCGCGGCAGCTCGCGCCCGCGCAGGCCTTCAGCCGCGCCAGTTGGGCTGATAAGCTCTGGGAACTTGCTTTTCTCCCTCTCTTGCGCGACAATAGCCACAGCTCAGAGAGATCATCGCGGTGGTCCTCTTGGAGAATGGGGAACTTCGGCAGCCTCAGCCACGCCATGCCATCGGCTTCTTGCTCCTGTGGCTCTTGGTGAGCGCGCTCACTGACTTTCTCTTTGCCCTGATCCTGCGCAGCCCTCCCCCTTATGCCTCCTTGTCCTCCAAGCAGTTCTATCACGCGATCTCGATCTTGAAGAGCGCTTTGGTCTCGCTTTGGCTGGTCTGGATCTTCGCGCGTCGGATGAAGTTCGATTTGGAAGCTACGTTGAGCTTAAGATCTACTCCTTCTCGCTCGATCTATCTATGGGCCTCTCTCGCGGTGATCGCCCTGGGGGTGGCGCTCAGCCTGGTGATCTCCCTTCTGCTGAAGCTGATGCCATGGCTTCTACCTCCGGGAATCCTCTCCGAAGCGCTCTTTGAGCTGATAGAGCTATCCCGATTGGAGCAAGCCCAGGGCTTTCTCGCGTTTCTGCTGGCCGTTAGCGTGGGACCGGGGATCAGTGAAGAATTAGTCTTTCGCGGGATGGTTCTCTGCGGGCTGCTCGCGCGCTTTCGCCCGACCGTAGCGGTCACGCTGACGGCGCTCCTCTTCGGACTGATCCACGTCATCCCGTTGCAAGTGTTGATGGCCAGCGTCATGGGGCTTTTCTTGGGCTATCTGGTCGTGCGCACCCAGAGCATCTACCCAGCCATTGTCGCGCATATGGTCACCAACTTTTGGGCGACGATCGAGACGGGCCTATGGTGGGCGTCTAATCCCTCGTGGAGTCCTCAACACCTGATTCTAGGCGCGAGCTATCCGTGGTGGGTGTACGGAGCGGTCGTGATCGTGCTGATCCTTGCGCTCTATCGCCTCCATCGAGCCTCGGAGACTAACGCTTAAAGAGGGCCTTCTGAGCTTGACCCCAGAGAAGATGAAGGGCAGGGCCGCGGGGAGGCGGAGCTTGCGGAGGATCTGCCAGCGCGTGGCTTCCAACGCCAAGCCCCCGAGCACCGAGATCCCAAAGCCCAATCCCACCGCTCCATCCGCGAGCACCAGGGCCTCTTCGATGTCATGGGTCACAAAGAGCGCAATCGTCTCCTGGTCGTGCCACGCTTGCAGCAGATAGCGATGGAGCTGGGAGCGAGTCATCGCGTCGAGGGCTCCAAAGGGTTCGTCGAGAAGCCAGATTGGCTTCTGCAGTAACAGCGTACGCACTAGGGCCACGCGCTGGCGCATCCCCCCGGAGAGCTGATGGGGATAGGCCCGTTCGAATCCCCCTAAGCCGAAGCGCTCCAGCAGCGCTTGGGCTTGGGCGTGCGCTTGTTGGCGGGGAAGTCCTTGGAGTTCCAAGCCCAATATCGCGTTGTCGAGCACGTTGCGCCAGGGCAGGAGCAGGTCTTTCTGCTGCATATAAGCAATATGCTCGCGATAGTGGGGCACCCGCTGGGTGCCGAGCAGAAGCGTGCCGCTGTCTGGCTCGATCAGTCCGGCGAGAATGTTCAACAGCGTTGTCTTGCCGCAGCCCGAAGGCCCAAGAATAGCTACGAACTCTCCCGAAGTCGCTTCCAAGCAGACGTCTTCTAGGACTTTGACCAGCTTCGTGGGGAAAGCTCTTGTGCAGGTTTTCGATCCGAAGCTCCATCATTATTCCTCCGCTGGCGTTCCGGAGTCCAGAAGCGCTTGAGCTTGGGCAAGCTTTTGAGCGAGCAGTTCTTCGGAGGGCTCGCAGAGCGTAATATGTCCCAATTTGCGCCCTGGTCTTGGGCTTTTGCCGTACAGATGCAGATGCGCGCCGGGGATCTTCAGCACGGCTTCGCTGGAGGGCGTCGTCCCGATCAGGTTGATCATCGCGCAGTGCCCTCGTGAATCCGTGGTCCCCAAGGGCCAGCCCCCTATAGCTCTCAGGTGATTCTCAAACTGGCTCGTGACCGCACCTTCGATCGTCCAGTGTCCGGAGTTGTGGACTCTGGGGGCCATCTCGTTGGCCAGAAGATTCCCGTGATGCTCAAAGAGTTCGAGGGCGAGCACGCCCACGTAATTCAGAGCTTCTAAGATCGCGCGAGCGTAGCGCTCGGCGCGTGCTTGCCGCTCCGGCGAGGTCTTGGGCGCGGGGGCCAGCGAGCGCCGCAAGATCCCCTCCCGATGGTGGTTCTCTATCAACGGGTAGAAGGCGCATTCCCCCGCGCGCGAGCGCACGGCTATTACAGACAGCTCGCGCTCAAACGCAATATGCTCTTCGAGAATGAGCGGGACTCCCCCGAGCGCGCCCCAGGCGCGCTCGATATCGTCTGAACCGCGCATGAGATACTGCCCCTTGCCGTCGTAGCCGCCACGTCGCGTCTTGAGCAGAGCGGGCAGCCCAAGCTCTGCAACAGCGTTGCGCAAGTCTTCCAGAGTGTCAACGCGCTCGAAGCGCGGCGTGGGAATCCCTAGGCTCTGAAAGAACGTCTTCTCGCTGAGGCGGTCTTGGGCGATTGCGAGCGCGCGCGGGGGAGGATAGACGGGCCGAAGCTCAGCGAGCGCTCGGGCGCTCTCGACGGGGACGTTCTCAAACTCATATGTGATGACGTCAACAGCTTGGACAAGCTGCTCGAGAGCGCTGCGATCGCGATAGTCAGCGCAGATATGGGTAGCGACTGCGCGGGCTGGGGCCTCTGGGGAGGGATCGAGCACCCAGCAACGCACACCCAGGGGCAGCCCCGCGATGGCCAGCATTCGGCCCAGTTGCCCGCCGCCGAGAATCCCCACTCTCATAGCTGTCGCGGATCGGGATGATCCAGCACGTCTTTCGTCTGCGCCTCGCGATATCTTCGCAAAGCTTCGCGATACTCTGGGTACTTGTTGGCCAAGATCGCCGTCGCTAAGAGCGCTGCGTTGATCGCCCCGGCCTTCCCAATGGCGAGCGTGCCTACGGGAACGCCCGCGGGCATCTGCACAATAGAGAAGAGCGAATCTAGGCCCTGAAGCGGCGACAAGACGGGCACGCCCAAGACAGGCAAGAGCGTCTTCGACGCGGTCATCCCCGGCAGATGCGCCGCCCCTCCCGCTCCCGCAATGATCACTTCGATCCCTCGTTGCTCTGCCGTAGCGGCGTACTCAAAGAGCAGATCGGGCGTGCGATGCGCCGAGACCACCCGCACTTCGTAGGGAACCCCAAGCTTCTCTAAAGTCTCGGCGGCGTATTGCAACGTCTCCCAGTCGGACTTCGATCCCATGATCACGCCGACCAACGGGGACATCGTCTTGGCTCCCATAGATTTAGTTCGTGCTGATTGTGCCTACAATCGTGAGAACGCCGTTGACGAGCTTGGGCGTCGCTTGCAAGCACGCCGATTTTGGCCCACTGGTCACAAAGAGCACAAAGGGGATCTCTGGGGTGAGGGGGATCTGCTGGCTCCCCGGCCCAATGATGATCCCGATTCGTCTGAAGAAAGCCGTCGTGAACGAGTACTGCAAAGACGGCGCAAACGACTGCACGGTGAGAAAACTGGGCGGCGCGACGCCGATCTCAAAGAGCTTTGCAGCATCGGAGACGGTCGCAATCGTCGCCGGTGTGTTGAGAGAAACGTTCACGTCGCTCTTGTTAGGCAGGTCTTGCGGGCACGTAGGAGCCGGGGCTTGGGGCGCCTGCGGGGACGGAGGCGCCGGCGGCGCTTGAGGTGCAGCAACGGTGATGAGCGAGACGAGCACCTGAAAGATCCCCAACGGGCCCACGAAGGGAGTCACGATGGGGAAGGGGAACAACGGGACGGTAGTGACTTGGGCGGGCAGCGTCACAAACGCTCCGATATTCCCGGTGGGGATGTCCAAGAGCGCCGCGACGAACGGATCGGCGATCACGACGATCCCGTAGTTCCCAGAGAAGTCTCTCTGAGCGAGCTTGGCGCCTTGGGGGATCGAGATCGTCCCGTAGACGATATAGGGCACTTGGTTGGCCAGCAAGACCATCAAACCCAGGGCTTCGGTGAAGATCGTCCCGGTGATGCCGTTGCTGGCGCGGACTTGGCCCAAGACCTGGCGTTTCTGGAACTCTTCCGTCCAGGAGGAGACTTTGGTCTTCTCCCGGAATTTGCTCTCGATCTCGGAGAACTTGGCGTCGCCGGGGAAGACGACTTCGACAGGCGGCTGCGTTTGGGTCGGCGGCTGAGCGTAGAGAGACGGTGCGAGCGGGCCGACCAAGCTGAGCGCGGCCAACGAGACACCCACCAGAGCGATGCGCATACCCACGACCCCTTTCTGAAGTAAGAGTCTCTTTATTCTACTCCAACGCTGTTGACTTTGCCCGTCGGAGTCGTTATGCTTCTCAGCGATGGACGCTTGTCGAGGCAAGAAGATCGTCGTGGGGATCTGCGGCGGGATCGCTGCGTACAAAGCAGCGTATATTGTCAGCAAGCTTGCGCAGTCTGGTGCCGATGTCCAGGTGATCATGACCCGCGCGGCGTGTCGGTTCGTCACGCCCCTGACGTTGGAGTCTCTCTCGCACCGCCGAGTCTTCACCGATCTGTTTCGAGACGATCCCCTCGCGCACGTCGAGCTGGCCCATACGGCCGATCTTTTTGTCTTGATGCCCGCCACATATAATATTATTGGGAAGCTGGCGCACGGCATCGCCGATGACTTCCTCACCACGACCCTCGCCGCGACCCGCGCCCCCGTCCTGGTCGTCCCCGCGATGGAATCCCAGATGTACACCAACCCCCTCTTGCAAGAGAACCGCAAGAGACTCTCAGAACTGGGCTATCGCTTTCTGGAGCCAGAGACCGGGCGCTTGGCCAGCGGCCGGCAGGGCATTGGGCGCTTCCCCTCGGAAGAGAAGATCCTCCAAGCGATTGAAGAGATCTTGACGGAGCGCTCGCTCTTGCGGGGCCGGCGCGTGCTGGTGACCGCGGGACCGACGCGCGAGATGCTTGACCCGATGCGCTGCATCACCAACAAGAGCTCGGGGAAGATGGGCTACGCTCTGGCCGAGCAAGCGCGCGACTTGGGAGCGGAGAGGGTCTGTTTGATCAGCGGGCCGACGCAGCTAGAGCCTCCTGCAGGGGTCGAGTGCGTCCGCGTCGAGAGCGCCCAAGAGATGCGAGACGCCGTGCTGGAGCGCTTTGCGGAATTCGATCTGATTCTCATGGCCGCGGCGGTCGCCGACTGGCGACCGAAAAGAGCCTTCGCACAGAAGCTCAAGAAATCGAGCGCTCGCGAACTCACCATAGTCCTGGAGAAGACCCCCGATATCCTCGCCGAGCTGGGCCGGCGCAAGAAGAAAGACCAAATTCTCGTAGGCTTTGCGGCGGAAACCGAAAAGCTCCTCGAGCACGCGCGCCAGAAATTAAAAGAGAAAAATTTAGATCTCGTCGTGGCCAATGACATCACGGCACCGGGAGCCGGTCCCGAAGTCGAGACGAATATCGTAACGCTGCTCTATCGCGACGGGCGCAGCGAGACACTCCCGTGCATGACCAAGCGCCAGCTGGCCCGCGAGATCTTGCACCGCATCGCCTCCCTTAAAACTTGACAAAAATAGTCTGCTTTTTTATAATCGTCTCGATCCTACTCGGATATGCGAGTAGGGGAGGTGATCGTCACATGCCCTATGCTCGTCCCGACGTCTTGGTCGAGACCGATTGGGTCGCGGAGCACCTCCACGATCCGGGCGTGCGGATCGTGGAGTCGGACGAGGACGTGTTGCTCTATGAGCAGGGCCACATCCCCGGCGCGGTCAAGATAGATTGGTTCACGGATTTGCAGCATCCTACCCGAAGAGACTTCCTCACCAAAGAGCAATTTGAGCGGCTCATGAGCGAGCGCGGCATCGCCAACGATACCACGGTTGTCTTCTACGGCGATAAACACAATTGGTACGCGGCCTATTCGTTCTGGCTCTTTCGTTACTTTGGGCACGACGACACCAAGCTCAAAATCATGAACGGCGGGCGCAAGAAATGGATAGACGAAGGCCGCCCGCTCACCAAAGAGATCCCGAGCTATCCCAAGACCGCCTATCGTGCCCAAGACCCGGATGCTTCTATTCGCGCCTTCAGAGACGAAGTCCTGGCCAGCTTGGGGCGCCCCGATCGCGTCTTGATCGACGTGCGGACTCCCAAAGAGTACACGGGCGAACTGATTCACATGCCCGAATACCCGCAAGAAGGCGCCCAGCGAGGAGGACATATCCCTGGGGCTTTGAACATCCCTTGGGCTCAAGCCGTCAATCCTGACAACAGCACCTTTAAGCCCGTTGAAGAATTGCGAAGACTCTACGAGAGCTATGGAATCACTCCCACCAAAGACGTCATCGCCTATTGCCGCATCGGGGAGCGCAGCTCCCACACATGGTTCGTGCTCACGTATCTGTTGGGCTACCCGAGGGTAAAGAACTACGACGGCTCGTGGACAGAGTGGGGCAACTTGGTGAACGTGCCGATCAAGAAGGGAGCAGAGCCGTAACGGTGGATCGCCAAGCTTATATCGAGTTGCTCTTGGATCACTACGAGCACCCGCGCAATCGGGGGCGATTAGAAAACCCAGATGTGCAGATGAGCTGGGGCAATCCCGGCTGCGGAGATGTTGTGACCCTCTATCTCAAGATCAGTGCCGACGGCCGGATCACCGAGATCGCGTTCGAAGGCGAGGGGTGTACCGTCAGTCAAGCCTCGGCCTCGATCCTGACCGAACACGTGAAGGGACAGACTCTCTCCTACGCTCAGAACCTCTCTCCCGATGACGTCGCAGCTTGGGTGGGACGCGAGGTGATGATGAGTCGTCCACGCTGCGCGCTCTTGGCCCTTAGCGCTCTCAAGCTCGCCCTCCAAGAGTACCGAGCTTCTTCTCCGACGGCCTCTGGATGACTTCTAGCGCCTCGGTGAGAACGTCTTCGGTGGCCTTCCCCGTCACGTCTATCCACCAGACTCCTGGCTCGCGCTTAAAATAGATCAATTGACGCTTGGCGTACTCCCGCGAGTGCTTCTTGATAAGTCTCACGGCTTCTTCATAAGAGATCTTCCCATCTAGAAACTCGAAGAACTCTTCGTACCCGATAGTGCGATACGCAGGCATCTCCGGGGTGAGCTTCGCTCGCAAAGCTCTAGCTTCTTCCAACAAGCCCGACGCGATCATCGCGTCCACGCGCGCGTTGATGCGCTCATATAAGACGCGCCTGTCGAGCGTCAGCCCGATCTTCGTAAAGTTATAGGGGAATGGGACTTTGGACTCCCTCTGCCAGCGCGAGATGGGCAGCCCCGTCAGCTCGTAGACTTCTAGCGCTCGTACCGTGCGCACCCTGTCGTTGGGATGGATACGCCGTGCGGCTTCGGGGTCTATCTCTTCAAGACGTTGGCGCAACTGCTCTTGGGACTGAGACTCCAAGCGCTGCCGGAGCTGAGGATCGGCCTTGGGTCCTGCAAAGAAAGTCCCCGTCAAGACAGAGATATAGAGCGTGCTCCCGCCTACGACAATCGGCAGCTTCCCCCGCGCGCGAATCTCTTCTATGGCTCTCAGCGCGTCGCGTCGAAACTCCATCACGTCGTAGCGCTCGGTGGGATCTTTGATATCTATCAGATGATGACGGACGCGCTGACGCAGCTCTAAGGGGGGCTTGGCCGTTCCGATAGTTAAGCCTTTGTAGATCGCGCGGGCATCAGCAGAGACGATCTCGCCGTTCAGGCGCTCGGCGAGCGCGACGGCCAAGAGAGACTTGCCGACCGCCGTCGGCCCTAAGATCAACGGGAGAGCGCGCTCATTCTTCACTCATCAAGAGCTGTCGGAACCGTTGCAGCTCCTCTTTGCGATTGGGATGCTTGAGCTTCTCTAGCGCTTTGATCTCGATCTGGCGGACGCGCTCACGCGTGATATTGAAGACTTTGGCTACGTCCTTGAGCGTGCGCGGGTGCCCGTCTTCTAGGCCGTAGCGCAGTTTGAGAATCTCTCGCTCGCGCTCGTTGAGCTGATTGAGCGCATGCTCCAGCTCTTCGTTCATGAACATCTTGTAGGTCTCTTTGGTAGGAGAGGGCGCGTTCTTGTCTTCGATGAAATCCCCTAACGAATCCTCTTCGTCCTCACCGACGGGCCGCTCCAACGACGTCGTATACTGCGAGAGGTTCTCCACTTGTTTGATCTGCTTCTCACTCAGGCCCAACTCCTGAGAGAGCATCTGCAGATCGGGAGAGGCCCCATACTCGTGGAGGTGCTCTTTCTTGATGCGCTGCAGCTCCCGCACCGACTCCATCATGTGGACGGGCACGCGGATCGTGCGCGCCTGGTCGGCGATGGCGCGCGTGATCGCTTGACGGATCCACCACGTCGCGTAGGTGCTAAACTTAAAGCCCTTGCTGGGGTCGAACTTCTCCACCGCACGCATCAGGCCCAGATTGCCCTCTTGAATGAGATCCAAGAACGATAGCCCACGTCCCATATATTTTTTGGCGATCGAGACGACCAAGCGCAAGTTCGCGGTGATCAGGGCATCGCGGGCCTCTTTCTCCCCCAACGAGACGCGCCGCGCCAGCTCGATCTCTTGCTCGCGCGTCAAGAGCGAGACCTTCCCGATCTCTTGGAGATAGAGCTTGACGGGATCGTAGGATTCCTCAAAAGGCTCAGCCTCCTCCTCCAGTTCTTCGTCGAGTTCCTCCTCAAGCTGTTCTTCTAGCTCTTCCTCGGAGAGTTCGGGAATCGCGTAGATCGTCTCGTCGTCCGGCATCCCGTTGGTAATGATATCTCGGTTGAGACTCACGGCATCCTCCTTCCCCCTTGGAGGAGTCTTCGTCGTGCTTGGACGAGTTGCCAGTGCTCCGCTTCAAGCGCGGTCACCCGTTCGTGATCGCCGGCGCGCTGGGCCGTGTGCAGTTGCGCGCACAGGCGCGCGATCCGTTCCTCGATCCGTCTCTGTCGCAGCCGCAAGGGCGCTTCGACCCGCGCTCGCGGGCGCTCGCCCTCCCGCCACGGCGGCTGGCTCAGCACCAGCCGTCGCACCGTCGCTTGATCCTCGGCTGACAGCCGCATCAGCAACGCTTCTAGCGTCCACCCTTCCCCCAGCTCCCAGAGCGCGCGTGCGATCTCCGGGTAGCGGGTGAAGTCCTCTACCGAGACGATGTCTCTCAGCTCAGAGATCTTCAGATCCCCTTGCAGCACCAAGTAGAGCACGTGCTCTTCGTGCTCCCATGCGGGGGCCGAAGGCGGGCTTATTATACCGGCTGGCTTGACCGCTTTCACGGCCCGCGCGACCTCCTCCTCCGGTAAATGGAGCACCCGCGCCACCTCACGGATGATCTCGTAGCGCAGCGCGGTGCTGGAGAGCGTGGGTAGAAATTCTCTCAGATTCTGCAAAATGCGCTCTTTCCCCGTCACGGTCTTGGGGTCGTGCTCCTCCCAGAGCGCGGACAGATAGAACTCATAAAACGGAACAGAACGATCTAAGAGCCGGACAAATTTCTCGGCCCCGTGTGCTCGTAAGAACCCATCGGGGTCGAAGCCATCGGGGAGCAGGGCGACCGAGACTTCTATCCCGGCGTTGCGCAAGTTGGCCATGCCGCGCAGAGTGGCCGCCCGCCCGGCAGCGTCGCGATCGTAGGCTAAGACCACTCTTGACGCAAAGCGCTTGAGCAGTTGAGCCTGCGCGCTCGTGAGCGCCGTGCCCATGCCCGCTACCACGTTCTCGATCCCACTCTGATGGGCGCTGATCACGTCGGTATAGCCCTCGACTAAGACGAAGAGATCGCGTTGGCGCGCCGCCTCGCGCGCGAAGTTCAGCCCGTAGAGCACCGTGCCCTTCTCAAAGAGCGGCGTGTTGGCGATATTCAGATATTTAGGTTCTTCGTCGCCCAGCGTCCGCCCGGCAAAGCCGATCATCTCCCCCGTCAGCGACCAGATGGGGAAGATCAGCCGGTCGCGAAAGCGATCGTAAAGCTTCCCCTCAGCCGTGCGAAGCACCAGCCCCACGGTGATCAGGGCTTCGATCTCTTTAGGGAAAGTCTTAATGAGATCGTCCCAGCGGGGTAGGGCGTAGCCCAGCTGAAATTTTTCTATCGTCTCTTTGGTGAAGCCGCGCTGTTTGAGATAGTCGCGGGCCTTGGCGCCGGCGGGGCTGACCAAATTCGTCTGATAGAACGCCGCCACGCGCTCGTTGAGCGCTTTGAGCTTCTGCAGCGGGGAGCCGGCACGTCGTCCCAAGGGCACCCCAAGCTGCTGCGCCAGACGTTCTACAGCTTCCGAGAATTCGAGCTTCTCGATCTTCATCACGAACTGAAAGAGATCGCCGCCCGCGCCGCAGCCAAAACAGTGAAAGAGTTTTTTCTCCGGGCTGACGGTAAAACTGGGGGTCTTGTCGGCGTGAAACGGGCATGGACCGATATAGTTCTTGCCCGATTTTTTCAGAGCTACATAGCGCGAGACGATCTCGACAAAGTCGGCGCGCTCTCGGATCTGTTCTAAAACGTCGCGCTCGGCCATCGGGGACCTCCACCCTCACCCCATCCCTCTCCCTACTAGGGAGAGGGGTTAGGGATGAGGTCTTGCAAGAACGGGTTCGTCCATCGTTCGATGGACAACTTCGTTACCGGTCCGTGTCCGGGGTAGATCGTGTAGTCTCCGGGAAGCTCTAAGATGCGCTGGAGCGAGCGGGCCATCGCGTGGGGATCGCTTCCGGGGAAGTCCGTCCGCCCGATGCTCCCGGCGAAGATCAGATCCCCAGTGAAGAGCACCCTTTCGCTCTCGACCTTGAAGACGACGCTCCCTGGCGAGTGCCCCGGCGTGTGCAACACCTCAAAGATCGCCTCTCCAATCTCGATCCGATCCCCTTCTTGGAGATAGCCATCGGGTTGGATCTTCTCCCCCAGAAAGAAGCGAAAGATCGGCTCATCCTCACGATGAAAGAGCAGCTTCGCGCCGCAGCGCTCCCGCACGAACTCTACCCCCCCAATGTGATCGGGATGGCAGTGCGTGTTGAGAATATAGAGCACTTTGCGATCTCCAATCAAATCGAAAATCTCTGGACTCGGCTCGCCGGGATCGATCACGACGCCAACGTCGTCAACCGTGACGACGTAGCAGTTGGACTGATACTCGCTGAGCACGATGCTCTGGATGTTCATACATCCTCCAGCTCGATATTCTTTGGTGATGCTCGCGCGACGGTCAACCCGTACACCCTGTGAACGCCACCCTCCTTGAGCACCCGCGTGCACTCGGTGAGCGTCGCGGTACTGGTGCAGACGTCGTCGACTATGAGAATACTAGCGCACGGGGAAAATTTTGCAAGTCCGAAGGCCCCGCGGACGTTCTCCCGACGAGCTTGGAGAGAGAGGCCCGCTTGTGGTTCAGTCTCTCTGATCTTCTCAAGCGCGCGCACGACGGGAATGCCCCAGAGCCTTCCCAGCTCGCGGGCTAACAGCTCGGCCTGGTTGAACCCGCGCTGGCGTTCTTTTTTTGGATACATCGGGACAAACGTGATCTGCTCAACACACGCGCGCAGCGGCTCTCCGGCTTGGGCGAGATACCTCGCGAGCAGCGGCGCGAGCGCTCGCTCGCCGTTGTACTTAAAAATCTTAAGGAGAACGCTGAGCACGTGATGAGGGTCTTCGCGCTCTTCGTACCAGCCGAACGAGCGAATCTGCTCGAAGGCTCGCCCGCTTCGAGCGCACTCTGGACAAAGATCGAGCACCTCGGGCAAGGGCAATCCACAGCGACAGAGATGGCTCTGATCTATGCGCTCGATCTTGGCATCGCAGTCGCAACAGAGAAAAGCACGTTCGCCCTCACCAAACGGTTTTTCACAAACGGCGCAATGGGGCGGATAGAGCAGATCGAGAGCGGCGTGCAGAATCTGCGTGATGTTCATTGTGGAAGAGCTGACAGCGGATTTCGGTAACGGATTAATCTGCTGTCAGCTCAAAACCCAAAGCCGCGCGGGATGAAGCCCAGCCCCACCAGAACCAGCAAGAAGCTCAAAAGATAAGCGAGCCTTGGGATTGAGGGATTGGCCCGTTCTGGGGAGAGCCGTCCCCAGATCGTCCCCACGTGCGCGCACGCTACTGCCAAAAGCATCGAGACGACATGAGGCCACGCCCACCACGCCGAGAGCATAAACAGCAGCAGCGCTCCGAGCAAGAGCTGCAGATCCATCAGCACGCTATAGACCAGCCCCCAGATTCGTCGCTCTCGCTGATGATGCTCCGCATCGCGCCACCAACCCCGCACCAGTCCAAACAGCCCCGCTATTATCGCCAGCAGCACCAGCCAGCGAATCCCCGAATGCGCCTTGAGCAAGATCACTTCGAGCGTCATAGATACTTCACCAAATCCGCCAGCCGCGCCGAGTAGCCCCACTCGTTGTCGTAGAACGCCACGACTTTCACCAAGCTCTTCTCGATCACTTTGGTCGAACTCAGATCAACGACAGCTGAACGCGGGTCGCCGATGCAGTCGCTGGAGACCAAGGGCCAGTGCGAGACAGCCAAAATCTGCTTCATCGGTCCGTTGGCGTAGCGCGTGAACGTCTGATTGACTTGTTCGACGGTGACGGGCTTCTCTAGCTCAGCAACTAAATCTGTGACCGACCCTGTGGCGACGGGGACGCGAAACGCCATGCCGTCGAGCTTGCCGCTGAGTTCGGGGATCACCAATCCGATGGCGCTGGCGGCGCCGGTCGTCGTCGGGATGATATTGATCGCTGCCGCGCGGCCTTCGACCATATCTTTGTTGCTGCCGTCTACAAGATTTTGGCTGGCCGTGTAGGCGTGCACCGTCGTCATCAGGCCCTTTTTGATACTGAACTCTTTGTGCAAGATATACGCGACGGGCGCAAGACAGTTCGTCGTGCACGACGCCGCTGAGACGATATGGTGCTTTGATCTATCGTAGATCTTCTCGTTGACTCCCCACACAATCGTTGGGACGTCGCCCTTGGCCGGGGCGGTGATTAAGACTTTCTTGGCACCGGCCTGCAGATGCTTGCCGGCTTTCTGCGCGTCGCGAAAGACCCCCGTCGCTTCGACGACAATATCTACCCTGAGTTCTCCCCACGGGAGCTTGGCGGGGTCTTCGATCTGCATGAGTGGGATCTTCTTGCCGTTCACGGCGATACAATCTTCGCCGAAGCTCACGTCGCCGTCGAAGCGCCCGTAGACAGAGTCGTACTTACACAGATAGGCAGCTTGCTCTGGGGTTTGCGACCGGACATTGATCGCCACGACTTCGATCTGGGGGTCTTTCTGCGCGATGCGAAAGAACGTGCGCGCGGTGCGCCCAAACCCGTTCAGTGCGACGCGAATCATAGAGCCTCCTTTTCTGAGCACGATTTATTATAGCGAACCCCAGGCAAGCCCCCAACGCTGTAGGGGCGTGATTCACCACGCAAATAGGCGCGATCCATCACACCCGTTTGAATAGGCGTGATCCATCGCGCCTTTCTGAAATAGGCACGATTCATCATGCCCGTCTAAATGGGACGGGTTAGGGCGTGGTTTATCACGATCGTTTGAATATAGGGCGCAATCAATTGCGCCCCTACCGATCTTGTAGGGGCAGACCCCGGTGTCTGCCCTGCTCTGAGGCCTCACCTCCCCACCAAGTCGCTGATGTTCCACAGCTTGATGGTCTTGTCGTCGGAGCCGGAAGCCAGCAGCCGCCCATCGGGGCTGAACGCCACGGACAAGACATAGCTCGTGTGACCGGTGCTTCAATCTGGGCCATGCGCTCACCCCTGCGCGACCATCTCTAGAAAATATCTATGAACTCTCGGATCGCCCGTCAGTTCGGGATGGAAGCTGCTCGCTAAGAGATTCTTTTGTCTCACCAGCACCGGCACGCCGTCATGCTCGGCTAAGATCTCAACCCCAGATCCCACGCGCACGATCTTGGGAGCGCGAATGAAGACCGCGCGAAAGCTCCCGATATTTTTAATCTGAAGATCGGCCTCAAAACTGTCCAACTGTCTGCCATAGGCGTTGCGCTTGACGGCAATATCCATCAGCGCTATACGATTCTCTGGGTAGGGATCGCTCAGCTCGCGGGCTAAGAGAATCATCCCCGCGCACGTCCCGTAGAGGGGAAAGCCCTGGGCGCCGCGCTCGCGCAAGACCTTAAGCATTCCCGTCTTCTCTAAAAGATACGCGATCGTCGTACTCTCTCCACCAGGAATGATTAAGCCCTCAACAGCTTCGAGCTGTTCTTGCGTGCGCACGTCGCGAGCGTCTACCCCCAGCGAGCGCAAGACCGTTAAATGCTCGCGAAAGTCGCCCTGCAGCCCCAGCACTCCAACGCGCATCTTCTCAATTCCCGCGCACTTGCAAGAGTTCGCGCTCGGACAAGTGAGCCGCGCTGATGCTGCGCATCGGCTCGCCCAAATCTTCGGAGACCTCGGCCAACACTTTTGGATCGTTGTAGTAGGTCGTGGCCATGACGATGGCGCGCGCGCGCCGCTCGGGGTCTTGAGACTTGAAGATCCCCGAACCGACGAAGATCCCGTCGCAGCCCAGTTGCATCATCAACGCTGCGTCGGCGGGCGTGGCGATCCCACCCGCCGCAAAGTTCACCACCGGGAGCTTGCCCAGCTCTTTGATCAGTCTCAAGACTTCGACGGGCGCGCCCCACTCCTTGCCCAGTGTCACCAGTTCTTCGTCTGAAGCTTGGCGCACCATGCGAATCTGCTTGTTCATCAGGCGCATGTGCCGCACAGCTTCGATGACGTCGCCCGTGCCGGCCTCGCCCTTGGTGCGGATCATCGCCGCGCCCTCGGCGATCCTCCGACACGCTTCGGGCAAGTCGCGCGCCCCGCAGACGAACGGCACTTTGAATTGCCATTTGTCAATGTGATGCTCTGGATCAGCGGGCGTGAGCACTTCCGACTCGTCAATATAATCTACTCCCAGCGCTTCGAGAATCTGCGCTTCCGCAAAGTGCCCGATTCTGCACTTGGCCATCACGGGGATCGTGACAGCATCCATGATCTCTTTGATCTTTTTGGGATCGGCCATGCGGGCCACGCCCCCGGCCGCGCGAATATCCGCGGGAACGCGCTCCAACGCCATCACCGCAACGGCACCCGCTCTCTCCGCGATCTTCGCCTGTTCAGCGTTCACGACGTCCATAATGACGCCGCCCTTGAGCATCTCAGCTAGACCAGATTTCACTTTAAACGTCCCGGTGAGTCTCTCCATAAAGACACCCCTTTCACGATTCTGCCGATTTCATTATAGCGCTCTGGCAGCGAAGCGCAACTAAAGTCTCGGCCCTTCTGTCCAAAGCCTCTACGTACTGCTATAATAAAAATATTAATAATCTCTTAAGGAGGAACCGTGAAGAAGATTCTCACTCTCAGTCTTGTCCTACTCTTGATAGGGACTCTCAGCAGCACCGCCCAGAGGGTCGCCGAGCAGGGGAAGTTTCTCTATCAGCTCACCAATAAGAACAACAACAAGACCGAGGTCGCCGGCGAGGAGCTTTTCAAGATCGAAGAACTCGACCGGGGCAACCGAAGGATCACGGCGAATTTTGTTGCCAAGTCTCAAGAGATCATCTCGCAGTACGAGACCGACAAGCTCTTCAACGAGACGATCACCGTAGATAAAGATTGGAAGCTCGTAGAGTACTCGTTGCGGTCGGAGACGGCACTTGGGCAATTGAGCGTGAACGTCAAAGTGACGGGCCAGATCGCCAAGATAGACCTCAAGCTCAAGCGCGCCGACGGCCGAGAACAGAATCAGTCCCGCGAAGTTATCTTAGAAGACGAGTTCGTCACCACCGGCGTCGCCGCCGGACAACTGATGATCATGCAGAAGATCATCACCTTGAAGATGAAAGAACCAAAGCGAACATTTCTCGCACTCGATCCGACCAACTTTGAGAAGCCTCTCATCGAACTGACCGTCGAGCGCCTCAGCCCGGTGAAAGTGAAGACCGGTACGAAGACGCTCGACGCGCAGCGCTACAGCGTCCAGCGCGCCGATGCCGACTTCAAGCTCGAACTGCTCTCGTCCACCGATGGCACCGGCACGCTCTGGGGCTTCACCGGGGAGTCCGCGACGAGTCGTCTGCTCGTCTATCGCCAAGATCTGTTTGCCGAGGGCTTCGAGGTGCTCAAGTAGCTATGGGAGCGATCGTCTCCGCTCAGCACGTCACGAAGATCTATCCGATGGGAGCCGTGCACGTCACGGCGCTGGACGACGTGAGCTTCTCCATCGCCGAGGGCGAGTTCGTCGCGATCATGGGGCCGTCAGGATCGGGCAAGAGCACCTTGATGAATCTCATCGGATGCTTGGACAAGCCCACCACGGGGATGATCTCGATCAACGGGACGGATATCTCCCGCCTGAACGACCGGCAGTTGGCCCGCCTGCGCGGCTCTCAGATCGGCTTCGTCTTTCAAACGTTCAATCTCATCCCCCGGATCAACGCGCTCGCCAACGTCATGCTCCCCATGACGTTCACCAACCGTCTTTCGGGGAGGGAGCGCCAGCAACGCGCCGAGCAGCTCTTGCAGAGCGTAGGGCTGGGAGCAAGAATGCACCATCTGCCCAACGAGCTGTCCGGGGGCGAGCGCCAACGGGTCGCCATCGCGCGCGCCCTTGCCAACGATCCTAAGATCATCTTGGCCGACGAGCCAACAGGCAACCTCGACACCAAGACGGGCAAAGCGATCTTAGATCTCTTCGTCGAACTCCACCGAAACGGGCGAACGATCGTGGTCGTGACGCACGACGCCAACGTCGCCTCCTATGCGCGCCGGATCATCCGACTCTTGGACGGCAAGATCGTGGGAGATGAGAAGCTATGAGCCTTCAAGAATCACTTAAATTGAGCTGGACGAACATTCGCGCGCACAAACTGAGAAACGCGCTCGCCGTCCTGAGCGTGACGATTGGAATCGCAGCCGTTATTGCTATCGTGACCATGACGACGGGCCTCCAAGAGGCGCTTCTGGACACGCTCACCAAAGATCTCTTGAGAGCCAATATGATCACGGTGAACGTCGAGGGGAGCGCAGGACTCTTTGGCACGGCTCAGGTCTTCTCCAGTCGCGATGTCGAGGCGTTGCGCAAGATCCCCGGCGTGAAGACCGCCGACGTCATCGGGCGCGTCCGCGGCGACGCGCTCTACTTCAACAACCGTCGCCTGCTCGACGCTTCTAGCCGGATCACCACGAGCAAAGAGCTGATCCCGCTCGACGCCGGACGCGGCGTCCAAGCCAAGGGCGAGATCGTGATTGGGGCGCGCATCGCCGAGATCATCTGCAGACGCATGATCGCCGAAGAGCGCCAGATCGCCGAGAACGACGAAGCCCTCCAAGAAGAATGCAAGAGCCCAGGGACGAAGCCAGCCCTTGCCCAACGGATTCTCGGCCAGACGCTCAAATTGCGCTTTCTGGGCGCCGACGGCCAGCTCACCGAAGATCAATTACAGATCGTGGGAATCGTCAAAGACTCGCAATTTATCAGCGGAACCGCGTGTTACGTCAGCCCCGACTATCAGGGCTTCACCGAGACGATAGACGGTATGGAACTGCCCGTCTATTCGGGAGTGATCATCAGCGTTGCCGATCTGAATCAGCTCAGCGCCGTGAAGAAAGCCGTCGAAGATTATTTTAATAATCCGAACTCCGCCGACGCGCGCAAGCTGCTTGGCGAAGAGAAGAAAGTCGAGATCAACACGCTCGAAGAAGTGATCAACGAGATCAAGAGAAACTTCTTGCAGTTCACGGCGTTCTTAGGAGCTATCGCGTTTGTAGCTCTTCTAGTAGGGATGATCGGCGTGATGAATATTATGCTAATTACAGTGAAAGAGCGCACGCGCGAGATCGGCGTGATGAAAGCGACGGGGGCGACGCGCGGCGCGGTGCTCAAGCTCTTCCTCACCGAATCTACGATCATCTGCACGCTGGGAGCGGTCTTGGGGATTCTCTTTGGGATGTTCTTGTCGGTCTGGTTCATCAAGCTCACGGTAGCGTTGGCTCAGGGGCTGCGGGAGATCCCGTTTGTCTTCGTGCCCGAGTGGTACGTGATCGCCGTGCTGACGGGGATCGTCGTCGGCGTGCTGAGTGGGCTGTATCCCGCGTGGCAAGCGGCCAGAGTCAACCCCATCGAAGCGCTGAGATACGAATAGATTAGCTATTTCACGGCCTTCACCAGCGCGATCGAGTGGGTCACCCAGAGCCGGCCGTCTTGGAGGCGCAGCTTTAACCCCGCCCCAACGCCCGCGCGCGCCAGCGCCGCCATCACGACTTTGAGATTCTCCGTGCGGATCGGCTCGTTGATCACCTCCATCCACTGGTCGTAGTCGCGCTCTTGGGGATAGACGCGAGCGTCGCGCACGCGCAAGCCGGTGCGCGCTACGAGTTCCGTCAGCTCCGAGAGCGCCAGCATCCGCACGTGCGTGGGATCGCGTAGGCGCTCCAGCGCGTTGTGCAACTGAGCCTCTTGAGGGTCTTCGGAAGAGATCGTATCCACGATGACCAGACGGCCCTCTTTTTTGAGAACGCGGGCCATCTCGCGCACTTGCACGTCCGGCTGCACGAAATGATGAATCCCAAAGCGACAGACGACGGCGTCGAAGCTTTCGTCGGGCGCGGGCAGGTGTTCCGCTTCGGCGAGCACAAAGTGCACGTTGCGCACGCCGCGCTGGTGGCGCACCTGACGCGCCTTGGCCAGCATCCCCCCGGAAATATCCACGCCGACGACTTCGGCCACAGACGGCGCGAGCGCAAAGCTGACCAAGCCCGTCCCGCAGGCCACATCGAGGACGCGATCGCTAGAAGAGACCTCGGCGGCTTGCACCATACGCTCCAGCATCGCGCGCTCCTCGGCACTCAGAGCGCGGCGCACCCAGCGCTCGGCCTGCCGGTCGAATTCCTCTTGCACGAGCTCCTCGCGTTCGTCAAAGCGCATAGCCCTCTGGGTATATCGTTTTAATTGGGGTTTGTCAAGTACACAGCATGGCTGCTCATCTTGTGGCTCGCGCCACGCCTGCGCACGTGCTAGCACACCTATTGACAGCTTGCGCTCCGCAATTTATAATAGCTTGCTCTAGCACTCCGGAGAGTAGCGCAGCGGCAGCGCGCACGGTTTGGGACCGTGAGGTCGCCGGTTCAAATCCGGCCTCTCCGACCAGACTATGGCCGAGGCCCCCACGTACCAATCGCTCTATCGCAAGTGGCGCCCGCAGCGCTTTGCCGACGTCGTCCATCAAGAATACACCGTCCGCACCCTGCAAAACGCCATCATCTCTCAACAGCTCGCTCACGCCTATCTGTTGGCCGGACCACGCGGCGTCGGCAAGACCTCGATCGCGCGCATTCTGGCCAAGGCCGTCAATTGCGCCAACCCCCAACACGGCGAACCCTGCAACGCCTGCGACCACTGCCGCAAGATCACCAAAGGGACTTCTCTCGATGTCATCGAAATTGACGGCGCGAGCAACCGCGGGATTGATCAGATCCGACGATTGCGCGAAGAGATCGCCTTCGTCCCCGCTGAAACCCGCTACAAAGTCTATATTATTGACGAAGTCCACATGCTCACTAACGAAGCGTTCAACGCGCTCTTAAAGACTTTAGAAGAGCCGCCCCAACACGTCATCTTCATCTTTGCCACGACCGAGCCGCACAAAGTCCCGCTCACTATCCTAAGCCGCTGTCAGGCGTTTGAACTCAAGCTGCTCCCGCCGGAGCGCATCGCCCAGCGCTTGAGAGAAGTCTGCCAAGCCGAGAAGATCAACGCCAGTCCGCAAGTGCTCTTGACGATCGCGCACCGGGCGCGCGGAGCGCTGCGCGACGCCATGGTGATGCTCGAACAGCTCGCTTCGTACAAGGGCACCCAAAAGATAGAAGAGAACGATCTCTTTGAGATCATGGGGCTGGCCAGTCACGAGACGGTCCAGAGCTTTCTGCAAGCGCTCTTACAGAAAGAGAGCCGTCGCGCGTTGGAGATCATCGGCGATCTGGCCGAGCGCGGCAAAGACTTGGAACTCTTCATTGACGAACTGATCGAGGAAGCCCGCGCGTGGATCCTCGCGCGCCTTGATGGGCAAGAACTCCCCCTGCCCGTAGATCTGCCCACGCTCATCGAGCTGAGCCGAGAGCTGTTAGACCTGAAGCGCGAGATCGGTCGGGCGTGGGAGAAGCGCGTGCTGCTCGAAGTGAAAGCGCTCGAACTGACGCAGTTCAAGGCCCCCAGTCCCTCCCCTGTAACGGAGGAGATCCAGCCTACAGCTCCCGCCGCCGCTCCAACCCCAAAGCTCAAAGCCCCGCGCCCAGCTCTCTCAGAGTCTACATCTCCCGATAAATGGACGCGCTTGCTTGAGGAAGTCAAGCGCGACCGACGCAGCACCGTCCATGCGTTCTTGCTCGAAGGCCACCCCGTCGAAACGGCCGATCTGTTGCGCATCGAGTACGATCTCAAGAACAGCTTCCACAAAGAGGGACTCGAGAAGCACGCCAAGTACTTAGAAGACGTGGTGCGCCGGGTCTATGGGGAGGTGCGGGTGGAGATCGCGTGGGCTGGCAATGCTCGCGATCAGAGCGATGTCTCTGCGCGTCGCAAGAGCAAGAGCGCCGAAATCCGCGAGAAGATCAAGCTCATCCAAGAGCATCTTGAAGGCGAGATCGTCAATCCGTAAAACAGAGCAACTCTTACGAAGGAGGCTCCTATGCAGTTCCCCGGTGGCATGAAAGAAGCGCTGAAGCAGGTGAAGCGGATGCAAGAGCTGATGGAGCAGAAGCAGCAAGAGCTGGCGAACTTGCGGGTCGAAGCGACGTCTGGCGGTGGCATGGTCAAAGTGGTCGCCAACGGGCGAGAAGAGATCGTAGATATAGAGCTGGCCAGAGAGGTCGTCAATCCCGATGAGATCGAGATGCTCGAAGACTTAATCTTAGCGGCGATCAAAGAGGCGCAGGCGAAATCGAAAGAGTTAGCTCAGCGGGAGATGGCCGGTCTGATGAGCCAACTGGGGCTGCCGAATATTCCGGGGTTGGGGTTCTAAGTGAGATGGACAAGTATCCTGAGCCGTTGGAGAATCTCATCAAAGAGTTTCAGAAGCTGCCGAGCATCGGGCGCAAGACCGCCGAGCGCTTGGCGTTCTATCTGCTCCATCAGCCCCCCGAGGAACTGGACTTGCTCAGCCAAGCGATCACCAACGTGAAAGAGAAGATTCGCGCTTGCAAAATTTGTTTTAATTATACCGAGATCGAGCACGAGCTCTGCGAGATCTGTCGCGACCCCAAGCGCGACGCGTCGGTCGTCTGTGTTGTCAGCCATCCTCAAGAGCTTTTGAAGCTTGAAAAGACGCGCGAGTATCGCGGGCTCTATCACGTCTTGGGGGGGTTGATCTCCCCTGTCAATGGGGTCGGGCCGGAGCAGCTTCATATCGAAGAGCTTCTTGTGCGTCTGAGAACGGGGAACGTCCAAGAGGTGATTCTCGCCTTGGACCCGAAAGTCGAGGGCGAAGCGACCGCGATGTATTTGGCTCGAAAGATCAAGCCGTTGGGGGTAAAGATCACGCAGATCGCGCACGGGGTTCCCGTGGGGCGCGATCTAGAATTCGCTGATGAAGTGACGCTCTCGCGGGCGCTGGCGGGACGGGTGCAACTGTAGATATAATATGACGTTTAGGAGCTAAAAGATGAAAGCCATCGTCATTCGCGAACACGGCGGACCAGAAAAGCTCAAGCTCGAAGAGATCCCCACGCCGGAGATCTCGGAGAACGAAGTGCTCGTGCGCGTCAAGGCCTGCGCTCTCAATCACTTGGATATCTGGGTGCGCCGGGGCATCCCCGGCATCGAGCCACCCCACATCCCCGGAGCCGATGTCGCCGGCGTCGTCGAGAAGGTCGGCTCAGCCGTGAAAGAGATAAGCGTCGGCGAGCGCGTCGTGCTCAATCCCAACTTAAACTGCGGGAAGTGCGAGTACTGCCGCAGGGGGGAAGATAGCCTCTGCGTCACGTATGGGATCTTGGGGGAGCACGCCCCCGGCGGCTACGCCGAGTTCGTCAAAGTCCCCGCGCGCAACGTCATCAGAATTCCAGAGCACGTCTCGTTCGACGAAGCGGCTGCTGTGCCCTTGACGTTCATGACGGCGTGGCGGATGGTCGTCACCCGCGCCAAAGTCAGACCCGGTGAAGATGTCTTGGTCTTGGCCGCCGGCAGCGGCGTGGGCAGCGCAGCGATTCAGATCGCAAAACTCTGCGGCGCGCGGGTCATCGCTACGGCCAGCACCGACGAAAAGCTCGCCAAAGCCAAAGAACTCGGCGCGGATATCGTGATCAACTACGCGCAGACCGACTTTGAGAAAGAAGTCTGGAAGCTCACCCACAAGCGCGGCGTGGACGTCGTCATCGAGAGCGTGGGACAAGCCACATGGCAGAAGAGTTTAAGAGCGTTGGCGCGCAACGGGCGTTTGGTCACCTGCGGCGCGACCACCGGACCCATCGGCGAGACCGATATCCGGTTGGTCTTCTGGAAGCAGCTTCAGATCATTGGCTCGACCATGGGGACGACCCACGAACTGGAGACGGTGCTCAAGCTTGTGTGGGCGGGGAAGCTCCGCCCGGTGATCGCCCGGCGCTTCCCCCTCGCCGAGGCCGCCTACGCCCAAGCCATGCTAGAAAAGCGCGAGCAGTTCGGAAAGTTGCTCTTACACCCTTGAGGGGATAAAATAGAAAGGCCATCGCCGCAGCGGTGGCCTTTCACTCTCGGATTGCACCCTCGATAGAGCGCCCTCCTCTGCCGAGGGTGCGCTACTTCTTCTTCTTAGCCGTCGTCTTCTTGGTGGTCTTCTTCGTGGCTTTCTTCTTCGCCGGCATTGTTGGTGTCACCCCCTTCCGCAAGAGAGTCCTATCTCAAAGGGTTGAGAGCACCGGGAGAAGGGATCTGGGGAAGAGAAGAGAGAAGCAAGCCGAGAGGGAACGTGCAGGATGCACTCACTAGCCCACCAGCAGATCGCTGCTTGTCGCTTCGTATCATGCTTTTCATCTCTGCTGTCCCTTGTTGAATGCACCACCGTTACGGAGTCTCTACGCTGAGTATAGAGCAAATTTTTTTTGAAGTCAAGAGGGGGCCTTGTAATCGCGGCTACTTTGAAGCAAGCCGTGCTTCTATCTTGCCCTGAAAAGATCGGGCTTTTCAGCGCGTTTGACTTCTCTTGCGCTCTTGCGCTAGACTCAGGAGAACCCAAGGATGTGGGAAGGGTGACTCATCAGAGGAGGAACACCATGCGAAGATCCTTCTGGGTCGGCGTGCTCGTATTCTCTGTTGGATTCTGGGGAATCTCGCTTGGGCCTGCACAGCTGCCTTCGGCCGCCCTGCGCGTCTACTTCACGAACCCACTCGCGGGCCTCCCCCTCATGAACCGATGGGACGCCCAAGCCAACGGCGTGGATCGCGCGCTGATAGCGCTGATAGATTCAGCCAGACAAACCATAGATATCGCTCTGTATCGTCTCACGATGGAGTCGGTGATCGAAGCGTTGGCGCGGGTGTGTGGGCGGGGCGTGCGCGTGCGCATCGTCAGCGAGAACGAAGAAGCGCTCAGCAACGAGTCTGCGTATCAGCGTCTGCACGCGCTCCCGTGCGTCGCGCTGCGCACCGACGCGCTGGCTGATCAAAGACACGGGCGATTTCCCCCGCTCATGCACCACAAGTTCGCGGTCTTCGACCGCAAGACCGTCTGGACGGGATCGCTCAATTGGTCCGAGCGCGAGCTCTACTACGACGCTAATAATATTATCGTCTTAGACGACACACGTTTGGCTCAAATCTACACCCAAGAGTTCGAGGAGATGTTCGAGCGCGGGCGCTTCAGCGACGACAAATACGGCGGGCGCGTCTTCACGCGCTTGAGCACTTACGATCTGGGAGGCGCCCGCGTCGGAGTCTACTTCACCCCCAGTGGTGCCCCTCAGAAGATCGTCTTGGATGCTATTCAACAAGCCAAGAGAACGATTCAAATCGCGATGTTCGCCTTTACGGACGATCTCATCATGAAAGCCTTGGCCGAGGCGCGCGCCCGTGGTGTTCAGGTCGAAGCCGTCTGGGACTATCGCGGCTGGGAGCGCTTTGAAGATT
Organism: Candidatus Bipolaricaulota bacterium; assembly: GCA_025061735.1. Lineage (GTDB taxonomy): Bacteria > Bipolaricaulota > Bipolaricaulia > RBG-16-55-9 > DRXL01 > SKYB132. The sequence continues at coordinate 81,137 of JANXAU010000080.1, forward strand.
CAGAGATAGACGATGCGCTCTCTCTGGGTATAGGAGTCGTAGATGCGCTCCCCGGCTTGGTGCACCATAAGTTTGCGATTATAGATGGGCAAACCGTGATCACGGGTTCGACCAATTGGTCCGACAGCGGCTTCTTCAAAAACGACGAGAATCTGGTGGTCATCGAGAGCGCTGCGATTGCGAATCAGTTCGCGCAGCACTTTAACGCCCTGAAAGAAGACACTCTGAAGTACGATCGCGACCCGACTCAGCCGCCGCGCGTGACGGTGCGTCATTATAACACCGAAGACGTATTGGTGAGAGTTGAGTGGCGCCCCCATCTGGATGCGCCGATAGACTCTTATGAGCTGTGTCGCGCCACTGCCTCTGGAGGGCCGTGCGAGAAGATCATCGAGAGAATTCCCAGATACCATCGCTATTACATTGACGAGACGGCCGTAGAAGGACGGAGCTACTACTACAGAATGCGCGCGCGGTCTGGTCCTAACACGACGGCTTGGTCAAACGAATTTGTCACCATAGCGCAGATGCCCTCCTGTCCGCTGGTGGGGGTAGAGAGCGAGTGCGACTGCGACGACCAGCTGGACAACGATGGCGATCGTTCGATAGATTGCGCTGATCTGGATTGCAAGGCCAAGACCAAGTGTCTTGGCCCGTCGTGGCGCGTGGCGCAGGGCGAGCGCGTCGTTGTGGGCGTCACGCCCAAAGAAGCGCTCGAATCCGAGCGCCAGCGCTATCTGGGCAAGCTGGTGACTACCGAATTCGTCGTCGCTAACGTGCGCGAAGAGAGCGCGCTCTTTCGCATTCAGTCACACTCAGACTTTCGTCAATCGCTCTCGGTGATCATCTTCAAGAGTCAGGCGCAGCGCTTTAGGAGCGTAGGGATCGAGCTGCCCGGTGCCTATCGCTCCAAGAGAATCCGTGTGACCGGGGAGTTCTCCGAATTTAATGGTCAGCCTCAGATCGTCGCGCGCTCGCCCTGGCAGATCGAGATCGTGGGCGAGTGACGCCTTGACGAGCGCATCAGCACGGGCTAAGATAAGAGCAACAGAGGGTGACTCTCATGGCCCAAGTTATCGTGCCGATCAAGTTTACGTATCAAGACTATAAACTCTTGCCGGAAGAGAAACGATGCGAGCTGATCGAAGGGGAGTTTTTTATGTCTCCAGCGCCCAAACCGTATCATCAGATCGTCTTAGGCCGATTGTACCGAAAATTTCAAGAGTTTTTTGAAGATCGTCGTGGGGGAATTGTTCTGTTAGCCCCTGTAGATGTCGTCTTATCTGACGAAGACGTCGTCCAGCCCGATCTGCTGGTCATCGAGCAAGCGCGCTCCAAGATCGTTCAAGACGAGTGCGTGCGCGGCGCGCCCGATCTCATCGTAGAGATTCTCTCTCCCACGACAATTGAGCGTGACCGTGTCATCAAAAAGAAGCTCTACGGCCGCTACGGCGTGCGCGAGTATTGGATCGTCGACCCCGATGCCAAGATCGTCGAGGTGCTGAAGCTCAGCGAGACGGGCCTAGAGACCGTGCGCGTCTATCCGCAGGGCCTCGAGGTGCAGTCGGTCTTGTGGCCCCAACTGAAAATCCCCCTCAACGCTCTCTTTTAGTCTTTGATCGCTGAAATCGCCGTCTGCCTAGATCTGGATCAGACGCTTGATTATCGCGTTCCCGAAGGGCTGCGCCCGCTCGTGAGAGTTGGTCAGCGGGTGCGCGTCCCCGTGCGCGAGCAACGCGACGTGGACGGCTTCATCGTTGGTCTGAAAGAGCATAGCTCGGTCAGGCTCTTGCGCGAAATTTCTTCTATCGTGTCCTCCGATCCCGTCGTCTCTGAGCGCGATCTGCAGCTCGCCCGCTGGATCTCCGACTACTATCTCGCCCCCTTGGGACTGGTGCTCGCCGTGATGGCCCCGGCTCTGAGAGTCTCATTCCCGCGCACCGTCTCCTATGTGCGCTCGACGCTCTCCGTGCGCGAGCTGATCGGGCAGATCGAGAGCTTACAGAGCCGCGCCCCTCAGCAAGCCGCCCTGCTCCGAACGCTGCTCAGCTTGGAGAATCCCACCGTGACCGAGCTTTTAGAGCGTGTTGGCTGCGGGCCTGGCCCGCTCAAAGCCCTCGCCCAAGCGGGATTGGTCACCATCACCAAGAGGCCGCGCCCGCGCGTGGAGTTTCAAGAAGCCCCCAAGAGGGTCTCTCTCTCGCCCCGCCAGCAGCAAGCCATCGAAGAGATAAGAAAGGCCCTCACCCCCGACCCCTCTCCCGTAGGAGACCTACAGGATAGGGGTGACATAGCTGGTGTGAGGGCCTTCTTGCTCCACGGCGTCAACGGCAGCGGCAAGACCGAGGTCTATCTGCACGCGTGTCAGCAGTGCGTGCGGCTCAACGGCCAAGCGATCGTCCTCGTCCCGGAGATCTCGCTCACCCCGCAATTCATCGCGCGCTTTCGTCACTACTTTGGCGACACGATCGCCGTCTATCACAGCGGGTTGACGGACTCGGAGCGCGCGCGCCAGTGGCATCGCATCGCTTCCGGGGAGGCACAGATCGCCATCGGGGTTCGCGCCGCGATCTTCGCCCCCTTTGAAAATCTTCGCTTGATTATCATTGACGAAGAGCACGAGAGCACCTACAAACAAGACGATCTCATCCCCCGATACCATCTGCGCGACGTAGCCCTGCAACGAGCAAGGCTGCATAACGCCGTAACCGTGCTGGGCAGCGCTACGCCCTCGATCGAGAGCTACTTTCGCGCTCAGCAAGGCGAATATCGCTATCTAGCGCTTCCAGAGCGCGTCGTCCCCGGTGCCCCGCCCAGAATCGAAGTCCTCGATCTGGGGGAAGAGAAGAGCCTCATCAGCCCGCTCCTGCGTAAAAAGATCGCCGAGCGCTTGGAAGCCCGAGAACAGATTATCTTATTGCTCAACCGTCTCGGCTACGCTTCGGCCCTCTGCGCGCGATGCCGGGAGACGCTGCGCTGCCCTCAATGTCAGATCGCTCTGACCTTCTCGCTTCGAGATCAAGCCTTGCGCTGTCGCTACTGCGGCTACACCCAGCGCCATCTGCGCTGTCCGCGCTGTCGCGGGCGCGAGCTGATCTATGTCGGTGGCGGGACGGAGCGCCTGGAGCTAGAGCTGCGACGTGCGTTCCCGCACGCGGTTATGAGACGAATGGACTCCGAGAGCGTGCGCCGCGGCGAGCACGCCGCGATCTTGGAGCTTTTTCGTCAGGGCCAGATTCAGATCTTGCTGGGCACGCAGATGATCGCCTTGGGGCTTGACTTTCCCAACGTCACGCTGGTGGGGATCGTCAACGCCGATACGCTCTTAGACTTCCCGGACTTTCGCGCCGGAGAGCGCACGTTTCAGGTGATCTCGCAGGCGGCGGGGCGGGCCGGACGCGGCGAGAAGCCTAGCGAGGTTCTTATTCAGACACGCCATCCCGAACACCCGGCAATTCAGCTTGCCGCGCGCCAAGACTATCGCGCTTTCTACGAGCTAGAGATCCCAGCGCGCCGCGAGCTGGGCTATCCCCCGTTTGCTCACCTGATCGAAGTGACAGTGGAGCACTCGAACGCCACAAAAGCCCAAGAGCAGGCGCGTCTGTTGGCTCAGCGACTGCAATCTGAAAGCGTAGAGATCCTCGGGCCGACGCCGGCGATGCCCGCCCGCCGGCGCGGGCGTTCTCGTTGGACGCTGCTGCTCAAGAGTAAGAGCGCTGAGATTCAAACAGCTCTGCGCGCCGCGATCAAAGCGCTGAAATTAGGGGATAGCGTCACCGTCAACGTGGATCCGCAGCTTTGAAGAGAACCTGAGTAGCAATGGGGGTGAACTCGGCGCGTTCGCGCCACTTCGCATAGAGTGCTGCAACCAGAAAGCTGAGCGCCATCAAGCCCGCTCCGATCCCCACCTGCGCCAAGATCACGGCGTCGCCTGAAAGCCCCCAATAGCGCGTGCCCCACCACTCTCCCGCAAAGATGCCGATCAGGAACATCGCAGCCGGGATCAGATAGAGCAACGCTGAGGCTTTCACGATCGCGCGATCGGAGCGCAACTGCAAGCGAACGCGATCCCCCGGAGCCGCCCCAACGGTGTTGAGCGCCTCGATCTCGATCACCGACGTCTGACGGAAGAGCTGGCCCAGCATCCCGCGACGCGCTTCGACCTCTTCAGGAGAGCACGCCGTGCTGAGCACGCAGTTGCAGTTCTCGCACGTCCCCGTGCGATAGATGCGCACGCGCACACGATCGGCTCGCTGACCGACCACAATCCCTTCGGCAGAGTTCTTGGCCATCGCTAAAAGTATACCAAATGAGTCCGAGATAGACAACGCGCAAGCGTTCCTATCACCAAAGACTCATCTCAAAAAAAAGAGAGGCCTTAACCTCGGTAGCCGCACGCGGCTTTCGGGCGGGGTCTCCCTGTGCAGCCTCATGTGGGCGCGGTTCGATCACCGGGTTAAGGCCGTTTTTATTATTATGACACAAACAGTTTGAGATTGTCAAGTCTTAATTTTTTATCTCCCCCACAAGCCCAGATCGCCCCGCGCAAAGCGCTCCGCCTCGTCGAGCACCTCGCGCACTCTTGTTGGAGAATCTGCTTCGCAGTAGAGCCTCAAGAGCGGCTCCGTCCCGCTGGCCCGCAGCAGCAGCCACCCCCGCGCAAAACGCAACTTTACTCCATCAAGCATCTCGGTCTTCATCACTTCCAAACCCGCGATCTCCCTCGGGGGTCTCTGCTTCACCCGCTCTACGATCTCCAGACGGTTCTCCAGATGCAGATCGCGCCGGTCATACCAGTGCGGCCCCACCTCAGCTAAGAGATCGTCAACGATCTCGCTCATGGGACGCTGCGCCCGCGCCGCGATCTCGCAGAGCAAGAGCGCATTGAGAATCCCATCGCGCTCCGGAATGTGATGCTTGATCGCAAACCCGCCCGACTCCTCCCCCCCGATGAGCACGTCCTCACGCACCATCTTCTCGCAGATGTGCTTGAACCCCACCGGGACTTCTTCGAGCGCCAGATCGTGCTTGACCGCTAAGACTTCGGCCATATCCGAGAGCGTGAACGACTTGACGACCTTGCCCCGCCAGCGCCGCGCCAATAATAAGTGCTTCAAGATCAGCGCAAAACAGCGATGGGAGTCTATCAGATGCCCTAGCTCGTCCATCGCTGCAACTCGGTCGGCGTCGCCGTCGGTCACCACGCCCATCAGAAATTTAGCGCTGCGGGCGCGCTTCTGACGCTCGCTGGCGATCACCGCGCGCAGCGGGCTTAAATTCTTTTCGATGGGTTCGGGGTTCTTCCCTCCAAAGCGCGGGTTGTCCCCATGCCGCACCGTCAGCGACTCTACCCCAAGATCTTTCAAGATCTGCGCGATATAGCCACGACCCGCCCCGTACATCGCGTCCACGACCACCACGAGCGGACTCGCCTCGAGCGTCTTGCGGTCAATCAACTCGCGCAGGCGCTGCAGATACGGGGACTTCAAATCAGCAAAATTCAACGCGCTCTCGGGGGACTTTACCGTAGGAGCTTCAGCGGGAATCAACTGCTCGATCAGGCGCGTCACGCTGGGCGGGGCCGACGACGCGTACTCGACTTTGACCTTGACCCCGTTGTACTCCGGGGGATTATGGCTGGCCGTCACCATCACGCCTAGGGCTGCCTGGTGGGTCTGCACCGCGAACGAGAGCGCCGGAGTGGGCACAGCCTCTTGGGCGATCCAGACGGGGATCTCGGCGTCTTGCAGCACCCGCCCGAGGTGAATCGCGAATTCTCTGGAGAGAAAGCGCGTGTCGTAGCCGATGACGACGCCCCGCTCCGGCGGACGACAGGGCACGCCCCAACGCTTATAGAGATCGAGCGTAGCACGCTGTGGGCTTTTCAAATAAAGCGCCAAGGCCTGCGCCACGCGCGCCACGCTCTCAAACGTAAAATCGCGGGCGATCACCCCGCGCCAGCCATCCGTGCCAAAGCGAATCGTGCTCATGGTTTCCGGGCGTACAAAACCCGCCCATCCCGCTGCACGATCTTCTCCACGTGCGGCGGCAGCTTGATCTCCATCGTCTCTAGAACTTCGATAATCAGATCGCGCGGCAGGCCCAGCTCCATCCACAGCGTCTCCAAATCTACGGCACCGTTGACCACCGGCACCTCCGCCAGCGTCTTCTCAATCGCCCGCGCGTAATTCTTCATCGCATCTGGCAGATAGACCCCATCGGGCGTGCTCAGATGCTCTTCGATCTCCATCTCAGTACCTCCACTCTACCGTGTACGTGACGGTCGCGGTGCCCTGGGCTTTGATGGGCACTTTGAAGAGCACCGTGTACGCGTCGAGTTTTTCATAGCTCGGCTCCGCAGAGAGGATCTTCCATGTCCCCTGGAGGCGCTCCTTCACCTCGATCAGCACGTCGCTCTTTTTCTGGTTGCGCAGCGCGATCTCATAGCGCTCCCGATAGATCTCGCGGCCGAACTCGTCGCGCCCCACGACCTGACGGTCTTTCAGCACTCTCTCGGCCTTCAGATCAAAGGCCATCCCTGCGACGAGCACGATCCTCTCGTTCTGGGGCGTGTGAGGGAGCATATCTTCCCCGACCCACTGTAGTTGCCCACGGTCGTCTGTTCTATAGAGCCGCACGACGCCCGCGGGCAGAGCCACGCCCAAGCCGTGCGCCTCGTCGTTGACGGAGCGGACCTCCACGCGCACCTGCGCGGGCGCCAGCGCCGCTTCATAGACATAGTGCTTTGAGACTTTAACCGCCGATGCTTCTAAGAACGAGAGCTGCACTCTTTGCTGGTCTTTGAGCGTCGTCGGTCGGGACAGCCGGTACTCGTGATATTCAAAGGCGGGCTTGGTCTCGACGGGGGCTTCGGCGGCTTTTGGTTCGAACCGCTGGGCCATCGGGATCACGGGTTGGGGCGGGGTCGCGCGGCGCAGCTCTCCGGCGATGAGCGTCACCTGAGCGTTCTCATAGTCTCGCCCCGACTGATTGCTCACGGTCACCCAACTGCTCAGCCTTAATTGGTCTTCCGTCTCGTTCAGAATCGCCGTGTAGTGCGCGGACCAACTGAGTCCCTCGACCAAGTAGCTCAATCGTCCTCGGACGACGCCCTCTGAACCGCTATGGGCGTGCCAGCGCAGCTCAGGAGCGGGGCGATAGTCGGGGAGCTTCCCCAGCGCGATCTCGCTGTAGTCTTTCAGAATCTGAATGCGCCCTGTCGGCTCCTGAAGGACGATGCCGTCCTCGGTGCTCAGCAGGGTCCCACGATAGGTCTTGGGGACGAGCGCGCGCGCGACGGTCACCTCGACCTCTTGGCCGATGAAGCTTCTTAAGAGTTCGGCGCTGTGGACGCGTTGCGCGGGCAGGAACTCTTGCTCCAGGATGCGAAACGTCTCGCTGGAGGTGCGAAAGACGACCGAGTCGGGGATGAGCGTATGGGGGACGGGCGCGATCACGTAGGTCTGCTCGCCTCTCACGGTATTGAAGGCATATTCTTCTTCGATCAGGCCCACGTCGCTATAGAGCGTGAGGGCCAGCGAGGGAGCCTCGCGATACGAACTAGCGCTCACGAGCCAACCGCTGAGCGCCAGCACCAGAACGAACGCGATCCGTTTCATACCTCGAACCTCCAGTGGTGAAGTTAGACTGCTACCCACTCGTCACTGCCGTTTATAAGCTTAGCGCATGGAGAGCGTTGTGGGCAACTGTTGGGGTTGACACTCTTGGGGAACGGGGCTATAATCGGTGGGGGTGGGCGGCGTAGCCAAGGGGTAAGGCAAGGGTCTGCAAAACCCTCATACACCGGTTCGACTCCGGTCGCCGCCTCCAGCTCTGGGTGGTTAGCTCAGCGGAAGAGCGTCTGCTTGACGTGCAGAAGGTCAGAGGTTCAAATCCTCTACCACCCACCAGATCAATGCCATAGTTTTTTTAGCTCTGATCAGGGAAAACCGCCCTATCATATCCATGTCAAACGTAAAATCGCTCGGCTGATTGCTAAACACCACGAGAAACTGTGGGAGGCTTGGCATGACTACTTTGGTGCTTGAGGATGATGGCCGAAGAATTATAATGTCAACACTCATTCAATTGGCATCGACATCAAGCAAGGAGAAACTATGCTAGCGTCATGCAAGGACTGAGTGATCAGGATCACTTCACCAGTGCTATTGCCATCCCATCGTATCCCTTAACGCCCACTTGCTGCAATAGAACCGCCTCCACCCGAGGCTCCGCGGCCAACGCCGCATTGAAATCCCGCACCCCCTGCGCAAAAGAATCCTCAGGCGCCAACACCTGCCCCTCACGAATGACATTGTCAGCGACAATCAGACCCCCAGCCCGCGTCAACTTCAACGCCCAGTCTAAATACGCCGTATAATTCTCTTTATCTGCATCTATAAAGACCATATCGAAGGGTGGCTCTCCACGGGACTGCAACCCCGGCAGCGTCTCCAGCGCCGGGCCGATCACGATCTCGACGCGCTCCGCAAGCCCAGCACGCTCCAGATTCTTCTGAGCGATAGCGGCGTGCTTAGGATCGACCTCCAGCGAGATCAGCCTGCCATCGGGAGGCAAGGCCCGCGCCAGCCAGATCGCGCTGTACCCCGCCAGCGTCCCCACCTCCAAGATCCGACGCGCACGACACAGCTTGGCTAATAGATAGAGAAACTTCCCCTGCACCGCAGAGACCTGAATCGGCGGCATCCCCGCCTCTACCGTAGAGCGCAAGACCGCTTCTAAGAGCGCATCCTCCCCCACAAAGAGCCGCTCGATATACGCGTCCACCGCCGCGAAGAGCTCGTCCTTGGACATAGAGGTCACCCCCGCCGTCCGATTATAGCACATAGAATCGCTACTTTCGCCCCCTTGACAAACGCCCCGACTTCTGCTACAATACCCCCTGCTCCTCAGCAGAAACAAATCGTTCTTTGACAAGTGGATAGCGAGAAGCCAAGCGTCTATTTCTCTCAACCCCGAGAGAAAGAGGCGCGGGTCTTTGAAGACCTGCCCTTGAGTCTCTCTAGGATTCACTAGAGGGTATGATCCCGGCTCAGGGTGAACGCTGGCGGCGCGCCTAACACATGCAAGTCGTGCGACGGCATCTGGGGGCAACCCCGGATGTACGGAGCGGCAAACGGGTGAGTAACACGTAGCTAACCTGCCTCCGCGACGGGGATAACCGCTCGAAAGGGCGGCTAATACCCGATATGCTCACGAGGGTTCGCCCTCGCGAGGAAAGCTCCCGCAAGGGAGCACGCGGAGAGGGGGCTGCGGCCTATCAGCTAGTTGGTAGGGTAACGGCCTACCAAGGCGATGACGGGTAGGGGGCGTGAGAGCGTGGCCCCCCACATGGGGACTGAGACACGGCCCTGACTCCTACGGGAGGCAGCAGTGGG
>JANXAU010000015.1 GCA_025061735.1 Candidatus Bipolaricaulota bacterium
GTCTTCGTCGTAGCGATGATCGGCAAGGTGGGTGTCTTGCCGTTCGATTTGCCCGAAGCCGAATCCGAACTTGTCGCAGGCTACGTGACCGAGTACAGCGGGATGCGCTTCGCGTTCTTCTTCCTCACGCTCTTTGCCAACGTCTTCTTCATTGCAGCTTTGACAGTGACACTCTACTTTGGGGGCTGGCTGGGACCGTTCGGGCTAGATTTGCCACCTATGCTCTCTTTCATTTGGTTCTTCGTGAAGGCGGGTGTGCTCGTCTTTGTCGTCTTTTGGCTCTGGAACAGCCTGCCGCGCGTGCGGATTGATCAGTTCTTAAATATCAATTGGAAGCTGCTCTTCCCGCTCTCGCTGGCGAACCTAGTACTCACCGCGACCTTGGTCGCATTAGGAGTCGTGAGATAGCTATGAAGACTGTAAATTCTTATAAGCCGTTAATCGGCGTGCTGCACGGGCTGAGCGTCACGCTGAAGAATTTCTTTCGGAGAGCCGTGACCGAGCAGTATCCTGAAGAGCGCCACGAGCTGCCCGAACGCTTCCGCGGGCGGCTCTTTCTCGATCACAACATCTGCATCGGCTGCACGATGTGCGAGCAGTCCTGTCCCAACGGCGCTCTCAAGATGGTCCCCTGGGGGAGAATCAGCAATACGTCCAAGCCCCAAGACCGTGACTATTATCTCTTCCCCCAAGTCGATATCGCTATGTGCACGTACTGCGGCTGGTGCGCCGATGTCTGCCCCACCGGGGCGATCCGTCATACGAAAGAGTTTGAGTTGTCGCGCTACGACCGAGAGCATTTTGAGTACACGCCGGAATTGCTCTCCAAGAGCGAGAAAGACCTCTCCCCGGGCCCTTACCCGACGCGGGGAGGGGAGAAAAACTCGCTATGATCGTCTTCAGTCTGCTCGCCGTGATCGTGCTCGTGACCGCGGTCATGGCCGTGCGCGCGAAGAACCTCACCTATGCCGCGCTCTGGCTGGCGGGCACGCTCGTCTCGGTCGCGGCGATCTTTCTCACGCTTGGGGCAGAATTTCTTGCAGCCATGCAAGTGCTGATCTACGCCGGGGCTGTCATCACGCTGATTCTCTTTGCGATCATGTTCGCCCAGGAGGAGATCCCCTCGTGAACGGTCAGAGAGACCAAATAGTCAGATCTCTCTTGGTGATCGCCCTGTTCGTCATGCTGCTCAGCGTCGTGCTGAGTCCTTCTGGGTGGCAGTCTCTTCCCCGTGCTGGGGAGAGCTTCCGCGCCCTCGGTGAGATGCTCTTTGGCGCTCAAGTGCTGGCGTTCGAGCTGCTCTCGGTCTTATTGCTCGCCGCGCTCGTCGGCGCGATCTTGCTCGCCCGGAGGTCGCCATGATCGCCCTCGCTGCTTATTTAGGATTGAGTGCGCTCTTGTTCGCCATCGGCGTCTATGGGTTGCTGACGTCGCGCAATGGCATCAAGATCTTGATCTGTATCGAACTGATGCTCAACGCCGCGAATATCAACTTAGTAGCGTTTGCCGCGCACTATCAGAACGCGTTGGGGTATGTCTTTGCGATGTTCTCGATTGCTCTAGCTGCGGCGGAGGCTGCCGTAGGGCTTTCGATTCTGATCGCGCTCTTCCGGCTCAAGCGACGGATTGACGTTAGTTTATTGCATCTGTTGAAAGGGTGATCGCCTATGCCTTGGGAGGCCGCGTGGCTGATCCCCCTCTTGCCCTTCGGAGCTGCGTTTATAATCGCAGTCTGGGGACGGAAACTCCCCGAGGGCGGGGGCTGGGTCGCCGTCGGCACCGGGGCTATCGTGCTCAGTATCTCCCTACCCATCGCTACGCAAGCGCTCGTATCCGAAGAGAGCTTCCATCAGAGCTTCCCATGGTTCCGCGCAGGGACGCTTGAGCTTCACGTTGGGCTATATATTGACAAGCTCGCCGCGCTGATGCTCCTCGTCGTCAGCAGCATCGGCTTCTTCATCTTCGTGTACTCGATAGCGTATATGCACGCCGAGGGGCCGCGCCGTCCGCGCTACTACGCCGAAATCATGCTGTTCTTAGGCTCCATGCTCGGTCTGGTGCTCGCCGATAACTAT
>JANXAU010000060.1 GCA_025061735.1 Candidatus Bipolaricaulota bacterium
ATCTTGCTGCGCATAGCCCCAGAGACGGTGGAAGCCGTGCATAGGGAGTTAGAGCGATTCTTAGCTGAGCACGGGGAAGAAGATCTGCGCGGATGCTTCGCGGTCATTGAGCCAGGGCGGCATCGCCTTCGGCGTGCTCAGCTCTCTTAAGGCGTCCCCGCCGCGCGCCCCAGCGTCTGGAGCACTTCGCGCAGATCCATCTTCTGGAGCTTGGCCCAGATGTCTTCTCCTGTCAACTCGCTCAAGATGCGCGCTGCCTCCTTGGCATTGGGAAAGCCTCTCCGGCTGAGGCGCTGCCAGAATTCTTTAATCACGCCCTCGCCGTGCTTCTGCGCGATCTGTAGACAGAACGCCAGTGAGACGGCGTAGCCTGGATCGGATATCCCCTCAGCAGGTCTTTGCTCTGAGGCCTCACCCTTCTTCCCTCCTCTTTTGACAAGAAATTCTTTGGTTAAGTCGTAGTGGCTACGTCCGTGATCCAGCAACCCCACCTGAATGTTCCGGCGACGTCTAGCGAGCATCTCATCGCGTACTTTCGGAGCCAGTTCGGTGGTGATCGCATAGCCCATATACTCGGCTAGGTCATCGCCAACCCAGCGCGCAGCCCGATCACGATAGAGTTTCTTTGCAATCTTCATCTCCATCGCTTCGTGAGCTATCACCCAGTAGATGGCTATGAGTGTATCTGTATCAGCTTCAGCTTGCTGAAGGCTTTGTAAATCCGGAGAGGTCAGGATAGGCATGAGGGGGTTCCACAGGACCCAGATCTTCCCGCGAAGGCTTACTCCTCCTAAGTTCTCGCTGGCTTTTGGCACGACTACAGCGACCCTACAGCGTCCCAAATCCACCCCGAGCCGTTCCCGCGCTATGCGCCAAGCTCGCTCTAAGACATCAGCTACTTCCTCACCCAAGCTTCGAGGCCCAAGAAGATAGATGGTGAACGGACCGCGCTTGAGTTGCTCTACTCTCGCCAGATTCAGCTCTCGGAGGGGTTTGCCCTCCTCTCGGACCATTTTGATGTCAACATCAATGAGTATGATAATTAGGATAGCTAATAAGACGAGCACGGCCATTAAGATAAGGAATATCGTCATTGTTTACAAAGTATAAAAAGAGCAGGGCCACGCTGTCAACCGCATGACCCTGCTCTCCTCAAGATATTTTAAGAAGTGCCTACTGCCAGCGAGCGTGAATGCCGACTACCTCATGTCCTGCAACACTAAGACCGACGCAAAAGCCTCCTCCGTGCAGCTTGAGATTCTTGCGGAACATCTGCATCTCCTCCTTCTGTGTGAGATTTAAGATTTGGGTTTCGCTGCTGCTACTGTGCGTCTGCTTAGGTCATAGCTCTCACCTCCCGTGAGTCTTGGGCGGGGTGCGGGGCTCCCTGCGGGCCATCCCCTGCACACGGCACCCCGCCCACGCTCTTGTCGCTCTGTCATGGATCGCACACTGCAACCTCACTCTAGCACGACTCCCCTGCCCTGACCATAAGCTGGATTAAGAAAAAGTTTGGGCTTGCTTAAGTTTGAACTTAATCGAGATTAAGAAAAACCTTAAGCAAGATTAAGAAAAAGTTTAAGCGAGCTTAAGGTCGAGCCAGGGACTTCCCAAGTAGACTTAATTGGAGTATAATGAGGTGGGACGGTGAGACGGAGCAACGGCGAGACGCCCTGGCAACTCACGGTCTATATCCCCAAAGAGAAGCGCCACGAACAGTTGCTGGAGCGCCTCAGAAAAATCGCACAAGAGCAGAAACGATCACTAAACTTCTTGGTTCTTGAGGCCGTCGAAATTAAGCTAAAAAAGAGTCGAGGGGAGCTAGAAGCGCTCCCGCTCGACCCGGCCTTGCCAAGATCCCCCGAGAGTCTCTACACTCTCGCTTGCCGCCAAAGGGGTGATCCTAGCTTCCCCAAGAACGTCCGGTTCACTCTAGAACAAGAACCCAATCAGAATCCCCGCCAAGCCCGCCACCAGACCGATCAGCGCCAGACTGTTCGCGCCCTCGGCAGCGGCCTTGGCATCCGCAGCGTCCTTCTTGGCCTGCGCCAATTGCGCCGCCAAAGCCTGCGTCTTCTCCTTTACCGCTTGATCCACAAGCGCCTTCACATCCGGTATCTCCGCCGCCACAGGTTGCCCCGTCATCCGAGCCACCCGCTGCTCCAACTCGTTCAGCTTCACCCGTATCGTCTGAACCTCAACGACGATCTGACTGATCGCTTCGTTCAATCTCGTGATGCGACCGGTCAGCTCATCCGCGGTCTTGCCCAGCTCGGCACTGCGCGCCTCTCCAGCATCGATGCGCCCAGACAGCTTGCTCACCATCTCTTGCAACGCCGCTACGACGGGTTGCAACGTCTGCAACTGCGCCGCGATGTCCTGCAGCCGACTGAGACGCGCCTCCAGATTGCCCGTGCGGTTGGCAAGATCCGCCACGGTCGTCTGCAACTGCACGACCGCACCGGGCAGAGACTGCAACTGCTCCAACTGCTGCGTGTGCTTAACCAGCATCTCTTCGATGCGGCCCACCCGCACGCTCAAGTTGGCCGTCGTCTCTTGTAAGCCCTTCGCAATCGGCTCCAGCGCTTGGAGTCGGCCCACGCGATCGGTCAACGCCGCCAAGCCCTTCTCCACCGCGTCGGTGCGGTTGGAGAGCGTCCCGACGGTGCCCTGGAGGTTGACGACCAACGCCTGCAGCCCCGCGAGCTTCTCCAACTGATCGCGCAACTGGCCAATCGCCAGCTCGTTGGCCTTCATGCGGCTGGCCAGCTCACCGACGCTGTATTTCAGATCGAGCACTTGCTGCGGCAGCTCTGAGAGCTTCTCCAAGGAGCTTTCGACCACGCTCACGCGCCCGCTCATCTTCTTTAAGTCGAACGATAGGTCTTTGGCAAGCTGTTCGACCGCAAAGAGGCGCGGACGGATGTTCTCGATCTCGCCGGTGCCGGCTTGCGTGAGCTTCTGCAGCTCAATCGAAAGGGCCTTGACCACCGCTTCGAGCTCTTTCAGTTGTTTCTCGAGCAGGGCCACTTTATCCTTGACGCTCTTGTCGTCTTGAGCAGGCGCCAACGGCGCAGCGCCGACCGCCAACAGCGTCGCCACGAGCAGGAAGGTCAGCATCCTGCTCCACCATCTCGTCTTGCGCATGTAACTATCCCCCCTTTAGCGTTGCTTCGATTCTATAGAAGCCCTCAACCCAAGACAGTGACAACGATTACCCGGCCCTCTAGACATCCATCCCCCGGCGGGGCGAACTCAGGGCACCCCCCAAACTTAACGGACGTTAAGAGGGAGCTGGGGAGGGGCATCGCGTGGCCTCTTTCAGCTCGCGGACGTAAGCGCTCAATGCCTCGGGGGAGATCCCCTCGGCGATCCGAGCCACCAGAGCGCTGGTCACCATCACGCCGTCGGCGCCCGCTCGCACGACCGATTCGATCTGCGGACGCGTCGAGATGCCAAACCCGACCACCAGCTTGAGATCGCTGGGCAGGAGCGGACGCACCCGCTCGATCAGGGGGAGGGCCGTCTCGGCTAGAGCCTCACGAGCCCCGGTCGCGCCATACCGTGAGACCAGATAGAGAAAGCCCGAAGAGAACTCACAGATCTGCTTCACGCGCTCGTCGCCCGTCTCCGGGGTCGCAGAGAAGATCCGCGCCAGGCCGTACTTGCGCGCCTGGTTCACCCATGACGTCGCCTCTTCGATGGGCAGATCGGGAATGAGAACACCATCTACGTTCGCCTCGCTGCAGCGACGAGCGAACGCCTCCTCTCCCAAGCGCAAGATCGGATTGTAATAGCTCAAGAGCAGAATGGGAATGGTTGAACTCTTGCGCA
The DNA here is from genome assembly GCA_025061735.1 of Candidatus Bipolaricaulota bacterium. Lineage (GTDB taxonomy): Bacteria > Bipolaricaulota > Bipolaricaulia > RBG-16-55-9 > DRXL01 > SKYB132. The sequence continues at coordinate 3,835 of JANXAU010000060.1, forward strand.
GCTCGCGCACGATCTGCAAGACATCCTGAAGATGGACGCCGTGACGCAAGGCGCGGTGAGCCGCTTCTTCCAACGTAGGGCTCTCGGCGATGGGATCGGAGAACGGGACGCCTAGCCCTAAGACGTCGGCTCCCCCACCCTCTACCGCGCGCGCATACTCCAGCGTGCGCGGCAGATCGGGATCTCCAGCCATCAGAAACGCAACCAATGCCGCCTCTTGACGCCGTTGCAGCTCTTCAAACCGCTTGGCCAGATAGTTGCTGACGATCATAATACAACCTCAGGTCTTTCTCTCCACGCCCCGAGAGAGTAATCACGACGATCTGATCGCGCTTGAGCTTCTTGGCGCGCTGGACTCCGGCATAGATCGCATGAGCGGCCTCCAGCGACGGGAGGATCCCTTCTAATTCGGCTAAGAGGCGCCCTCCTTCTAGGGCCTCGCGCCCGCTGACCGCGATGTACTCCGCGCGCCCTAACTTTTTGTAGAACGCGTGCTCCGGGCCGACGGCCGCGTAATCGAGTTCGGCGGCCAGGCTGTGCGTCGGCTGCACCTGCCCGTGCTCGTCTTGGAGAAGATACGTCTTGGCTCCGTGGAAGACCCCCACCGTGCCCTGCGTCAGCGAGGCGGCTTCGGCGGCTTCGACCCCCAGGAGCCGTACCTTCTCGTCCTGCACAAACGGGAAGAACGTGCCGATGGCGCTCCCACCCTGCCCTACCGCCGCTACCACCAGATCGGGAAGGCGCTGCTCCCGACGCAGGAGCTGGCCCTTGATCTCGTCCCCGATCACTCGCTGAAAATCCCGCACGATCAGAGGATAAGGGTGCGGACCCACCGAGGAGCCGATCAGATAGTAAGCGTCTTGGAGGTGGGTCACCCACGCGCGCAGGGCCTCGTGGGTGGCGTCCTTGAGCCGCTGCGAGCCCCTGGTCACGGCGTGGACCCTGGCTCCCAGGAGCTTCATCTGCTCGACGGTCGTCGCGTGGCGCTCGATATCCGCTGCGCCCATGTAGATCTCGGCTTGAAGCTCCAGCAGCACGCAGGCCATAGCCGTAGCCAGGCCGTGTTCTCCAGAGCCGGTGGCGCACAAGACGCGTGAGCGTCTGAGCTCGCGGGCGAGCAGCGCTTGGCCCAGCGCATTGTTGATGGAGTGGGAGCCGCCGTGCAGAAGATCTTCTCGCTTCAGAAAGATGCGCGCGCCTCCGGCGTACTCGGTGAGGCGTCTCGCGAAATAGAGCGGGGTGGGGCGCCCGCAATAATCGGTCCGGAGAGCTTTGAGCTCGTTCTGAAAGCGCGCTTGGGTTCTGATCGAGAGATAGTCGTTCTCCAGCGCGCGGAGCGCGGGCATCAAGATCTCCGGGACGAACTGCCCCCCAAACTCCCCAAACTTGCCTTCTTTGGGGAGTTCGGTGAATTTCGCTACGCTGCTGGGCTTGGTCGCGCTCGCCATAGAACTTTAGATTACTCTATGAAGATACCCCATGCAAGGGGATTGACACCCCTTCTGCTGTGTGCGATAATATCGAGTATGAGCCAACGGTTGGAGGCGTTACACGCCTTCTGGCGCACCGTGAGCCGGTACTTAACGTGGGGCGATTATTTGGTGATTGCGCTGGTGCTGGGAGGGGCGTCGGCGACAATCCCGTGGCTTCAGGGGACGTTCGAGGCCTCGGGGCGCTGGGCCATCGTGCGCCTTGAGGGGCAGATCGTTCATAAGCTCTCTCTCGCGCAAGACCAAGAGATCACGGTCATCGGCCCGGCGGGCGAGACGACGATTCAAGTGCAAGGAGGGCGGGTGCGGGTGTTGCGTTCCCCCGGGGCGCAGGAGATCTGCATGCGCCAAGGTTGGATCCACCAGCCCGGCCAAGCGCTCATCTGCTTGCCCAATCGCGTTACGATCGAGATCCCCGGAGACTCCGGGATTGACGCGATCTCCCGATGACCCCCTACACCCGGGGCGAGCTGCCCGAGGTCTGGTTGCTCAAGAGAATCCTCTTCGCGGCGCTGTTGGCCCTGGGGATCGTGCTCTACGTGCTTGAAGGTCTGTTCCCCCCCTTGCTGCCCCTGCCCGGAGCCAAGCTGGGGCTTTCGAATATCTTAGTGCTCTTCACCATGCTCTTTCTTGGCTACAAAGAAGGGATTCTGCTGGCGCTGGCGCGCAGCCTCTTGGGGAGCTTTATCTCGGGGACGGCGCTCGCGCCTGGCGCTCTGCTCAGTCTGGCGGGTGGGTTGGCCAGTGCTATCGTCGTTGCCCTGAGCTTACGGTTTCTCACCCCGCCGCTGGGTCTTGTTGGCGTGAGCATCTTAGGCGCCGTTACTCACAACATGACCCAGCTGGCCGTCGCTTATTTTTTGTTCGTTCAGATCGGCGGGCTGTTCTATTATCTGCCGGTGCTGTTGTTTTTTGCGCTGGTCAGCGGCCTGGTCACGGGCTTGATCGCCGTCTATTTGTTTGAGCGCTTGGACCATAGATAGCAGAGACAGAGAGGAACCCTCTCCGTCTCTGCTCCTTGACGAAACCGTCTCTTCTTACGGGCACGTGTTGCCACCGGCGTTGTTCTGGATCGTATTGTTCGCGCCGATGACGACGTTGGGGTTGTTCGTGCCGCGCACGCCGCAGCCCGCGTTGTTCTCAATCGTGTTCTCTTCTAAGTTCCCTTTGCTGCCCGCTTGGAACCAGAAGCCATCTCCTGCCCCGCGATCCCCACCGGCGTCTTTCTGATCGGCCACGCGATTCTTGCTCGCCTGTAATTCCGATTGCTCCAGCACATAGACTCCAGCTCCCAGGTTCCCCGTGATCGTATTGCCGACGAGCACGGCCTTAGAGGGGATGCCAAAGTCGCTCTCCACCACAAGCACCACTCCCCACAGCCCGTTCTCTTGGATCGTGTTCTCCCGGATCTCCACGGGAGGCTCGTCCTGACCGCCGCCGGCCCCAAAGGTGATCACGCCGATCTGAGCGTTCTGACGGATGGTGTTATTGGCGATCACGGCTTGGGAGAGGACGACCTCGATGCCGCGTCCAAAGCGCCCTTGCGCGTCGGGCCTTGCGCTGCTGATCGTATTGCCGATGATTTGCACGCGCGAAGGCTCGCCCTCAATGTGATTGACGAAGATATTGCTGATCACGTTCTCTTCTAAAATATTCTCGCGGATCTCGGCCTTGGAAGCGAAGAGAATGATCCCAAACGCCGCGCTGCGCGCGATCTTGTTCTTAATGATCTTCACTTCGGAGTTGACCACGTTGATCCCGCGCCCCAGCCCCGGCTCTTCGAGTCGTGCGTCCAAGATCTCGTTCTCGCGGATCTCCCCGGTCGCTTTGTTGTTGTAGAGAATGTTTTGTCTAACCCCCCGCAGAATCTGATTGCCGACGACTACGACCTCTTGGGCGTTATCCACTTCGATATTGCGACGGCCATCTTGGATCGTAAACCCGGTGATGGTCACCTTCTGGGTGCCAGAGACGCGGATCGTCGGGCGGCGCGCGGCCACTCCCAGCCGACCATCTAAGATCGTCTTGCCCGGCCCAGCTCCTTTGAGGGTCAGCGATTTCGAGATCGCCAGATTCTCCGTAAAAGTCCCCTCGGCCACTTCGATGATCGCCCCCGCGGGCGCTGCGTTGATCGCCGCTTGGATCGACTGCCCCGCGGCGACTTGGATCGTCGGCGGCTCCTGCGCGCGCAACCCCAACGTCCCCGTCAGCCCCACCAACACCAAACCAACCGCCAACAGACCGATCATCCTACTCTTCATAGAACCTCCTTCGGTTTTATAATATTCTTTTAAGACTCGTCTGGCAACTGGTCGCTACGGCTGACTCAGCTCCTTCGCGCGTGCGACGGCCTTCGCGGCGTTCACGACCCCAAAGCCGTAACGATTATCCCGCCCGCGCGGGCCTTTATCGGTAGAGGTCTCCCGAAAGACTTGAAGAATCTGATCACGAGAGAGCTTAGAGTTGACCGAGAGCATCAGGGCAACCACCCCAGAGACGTGCGGCGCGGCCGCCGACGTCCCAAAGAACGGCCCGTAGCTCCCATACGAGTACGGAGCTAAGATAGACGTCTTGATGAGTGGGAGAAACTGCTCAAAGTTCTCGATCTTCGCGGCTAGCTCTAAGAACTTCTCGTAGCTGATGTCCCCACCGGGCGCCACGACCGTCAGCGTGGGGCCTCCCTGGCTGTAGGGAACTACAGCTCCATCGGTGCCGGTGGCTCCCACCGAGATCACGCCAGGATAGGCCGCCGGGTAGGCCACACATCCAGAGACAACTTCGCCGAAGTTCCCCGCCGCAGCGACCAAAATCGCCCCGCGTTCCACGGCCCGCCGCACCGCCTCGCGCATTCCCCCAGGAGGCTCAAAACACCCCACCGCCCCAAAGCTCATATTGACGATCCGCGCCCCGTTGCGGACGGCATACTCGAGCGCCTTGACAATGTTATCGGTCGTAGCGCGCCCCCGCGCGTCAAACGCGCGCACGTCCATGATCTTCACCTTGGGGGCGACTCCGGTCAGCCCAATATTATCGGCTTTATTGGCGATGATCCCCGCTACCGCCGTCCCGTGAAAATTCGTCGCACTGCCTGCCATCGAGTCGTTGTCGTTGTCCACAAAGTCCCAGCCCCGAATGTCGTCTACAAAGCCGTTGTTGTCGTCGTCTCGACCGTTGTTGGGGATCTCTTTGGGGTTGGCCCAGATATTCTCAGACAGCTCTGGGTGCTGCCAATCTACGCCAGAATCGATCACGGCCACCACGATCTCTGGAGACCCCAAACTGATCTCGTGGGCCTTGCGCGCCTCGATCTGAGCGAGCCACCATTGATGGATATGCTGCTCATCAATCAAGAGCGCCTGCTCGAAACGATTGTTCTCTTCGTTGGTCTCGCGCACTTGGTTGAACAAACAATCTACGGAAGCACGGAACTTGATCAAGGGCAGCTCGACAACCGTCCACGTGATCCGCACGGTAGCTCGGCCATTGCGATCCAGGCGGCGCACGGTCTCGCGGGCTAAGACCAACTCGTTCAGGGGCAACTCCAAGACGCTAGCTACGGCATCGGACATCAAGCTGATGCTGACGCAGACGAAGAAATTCCCAGCGTCTTCGTTGCCGACGTTGGCCACCGTGACGGCCACGGTGACCGAATCCCCGGGTTTAGGGTTGTTCGGCGAGATCGCGATCTCTTGCACGACCAAGTCCGGCCCGCGCTCGGCTTGGCCCCAGCTCCCGCTCGTCCACAGCATCAATAAACCCACAACAAAGACCCCGACAGCTGCTGCGCGCATGGGCGATCTCCTCCTTATGAGGGTTACAGGGTGATTATATGTCAGATATTCTTAGACTGCAAGAGCGGGCCTTCCGTGTCCGCTTGACTTCCACCGTCGCCGCGTGCTATGATACACCGACGCAAAATGAGACCCAAGAACGCTCATCACTCTCCCAAGGGGAGCTTCTGTACGCAGCTGCGTACCCGCTTTGCCGAGACCGATCTTCAAGGCGTTGTCCATCACCGTCACTATCTGACGTACTGCGAGGTCGCGCGCGTGGAGTACTTCAAAGCCCTGGGCTTTGATTTTCACCAAGCGCGCCAGAGCGGGGATTTCGACCTGGTGGTCGCGGAAGTCCGTTGCAGATACCTAGCGCCGGCCCGCTTCGACGAGCTGCTTGCAATCTACACGTGGGTCTCGCAGGTGCGCCATACGAGCTTCACTCTCGATTATCAGATCTACCGAGACGACGACAAGCTGCTGCTCGCCACCGCGCAGACGACGTTGGTGGCGATCAACCCCCAAACCAAGAAAGCCCGCGCTCTCCCGGAAAAGATGCGCCACGTCCTGTGCCAAGCGTCAGGCGTTCTCCAGCGTCTGTTATAATAGAAAAACACAGAAGGAGGTGAGCCGCACAGAAGAAGAGCTATCTATCACGCAACCGTAAACAGCAAATCCAAAAAAGGAGGAATCCAAAGATGCAGATGAGCATCCATCGTCGTCGCTTTCTCAAAGCGCTGGGATTAACGACCGCCGCGACAGCCCTGGCCGGTCCGTTGCGCACCTTCGGACAGGCCACGATCAAGATCGGCGTCATCACGGGACTGGAGACGATCTTCGGCGAGGGCACCCGCAACGCCGCACTTATGGCGATTGACGAGATCAACGCCGCCGGCGGCGTGCTGGGACGCCGCTTGGAAGTCGTCATCGGCGACGTCAAGACCGAACTCGACGGCACCCTCTCGCGCACCGTCTTCCAAGACCTTGGAGCACGAACCGATGCCATCGTCGGCTTGTATCGCACGGAGTCGGTGTTGGCCCTCCTCCCCGACATCCCGCGCGTCCGCAAGCCCTATATCATCACCGGCGCGACCTCCCTGGCCACCGATAACGTCGTCACCAACTACGATAATTTTAAGTACGTCTTCCGCGGCTCGATCGTCAATACGTACTCGCTCGTCGTAGATACTCTGCGCTTCATGGGCGACTACGTCTACGAGCTGGTCGAGAAGGGGATCTTGCCCAACCGCAACGTGGTGATGATCAACGAAGATCTCTCCTCGGGGAATCTCTTTATGTCGTTGATCGGCCCGCGCTTGGGGGAGCTGGGGTTTAACATCGTCAATCAGTTCCGTCTGGCGGTGGGCACCCGCGATCTGGCCCCGGTGCTGACGCAGATCGGGGGCACGCGCGCGGCCATCGGTGTCACCTTCTTCTCCGATCCCGGTTTGGGCACCGGCTTCCCCGCCACCTGGGCGCAGACCCGAACGCGCATCGCGCTCTTCGGCATCAACGCGCCGCTGCAGGCCGATCCCGTCGTCGAGCAGCTCCGCGGCGCCGCTACGGGGTACGTCATCGCCGACTTCTCCGCCGACGCCCCTATGACCGAAAAGACCAGGCCCTTCTTTAAGAACTATCAAGATCGCTTCAAGATTCGCCCCGTCTACACCGCCGGGACGACGTACGACGCGGTCTACATGCTCGCCGAGGCGATGAAGGCGGCCGGCAGCACCGAGGCCGACAGGGTCGTCGCGGCGCTGGAGCGCCTCAACATCATCGGGGTCGGCGGGCCGTTGAGCTTCTATTCCCGCGCCGAATACGACCGCGCCGAGCGCGAGCGGATCAAGATCGAGACCAAGGCCGGCGAGCTGACCCTGCCCAACACGATCTCCGCGGGGATCACCAATCTCTCCCTGATCAACCCGCACGATATCCGCTACGGCTTGCGCAAGGGCGACCGGTTCCCCTACGATGGCGTCCGCCCGGTCCATACGCAGATTCAACCCAAAGACGGCGGGTTCGATCGCCAGTTGCTCTACCCCGGAGAGTTCTCCGACAAGCCCAGCGATCCGATCAGCCTCTATCAGTTGCCGCCGCACATGCGATAACACTCACCCTCATTCTGTCCCCCTTCTCCGCAGGGAGAGAGAGGGACGGCATGAAAGCCCCCGATAGTTGCACATCGGGGGCTTTTTGTTATATGCTTTTTTATATCAAACGACTGGGAGGTTTTTTATGGACTTTGAACTCTCCGAAGAGCACAAGCTCATCCGCAAGACCGCCCGTCAGTTCGCCGAAGAGGTCATCCGACCGGCCGCTGCCCACCACGACGAGACCTGTACCTATCCCTACGAGATCATCGAGGAGGCCAAGAAGCTCGATCTGATCGCGCCGGCCATCCCCGAAAAGTACGGCGGTGCGGGGCTGGATTTCCTCGCCGCGGTCATCGTGATAGAAGAGCTGATGCGCGGCGATCCGGGGATCGCTCTAGCAATTACGGCGCGCATCTTCGGCAGCGATATGATCTTAGAATTCGGCACCGAAGAACAGAAACAAAAGTACTTAGTCCCCGTCGCCAAGGGCGATTGGGTCTGCGGCGCGGCCATCACCGAACCCGAAGCCGGCAGCGACGTCGCTGCTCTCAAGACCAGGGCCGAAAAGAAGGGCAAAAAGTACATCTTAAACGGGACCAAGATGTTCATCACCAACGGCTCGATCGCCAACTTCTTGATCGTCTTTGCCCGCACCAACCCCAACCCTCCGGAGCGCCACGGCGGGATCACCGCGTTCATCGTCGAGCGCGACCGCCCCGGCTACAAAGCAATCCCCATCCATAACAAGATGGGCATCCGCGCCTCGGATCTCGCCGAGGTTGTCCTTGAGAACGTCGAGGTCCCCGAAGAGAACATCGTGGGGCAAGTCGACATGGCGTTCTATCACTTGATGACGTTCTTCTCGCGTGGGCGGGCCGCCGTCGCGGCGCAGGGCGTGGGGATCGCGCAAGGGGCCTTTGACGAAGCGCTCAAATACTCCCAAGAGCGCGTGCAGTTTGGCAAGCCGATCTGCGAATTCCAGGCCGTGCAATTCAAGCTTGCCGAGATGGCTACTGCGATAGAGACAGCTCGGCTCTTGACTTATCGAGCAGCATGGGAGATCAGCAAGGGGGGCAACCCTGCCAAGATCGCCTCAATGGCCAAATGGTACGCGGGAAAGGTCGCGCGCGAGGTCGCCAACGAAGCCCTGCAGATTCACGGCGGCTACGGCTTTATTAAAGAATACGCCGTCGAGCGATTCTATCGCGACGCCAAGATTATAGAGCTGTACGAAGGGACGAGCGAGATTCAAAAATTGATCATCGCGCGCGCTCTCTTGGGGAAGATCCCCGGATAGCGGCTATCAGCGCTTGGAGCGCCCTTCGTCGGTGGCTGATCTGGTTTTTGATCTGGGGGCCTAGCTCGGCGAGGGTGTGCTCATAGCCCTCGGGGATGAAGACGGGATCGTAGCCGAAGCCCGCGCTCCCCCTGGGCGCTAGAGCGATCTGGCCGTCTAAAGTCCCTTCGCCGATCCATTCTCGGCCATCGGGGAAATGGAGCACGGCGACGCAGCGAAAGCGCGCCCGACGATCCGTAACGCCTGTGAGCAGTTCTAAGAGCTTGGCGATATTGGCCCGGTCGTCTTTGGTCTCGCCGGCAAAGCGCGCCGAGCGCACCCCCGGCGCTCCCCCTAGCGCCGCGACTTCTAAGCCCGAATCTTCAGCTAGCACTGCTAATCCCGTCTCTTGAGAGATCGCGCGCGCTTTCTTGCGCGCGTTCTCTTCAAACGTCTCGCCGTCTTCGGGGACGTCGGTGAAGGGCTGCTCGCGCACCGTGAGAAGCTCTATGTCGGGAACCTCTTCGAGGATCGCTCGGATCTCAGCGATCTTGCCCCGGTTTTTGGTGCCCAACAAGAGACGCATATCACACGATGATAGAGAGAGGGGGTAGGGGCTTAGCGCGTGGCGATCTCGGATAAGCCGCGCAGCTTGAGCGTGGTGGAGAAGTGACAGCTCACAAAGTGCTCGCCGCCGATGTCCACCAGAGACGGCTCTTTCTGTTTGCAGATCTCTTGCGCGTAGGGGCAGCGCGGATGGAAGCGACAGCCCGAGGGCGGGTTGACCGGGCTGGGCACGTCGCCCTTGAGAATAATCCGTTCGCGTTCGTAATCGGGATCGGGAACGGGCACGGCAGAAAGCAGCGCTTCGGTATACGGGTGCTTGGGATTTCTAAAGAGTTCTTCGGTTTCGGCCATCTCGACGATCTGGCCCAGATACATCACGGCTACGCGATTGCTGATGTGTCGGACGACCGAGAGATCGTGCGCGATGAACAGATACGTCAGCCCGAACTCTTTCTGTAAATCTTCTAAGAGATTAATCACTTGAGCTTGGATCGAAACGTCGAGCGCTGAGACGGGTTCGTCGCAGATGATGAGCTTGGGTTCGAGGGCGAGCGCGCGTGCGATCCCGATCCGTTGGCGCTGACCGCCGCTGAACTCATGGGGATAGCGCTTGATGTATTGGGGATTGAGGCCGACAGCTTCGAGAAGTTGCCGGACGCGGGCCTCGCGCTCTTTGGGCGTGCCCACGCCGTGCACGAGCAGCGGCTCGGCGATAATATCCCCGATGGTCATTCTGGGGTTGAGCGAGCTGTAGGGGTCTTGGAAGATGATCTGCATCTGGCGGCGCAGCGGCTTCATCTTGCGGTTGGGGATCTTGGCGATGTCTATAGGCTTGCCGTTCTGATAGAAGAGAATCTCGCCCTCGGTGGGGTCGAGCAGGCGCAGCACGGTTCTCCCTACGGTCGTCTTGCCGCAGCCCGATTCCCCTACCAAGCCCAGCGTCTCGCCCTCGCGGATGAAGAAGCTTACGCCGTCTACGGCCTTGACGTGAGCGACGACGCGGCGAAAGACGCCGCGCCGCACCGGGAAATACTTCTTCAGGTTCTTCACTTCAAGCAGCAGATTATCAGCATTCGCCATAGGCTCTCTCGCTTTCAGAAGCGCGCCCAGCACGCGACTTTGTGCCCCGGTCTGATCTCCTTGAGATCGGGCATTTTTTCACGGCAGATCTCGGTCGCTTCGGGGCAGCGCGGCTCAAACGGGCAGCCCTTGGGCAGGTTGTACGGATCGGGGATCATGCCCTTGATCGGCTTGAGGCGCTCTTTCTTGCGCGTCAGCGCGGGGATGGACTCCATCAGCCCTTGGGTGTAAGGGTGGAGCGGATGGTGGAAGATCTCTCGCACGGGCGCCTCTTCGACGACCTTGCCCATGTACATGATCACGACGTCGTCGGCCATCTCGGCCACAACCCCCAGATTGTGGGTGATGAGCATGAGCGCCATGTGAAATTCGTCTTGGAGTTTTCTGATGAGATCGAGGATCTGGGCCTGGATCGTCACGTCGAGGGCGGTCGTCGGCTCATCGGCGATCAGCAGATGGGGGTTGCAGCTGAGCGCCATGGCGATCATCGCGCGCTGGCGCATGCCTCCGGAGAGCTGATGGGGATACTCGTCTACGCGCTGCTCCGGCAGCGGGATCCCGACGGCCTTGAGCATCTCGATGGCGCGCTCGCGGGCCTCGCGCCTGCCTACTTTCTGATGGAGCATGATCGCTTCCATGATCTGGTTGCCGATGGTATAGACGGGGTTGAGGCTGGTCATCGGCTCTTGGAAGATCATGGCGATCTCGTTGCCCCGGATGTCGCGATACTCTTTGCCCTTGGGGTTGAGCTTGGAGAGTTCGATCTCTTGGCCGTTGCGGTAGTAGATCACCGAGCCGCCCACGATCTTGCCGGGGGGCATGGGGATCAATCCCATCACCGAGAGGGCGGTCACGGACTTGCCACAGCCCGATTCGCCCACCACGCCCAGGGTCTTCTGACGGTCAATCGAAAAGCTGACCCCGTCTACGGCCTTGACGACGCCGTCTTCGGTGTAAAAATACGTCTTGAGATCACGTAGCTCGATGAGCTTCTTGCCGTTGGGGGTAGCCATATTCCTTAGGGGCGAGAGGCGATGAAGAGCAGCAGCGCGAGCGCCATATAGAGCACGGCGAGCCACGTGGTAGCGGTGCGCTTGGGATCTGCCTCCTCTTCGCGTCCAAAGACCGTCGCTGTCGCGCCGGCTCCAAAGGCTCCTCCCAGCCCGGCGTGCCGGCTCATCTGGATGAGCACCAGCGCGATCAACCCCAAGCAGATCAACACAAACAAGATCTGTAAGATCGGCGCTATTGCTTTGAGAAACTCTATCATATCGCCCTCACGACTGAAATAGTAGTGCTATTGTAACAGCGAACGAGAGATTCTTCAACCGGGCCCCCCTTGCAAGAGCAAATTCTGCATCCAATCTACCAGGGGCATGATCGCCCATTGGATCATTTTAAAGAAATAGAGCAGCGCGAAGATCAGCACGAACCCGAACGGCTCCAAGAGATGCAAGATGTACTTGCCCTTAGGGGGGAGCAGATAGAGCAGGACGCGCGAGCCATCCAAAGGGGGGATGGGCAAGAGATTGAAGACCGCCAAGACGACGTTAACCGTTATGAACAGCAAGAGAAACATCTGAAAGAGAGACAGAGAGGGAAAGTTAGGGATAAGACTATACCAGACTGCCACTCCCAAAGCCGCGAAAAGCAGATTCATCGCGGGGCCGGCGAGCGCAACGAGCATCATCCCCTGATAGGGATGACGGAAATAGAGGGGGTTGACGGGCACGGGCTTGGCGTAGCCAAAGATGGGCACGGGGGTTTTGGTTAAGAAGCCCACGAGGGCCAAGGCCAGGGGCAAGAGCACCGTGCCAAAGGGGTCCAGATGGGCGAGCGGGTTGAGCGTCAGGCGTCCCGCGTCGCGCGCGGTGGGATCCCCCAACCAATACGCCACCCTTCCGTGAGCGTATTCGTGAAAGACGACGGCCAGCAAGAACGCGATCAGCGCTACGAAAATGAGCTCGATGTTCACTGGAGATCTCCTTTCGGGGTCACCAAGAGTGTTCCCTCTTCGTGAGCCAGAAGCACAGCCCCGGGTCTGGCCCCTTTGGGCTTGCGCAAGTACTTGACTTTAGTGTAGCTAACGGGAACTCTTTTTGCATCCCGGCCCTTGGAGTAATAAGCCGCGAGCTGGGCCGCTTGCTCCAGGACATCGGGGGGGATCTCACGCCGGTGCGGGTTCTTGATGATCACGTGGGCGCCGGCGCGGTCGCGCGCGTGGAGCCAGTAGTCCTCGCCGGCGGCCTCCCGGATCAACCGATCGTTCTCGCGGCTGGAGCGCCCCACCAAGACGCGGTAACCTCTAATGAGAAAGAGCCGCGGCCCGCCCCTCTGTCCGGTCGGAGGCTCTGCTTGGTCGTCG
>JANXAU010000034.1 GCA_025061735.1 Candidatus Bipolaricaulota bacterium
GATCACATCGTTGGGCCAGAAGGCCGCGGCGATCTTGGCAACCCCCGACGCAAGCTTGTCTACAAAGAATTGCGCTTTGTCTGTGTAGCCCACGGTACGCTCGTCTATCTGTTTCACAATCTGGGCGATCTGCAGGTCGTGGGCCGCGCGAGCCTTGAGCCGCTCGTATTCGATCAGGGCTTTGGGATGAATCCCGATGTGCGAGCTGATGATAAACTCTTCGCGGGCGAGCCCCACGCCGTCGTTGGGAATCCGTGCTTGCGCAAAAGCTGTCTCCGGGATGCCCACGTTCATCATGATCTTGGTGCGCGTTCTGGGCAATTGTGCGACATCAATGCGATCGATTCTGAACTTCAATCGTCCGGCGAAGACGCGCCCTTCGCCCTGGGAGCAGTCTACGGTGATCTCCTGCCCCGACTGAATCTTGTGCGTAGCGCCCTCGGCACCGATCACACACGGGATTCCCAATTCGCGCGAGATGATCGCGGCGTGACACGTCCTCCCCCCGCGCTCGGTCACAATCGCCGACGCGATCTTCATGATGGGTTCCCAGTCGGGATCGGTCATCTCGGTCACTAGGACCTCGCCGGGGCGGAAGCGCCCAATCTCCGAGACGTCGCGAATGACGTGCGCTCGGCCTTGGCCGATCTTGCTCCCCACGGGTTCGCCGCGTGCTAAGAGCTTCCCTGTCTCTTCGAGCACATAGCTCTCTAAGCTCTGAGTGCTCTTAGTTCCGTGCACCGTCTCTGGACGAGCCTGCACGATGAAGAGCCTGTGGCTGATCCCGTCCTTGGCCCACTCGATGTCCATCGGACGCCCACAGTGCGCTTCGATCTTCAACCCCCAGCGCGCCAGCTGTAAGACTTCATCGTCGCTGAGCGAGAAGAGACCCTGCTCGGCAGCGCGCACGGGGACTTCTTTGAGCCGGTCCTCCCCGTCGCAGACGAGCTTGATCGCTTTGCTCCCCAAGCGCTTCTCAATAATTGGACGATAGCCATCCTCTAGGGCTGCTTTGAAGATATAGAACTGATCGGGATTGACCCGCCCCTGTACCACGAGTTCGCCAAACCCGTAGGCCGACGTCACGTAGATGACGTTTTCACACCCCGATTCGGGATCAATCGTGAAGAGCACCCCAGAGGACGCTAAGTCCGAGCGCACCATCTGCTGGACGACGACCGCCAGCGCTAGGTCTTCTATATGGGTGATGCTGCGATCATAGCGATACGAGATCGCGCGGTCTGTGAAGAGACTGGCGAAGCAGTGTTTGACGCTCTCTAGGAGCTGCTCTTCGCCCTGAACGTTGAGGAACGTGTCGTGCTGCCCGGCAAACGAGTTCTCTTGAGAGTCTTCTGTTGTCGCTGAGGAGCGCACGGCGACGGAGAGGGAGTCGCTGCGCCGCAGAAGAGCGCGATAGGCCGCTCGGATCTCGGCCTCAAGCTCCGGAGAAAAAGGCGTCTGTAAGATCAGCTCTCTGATCTGCTGCCCGTACCGAGCTAGGGCGCTTAAGTCGTGCAGGTCGAGCTGTTGCAGCAGCGCGCGCACGCGGCGGGCCAGGCCCGTCTCGGTCATAAAGGCGCGATAGGCCTCGGCGGTGATCACAAAGCCGTCGGGGACGGGGATCTCCGGCAGCGCCCAGCGCAGCTCCCCCAGCGACGCTGCCTTGCCTCCTACGAGCGCAACATCGGAAAACCGAATCTCGTCAAGCCAGAGAATCTCTTTCATGGTGTGAGTGACCCCCTTGAGAGCTTTTTGGTCGAGTAAGACAGATATAAACATAGTTAATTAGTTTAATTATAAATATTTCACAAAGTGAATGTCAAGGGTCAAGCGTTGCCCAGAAATATATTGACAGAGTGAATTGCAAGCTGACAGCAGATTCTTGTAACAGATTAAGCAGATTAAATCTGCTTAATCCGTTACCGAAATCCGCTGTCAGCTTCACTATCTTGCCAGCGAAGCCGTGAACTCAGAATGTGCTGGAGATTACCGACAAAATCCCTAGTAATCTGATAGGCTCTGACTTAGGGTCAAAAGTCCAGCAAGGCAGGAGGAACGCAGTGATGAAAAAGATCTTCGTATTATGGGCGGTTCTCGCGCTGCTCTGTTGGGAGTCTGCGGTCTGGGCGCAAGGGCGTGCCCCGCGTCCGAGCGATTTTTGGGTGGCACAGTTTGCCTCGGGGGTGGCGGGGGAGATCACCGGGGGGGTCTTTGGGTTAGGGGTCTTGGCTGCCGCGTGCGCGCAGATCGAGAGCTTCTGCGTCTTTCTGGAGCCTACGCATCTGTCGCTGCACCTGCCCATCAAGGGCTGGACGCGCGAGCCGGCGTTTCTGATGATCAATCTGGGTCGGGCCGCGGGAGCTTTGGCGGGAGTGGCCATCTTCGGGGCGCTCTACGGCATTGAGGGGAATATCGTAGTAGCGTATATAGCCAGTGGGATCTGGTTCATCACCGCGACGGCTTTTCCCATCGTCGCGCTGCCCACGGTGCCCGCGCTGGTGGCCACCGCGGGCTATCAGTGGGGCGCCCGGATGAAGCCCCAGAAGAAGACCCCAGACGTGAGCTGGCAGATGCCTCTGATCTCGCTGCGGTTCTAGAGGCGAACGTGATCTGCGCTACTTCTGCGTTCTCGGAGAACCGAGTAAAATAGCACGTGACAGCAAAACCCTACGAAGGAGGATGCTCTCTATGACGGTTCGTCTTGGACGGGTTGTGATTCTGTCGGTTCTTTTTTTGATGCTCGGTGTGAGTGGGCCGGGGCTGGCGGGTGAGGGCGCGCGGACGGTCACGCTGGCGCAGATGGTCTTCGTGCAGGAGGTTCCCTATGCCGTGTCGTATCAGCTTCAGGTGGAGCCGGCGCGCACCTCGGGGGGGACTCAGATCTATAGCTTTAAGGGGGCTGCCTATCTCTCTGGGGATCTGAACAGGCTCACGCTGCTGGGGTATGATCTGCGGCGCGCGGCGGGTCGGATCGTCTTCGGCGGGTTGGCCCCGGCGCGTCTGTTGGCCCATCTGCCGGCTCTGGCGATCTTCCAAAGCCCGTTTATGATCGAGGGGCACTATGACCTAAGGCGCTTTGGACGCGCCTCCGCGCACACGAAGCTCGATCCCCAGAGCGGCGACGCGCACGGACATCTCTACGTCAATGCCGTCGCCGAAGCGCTCAACACCGTGGGGGATCCCACCGAGGGCTACTCGCTCGCGGTGACGTTTGCGAAAGAGCAGATCGTCGGGGTCTTTGGGCATGGCGCTCTCGTAGGCGCTGATGTGAAGTATCAGCAGAGGCGTCACGATCCGCGCGATTGGCCGCTCGAGGGCACGGTGATGGTGCGCTGGCAGTTGACGGTGCTCAGCCAGACCGAATGGCTCATCTCTGGGGAGATCGTTTCGACGGTGAAGATGGATCCGTAATTTCGGACCCTCACCCTGCACCCTCTCCCTGAAAGGGAGAGGGGCGGGGTGAGGGTTAAATCCCCATGCGCTTGGCGATGATCTCGTACATCACTTCGGTCGTCCCCGCGCCGATCTTCCACAAGCGAATATCTCGATAGAAGCGAGATATATCGTACTCCTCGGTGTAGCCGTAGCCCCCGTGGATCTGCAAGCACTCGTCGGCGACCTCGCAGGCGACGTCGGCGCAGAACGCCTTGCACATCGAGACTTCTTTGGTGGCGTCGGCGCCGTGTTCGATCAGCCGCGCCGTGTGATAGAGCAGCTGTCGAGCGGCTTCGAGCTTCGTCTGGGCTTTGGCCAATCGGTGTCTGGTGACTTGTAGCTCGGAGAGCTTCTTGCCGAAGACCTCGCGCTCTTGAGCGTATTTGATAGCGTCTTCGAGGGCTTGCTGGGCCGAGGCGATAAACGAGACGCACGCCGCAAAGCGCTCGTTCTGCAGCCCCTGCATCGCGTAATAGAAGCCCTGGTTCTCTTCGCCGATGAGATTGCCGGCGGGGACGGCGCAGTGATCGAACGAGAGCTCGCCCCAATCCGAAGCGTGCATTCCCAGCTTTTTAGGGAGCTTGCGCACCTCGAAGCCGGGGGTGCCCTTCTCCACCACGATCATCGAGAAGCCGCGCGACCCCGCCGCCGGATCGGTCTTGCAGAGCGTGAAGAAGAGATCGGCGTGGAGCGCGTTGGTGATAAACGTCTTGCTGCCGTTGAGAATATACTGATTGCCCTTCTTTTTGGCGGTCGTTTGGATGCGACTTAAGTCGGAGCCGCCGCCGGGTTCGGTGAGCGCGATCGCGCCGACCTTCTCCCCGGAGATCATCGCGGGGAGATACTTCGCTTTGAGGGCGTCACTGCCCCATTTGGCTAAGTAGGGCGAACTCATATCCGTGTGCACCAGCACGCTCATCGTCAAGCCCCTGGAGCGGCAGCGGCCCAGCTCTTCCCAGAAGACGATAGCCGACCAGATGTCGGCGTTGGCGCCGCCGTACTCGGTGGGGTAGCGAATCCCTAAAAAGCCCAGCTCCCCCATTCTTTTATAGATCTCTTTGGGGAAGGTGCCCGCGGCCTCCCATTCGGCCACGTGAGGGTTGAGTTCTTCTTCGACGAATCTTCTCACAGCGCGGCGAAAGATCCGGTGCTCTTCGGAGAATAGATAGTCCATAGATGTCTCCTAGCGGTTGGTGACTTGGTAAATCACGGGGCGATAGCGTGGCGAGGGGATGGGCTTCCTGGCTTGGCGAGCGGCTGCTAACCATGCTTCTTTAGCTTTTTCGACCTCGTGCAGGGCCTCGCGAGGGGTGAGGCCGAAAGCTGAGCACCCTGGCAGATCAGGAATATCTGCAATGTAGCCGCCGTCTTCTTCGCTATAGAAAATGTTGATGTGATAGTCGCTCATGCGTCCTCCTCTAGCTGGAGATTATAACGTTTCACGAGTCGGAGAAACTGACGAATCTGATAGGGTTTTGCTTGGCCTTGGACGTTCTGAAGATTGTGAACCCAAATCCCTCCATCAGGCTTTTCATGTCATCGAATTTTACATTATGGAGGGCACCTCGCGCTAATCGCTGGAGCAACTTCTTGCGGGTCGACGGGGGCGAAGCTCCTTGCTTCGCCCCTACTAGACGCTCTTCACCTCGTTGATGAGCTTGGTGAGCGACTCTTTCGCGTCGCCAAAGAGCATGCGGGTCTTCTCGTTGTAGAACAACTCGTTCTCGATCCCCGCAAACCCCGGATTCATGCTGCGCTTCATCACGATGATATTTTTGGCATGATCGGCGTTGAGAATCGGCATCCCGTAGATCGGGCTGCTTCTGTCGTAGCGCGCCGCGGGGTTGACCACGTCGTTGGCCCCGATGATGAGGGCCACATCGGCCCGCTGAAATTCGTCGTTGATCTGGTCCATATCATAAAGCTGATCGTAGGGGACGTTGGCCTCGGCCAGCAAGACGTTCATGTGCCCCGGCATACGCCCTGCCACAGGATGGATCGCGTACTTCACGGTGACGCCGCGCTTGGCCAGCTCATCGGCGAGCTGGCGCACGGCGTGTTGCGCTTGGGAGACGGCCATGCCGTAGCCGGGCACGATAATGACCAATTGGGCATAGGCTAACAAGATCGCGGCCTCGTCGGGCTGGATGGGTCTGACCGTCTTGCCCGCGGCGCTCTGCCCCCCGGCTCCCGCAACGACCGTGGAGCCAAAAGCGCCAAAAAGCACGTTCGCCAAAGAACGGTTCATCGCCCAGCACATGATCTGCGTGAGGATGATCCCCGACGCCCCCACCAGCGATCCCGAAATGATGAGCGCGTTGTTCTTGACGACGAACCCCGCCATCGCCGCGGCCAGCCCCGACAGCGAGTTCAAAAGACAGATCACGACGGGCATATCGGCCCCGCCGATGGGGATCGTAAAGAGCACCCCCAGCACCAACGACGCGATAATAAAATACCCGAAGACCCACGGGTGCCCGAAATCTACGACGAGATAGACGCCCGTCGCGAGAATCGTCAGGGCGATGACGAGATTGATCGGCTGCTGGAACGGATAGGTCACGGCGCGCTCATTGACGACGCCCTGGAGCTTCCCCGCCGCGATCATACTCCCGGAGAACGTCACCGCGCCGATGAGCATCGTCAACAAGATAGTGATCGAGAGATCGAGCGTCGGCCCCGTCCCGGAGGCGTAGCGAAAGTACTCGGCCGCGGCGATCAAGGCCGAGGCCGCACCGCCGAAGCCGTTTAGGAGTCCGACCATCTGCGGCATCCCGGTCATGGGCACGGCGCGGGCCATCCACGCGCCCGCGGCCGTCCCGATGACCAATCCCAGCGCGATCATCGAGTAGTCTATAATCTCTTTGGAAAGCAGCGTGGCGATGATCGCTACGAGCATTCCCAGAGCCGAAAGAATATTTCCGGCGCGGGCGCGCTTGGGCGTCTGCAACCAGATCAGCCCGATCACAAAGCACGCGGCGGCCATCATGTACGCAAACGCAATGAGAATCTCTCTGAGGGTCATCATTTCTCACCCGGCTTCTTCTTGAACATCTGGAGCATGCGGTCGGTGACCAAGTACCCGCCGACGACGTTGGTCATCGCCAGTGCGACGGCGAGCACGCCCAGGATCGTCTGGAGCGGCCCCTGCTGCGATCCCGTCACCAAGAGCGCGGCCAGTATCGTCACTCCCGAGATCGCGTTCGAGCCGGACATCAGCGGCGTGTGCAGCAGCGGCGGCACCTTGGTGATGACCGCAAAGCCTAAGAACATCGCAAGGACGAAGATATAGAGCGAGGAGAGCAGTGCTTCTGTCATAGAGCCTCCTTAGGTTTTAGACCTAACCCCTCGTGTCCCCTTCCCTGAAGGGGAGGGGCTGGGGGAGAGGTCCTATAGCAAGACCTTCCCTTCGTGCGTGACGCAACTGCCTTTGATGATCTCATCGTTGAAGTCGAGGTTGAGCTTGCCGTCTTTGGTCAGGAGCAACTGCAAGAACGCATAGAGATTCCGCGAGAACATCTGGCTGGCGTGGAAGCTCATCTGGCTGGGCAGATTGATCGGCCCCAACACCGTGACGCCGTTAGCGGTGATCTCTTGGCCCGCTTGGGTGAGTTCGCAGTTGCCGCCCTGCTCGGCAGCCAAGTCTATCACGACAGAGCCGGGCTTCATCGTGGCGACCATCTCCTTAGTGAGGAGCAGCGGCGCTCTCTTGCCGGGAACGAGCGCCGTCGTGATGACGATATCGGCGTCTTTGACGTACTTGGCGATCAGCTCGCGCTCTTTTTGCTTGTGCTCTTCGCTGAGCTCTTTGGCATAGCCGGACTTGTCAGCAGCCTCTTCGAGCGCGAGACCGACGAACTGCGCGCCCAAGCTCTCGACCTGCTCTTTGACCGCCGGGCGCACGTCGAACGCCTGCACGACGGCCCCTAAGCGCTTCGCCGTCGCGATCGCTTGGAGTCCCGCGACGCCAGCCCCCAAGACGAAGACCTTCGCGGGCGCGATCGTCCCCGCGGCTGTGGAGAGCATCGGCAAAAAGCGCGGCAGATAGTTGGCCGCGAGCAGCACGGCTTTGTAGCCTGCGACGGTGCTCTGCGACGAGAGAACATCCATGGGCTGCGCGCGCGTGATCCGCGGGATCATATCCAAGCTAAACGCCGTCACGCGCTTCTGCGCCAACTGCTGAACCAGATCGCGATGGACCAACGGCTGCAAGAGCGCTATGAGGACCGTTCCTTCGCGCAAGAGCGCGATCTCTTGGGGCGTGGGCTTCTGAATCTTTAAGAGAATCTCGGCTTCGCCCCAGAGCGCCTTGGGGTCTGACATGATCTTTGCGCCCGCGGCCTCGTAGTCGCGATCCGGGCAGGCGGCGCCGACCCCGGCTTGAGCTTCTATTCCCACGACATGCCCGGCTTTGACAAGCTTACTCACCGTCTCCGGCACGAGCGCGACCCGCCGCTCGTGCGGCGCGGTCTCCTTCGGTACTGCAAATCGCATCGAGCTTCCCTCCTCTATAACCCTGCCCAGTGTAAATGCTCATTCGCAGTTAGCGCCACGATATGGATCATTCTGGAAGTTGACGTCGGTCAACCCAGGGGCCATATCACAAAGATCGCGAGATCCCAGAGCGCGTGCGAGACGATCACCGTGACGAGATTTTTGCGATAGAGATAGATCCCCCCCCACACGAGTCCCGCGACCGCCGCCGCGCCGACGAGCATCAGATTGAGCGTCCAGACGTGCACCAGCGCGTAGACCGCCGTAGCGACGAGCCAGCCCGCTAGATCGCCCAAGCGCTCGCAGAGCCTTCTCTGCACCAACGCCCGCCAGAAGATCTCCTCCCCCGGCCCCAGCACCACGACCAGCAGTAGCCCGATCAGCCACAGCTCCGCTTGCGCTTTGTTGGCATAGACAGAGCTAATCTGCTCTGAAGCAAACGGCAAGAGCGCCGTCGCCACAGACTTTCCCAGCCAAAAGAGCATATAGAGTACGAGCGCCGAGAGCACACCCCAGAGAAGATCTTTCGCTTCGAAGCGAAAGAGCGAGGCGCGCTCTGGCATCTGCCACAGGGCAAATCCCGCCAAGAGGGCCACCGCGAGCGAAAGCCTCAGCCAAAAGTTCCAAACTTCCGTCTGAAACGCGAAATACCAGAGCGCAAACGCCGCGACGATAGCCATCACAATCGGAGCCAACGGACGGTGTGCGCTCATAGCAAGGGGAGCAGCTTCTCCAAGATCAGCGCGATGATGAGACAGACGCCAAAGAGCGTGTCGATCTGGGCCGTGCGCGCGTCGGCATCTTTGGGGACCTCGCGCTGGAGAGCCTTGATGAGGTTAAAAGCCAAGGGCGCGGAGAAGAAGACCAACAGCCCCCACGGGCTTAAGACTTTGAGCGCCACCAGCGCGACAACTGCTAAATACGCGAGCGCCGCTAAGATTTGATAGAGGCGCATCGTGCGCTCCGGTCCCAAGAGCGTCCCTAGAGTCCGAATCCCGACGCTGCCGTCGTACTCGATGTCGCGCAGGTTGTTGGCAAGCAAGACAAGGGCGACCAAGACCCCAAAGGGGATCGAGATCGCCAGCGCTTGGGGAGAAAGCTCTCTCGTCTGGACGAAGTACGCCCCGCCGATCATCAACGGCCCCCACATCAAAAAGACCGAAAGCTCCCCCAGCGCGATGTATTTGTATCTCACGGGATCGGCTGTGTAGAAGAAGCTTGCCAATAGCCCCACTAAGACAAAGCCCAGTAGCATCGGCCCGGTGATCCAGAGCAGATAGAACGCGATCAACCCCGCCAGCCCATACAGTCCCAAGCTGACCCTCAAGACAGCATGAGGAGCGATCAGCCCTTGCACTAAGGGGTGCGGGCGATAGAGGGTCGTCGGCGCTCCGGGGCGATCTACTCCGCGCTTGTAGTCAAAGTAGTCATTGATGAGATTCGTTGCGGCGTGGACGGCTATCGCGCCGACGAGCGTCACAAGGAAGAGCCAGAGATCAAAAGATTGATGGAGCGCGGCGAGCGCTCCCCCCACGCCCACTGAGATCGCCGTCATGGAGAACGACCACGGCCGCATCGCTAAAAACCAGATCTGGAGATTCATAGTCTTCCTTACAGGCCCTCACCCCCAGCCCCTCTCCCGTAGTGACCTACGGGAGAGGGGTGCCCGTAGGGCGGGGTGAGGGCCTCTCCTTGCTCTTATCTCTTCGCCTGCTCTAAGACTTTCTTCAAGTCAATCTTGATATCGAAGATCTGCATCTCGATCATGACTAACTCTTCGGAACCGGTGTTGACGAAGTCGTGCAGCTCGCCGTTGAGGACGCGCACGACCGAGCCGGGCTTGAGGGCGTGTTCGACGCCATCGAGTCGGACGACTCCCGTTCCCGAGATCACGTAGAAGATCTGGGGATGGGGATGGCGATGGGCTGGAGAAGTCCCGCCTGGGGCCATCTTCACCAGCATCATCTGCGCGTGGGAGTTGGAGTCGGCGCGCGTCCACATCGGCTTCTGCCAGATCGTCGGGGAGATCCCCTTCTCCCACGGTTGATCGGCCAACTGCAGAATCTGTGCGTACTCGGCCATCGTTGGCCCTCCTTGGGTGCGCTTGCGCTTTTGGGTATCAAGCGCTCTATGATATAATCTGATCGCCTTTGGGGCAAGCTTAGAGAGAAGAGCACATGAGACAGATGGCGCGACCGCGCAGGCGCGAACGGCTCTCGGAGTTTCAGCGGCGCCTGCGCCGCTGGAGGATGCTGGGGCTTGTAGCTCTGGGGCTGCTGGTGCTTGCGGGCTGGGGGGCCTATCAGCTCTGGTGGAGCAAGCCGGGGATTGCTATCCCCATCCAGCGGCCGATCTATGCGCTGCGCGCGGGCGAGACCGTGCAGTATAACTCGCTGCCGCCGACGTCGGGGCCGTATGCCCGCGCGGGCGTAGACTGGGGGATTCACGACGCCCCGCTGCCCCACGAGATCCAGGTGCATATGTTGCGGCGCGGCGGGGTGCTCGTGCAGTATCGGCCTGTCGAGAGTCCGGCCCTGCCCGATCCCGTCGCCGAGGGCTTGAAGCGATGGATCGGGCGGCTGCGCACCTTCGAACCCGATAAGTACTGCAAGGTGATCTTGGCCCCCTATGCGCTTCTGGAGCGCAAGATCGCGCTGACGGCCTGGGGACGCCTGGACACCTTCGACGCCGAAGAGATCACGCCGCAGATCGAGGAGCGCATTCGCTACTTTCTTGATAGACTCATAGACGCGTACAACCCAGAGAAGGTGACCTGCCCGTGATGCTGCGCGCGCTAGTGCAAGAGCGGTTGCGAGAGAGCCTGCAGAGTTTGGGCTTGGGGGAGATCACGCCGGAGGTGACCGTCCCGGATAAGCCCGAATTTGGCGACTTTTCGAGCAATCTGGCGTTTGTGCTCAAACCAAGAATGCCCGGAACGCCCCCGCGCCAGATCGCCGAGAAGATCGTGGCCCGTCTGGATAAAAGTCCCTTTGCGAAAGTCGAAGTCGTCGGGCCGGGGTTTATCAACTTCTTTCTCCAGCCGGAGACCGTCCAACACGCGCTGCGGGAGATTTTAAACCAAGAGTATCATTATGGGAGATTGGAGATGGGACAGGGCCAACGCGCTCTGGTCGAGTTTGTGAGCGCCAACCCCACCGGCCCGCTCACTATTGGGCACTGCCGACAGGCCGTCCTCGGCGACGTTATCTGCAGACTCCTGGAGAACGCCGGCTACGACGTGACCCGAGAATACTACTACAACGACGCCGGAAGACAGATGAAGCTCTTGGGCGAATCCGTCAGAGCGCGCTACTTGGAACTCTTGGGCCAGCCCGTGCCCTTCCCCGACGAAGGCTACCACGGAGAGTATATCCGCGAGATTGCCAGAGAGATCCAAAAGAGACATGGTTCCAACTGGGCAGAAGCGAGCGTTGAGCCGTTCAAGGAATTTGCCGAAGCTGAACTCTTCTCCGAGATCAAGCGCACGCTCAGCCGGCTCTTTCGCTTGCCCCCAGAGCGCGTCTTCGACATCTATTACAACGAGACATGGTTGTACGCCCATGACACCCAGAATGCCCTAGCCTCGGTGACCAACGCTCAGGTCTTGGAGTGGCTGCGCGAGCTGGGCTTTGCTTATGAAAAAGACGGGGCGATCTGGTTCAAGGCTACCGCCCTAGGACGCCCGCAAGACAGGGTACTGGTACGCAGTCACACCGGCGAGCCCACGTACAGGCTTCCCGACATGGCCTACCACGCTAACAAACTCCTGCGCGGGTTCGATCTCATCGTAGACATCTTCGGCGCAGACCATCAAGATACCTACCAAGACGTGCTTGCGGCGGTGCGGGCGCTCTGGGAGGGCGGCAAACTCCCCAAAGAATGCAACCCCCACAAGATTCGCGTGCTCATTCACCAATGGGTCAATCTCTTGCGCGGCGGGCAGCCCGTCAAGATGTCCAAGCGCATGGCGACGTTCGTCACCATAGACGAACTCATTGACGAGATCAAGAGCACGGTTGAGCTGGATCCCGCGCTCGACACCGAACAAACCCGCGAGGACTTCTCAGTCAACGTCGTGCGCTACTTTCTGCTGATGCGCAGCGCCGACTCGCATGTCAACTTCGATCTCGATCTAGCGAAGAAGCAGTCCAAAGACAACCCCGTCTATTACGTGATGTACGCCTACACGCGCATCCGAAGCATCTTTGACAAGTCTAAAGGGTCTGTAGGGGCTGTAGGCTTTCAGGCCCTTCGGCTTCCCGAGGAGCTGGCGCTTATCAAGAAGTTGGACGAGTTCCCGCAGATCGTGCGCGACGCGACGGAGCACCTGGCGCCGCACTTTCTGGCGGTCTACGTGCATGAGCTGGCAGGGATCTTTCACGATTTTTACGAGAAACATCGCGTGCTGGACGAGGCCAACCCGGAGGTGACCCAAGCGCGATTGGCGCTCTGCTATGGGGTGCAGATCGTGCTGGAGCGAGCGTTCGCTCTCCTAGGATTGAAAGCCCCAGAGAGGATGTGATATGAGCTGGTTGCAACGACTCAAGGACGGACTTAAGAAGACCAAAGAGCAGTTGGTGGGGCAGCTTGCCCAAGTCTTGCAGCCGGGGCGGCGACTGGACGACGCGTTGCTCGCCCAACTTGAAGAGATTCTCATCACCGCTGATGTCGGGGTGGAGGCGACAACGGAGATCGTGCAAGCGCTCAAAGCCCGTGCCGCCGCGCGCGGCGTGCAAGACTCTTCAGCAGTCATGGAGCTGCTCAAAGAGATCCTCAAAGAGCGCTTGCGTCCCGCCGAAGGCGCGCTCCATCTCAGAAGCGACGGCCAGCCCACGGTCTTCTTGATACTGGGGGTAAACGGCTCCGGCAAGACAACGACGATCGCCAAGCTCGCCCAGCACCTAAAAGACGACTTCGGCAAGCGAAAGATTATCTTTGCGGCGGGGGACACGTTTCGCGCTGCGGCCGTTGAGCAATTGGGGATTTGGGCGGAGCGCGTGGGGGCGCAGCTTGTTCACCACAAGACCGGTAGCGATCCCTCGGCCGTAGCGTTTGAGGCCGTCGAGCGCGCGCTGCGCGAGGGGGCCGACGCGCTCTTTATCGACACCGCAGGACGTCTGCACACCAAGCATAACTTGATGGAAGAACTCAAAAAGATCAATAGAGTCGTAGAGAAGCGTCTGGGGCGGGCTATGGACGAACGCTTATTAATTTTAGACGGCACGACAGGGCAGAATGCGATCTCACAAGCCAAGCTCTTTCACGAAGCTGTTTCTGTAACGGGGATCGTGGTGACGAAATTGGACGGCACGGCCAAGGGCGGCTCTATCCTTCAGATTGCGAGCGCGTTGAAGCTACCCATTAAACTGATCGGGGTTGGCGAGCGCGCCGACGACTTAAGAGAATTCAAAGCCGACGAGTTCGTCGAGGCGTTGCTATGAATTGGTGGTCTTAATCGTGTAATGTATAATGCAATGTATGATCCGCAAGCAAGTCTACTTAGAGCACCAACAAGAGAAGCGCCTGAAACAGCTCTCCAAGAAGTTTGGTCAAAGCGAGGCCGAGCTGATTCGTCAGGCTATTGACCAAGCGCTGGCCACCGATGCGACGCTCTTTGTGAGAGACCTAGAGTCCTGGGAGCGTGAGAAGGCCTTCATTCGTAGATTAATGGCTCAAAAACCTGTGCATCGCGGGAGCCAACGCTGGACGCGGGAAGATCTGTACGAGAAAGAGTGCTGAGATGGCAACCAAGCCGTCTTTTCTTATAGATACGAATGTGCTGGCGTATGCGTATGACCGGTCGGAACCGGCGAAGCAAGCTCAAGCCCTGGCCCTGCTCGATCGAGTGGTGGGCGTAAGCGCCCTGAGCACCCAAGTGTTGGGTGAGCTTTTCATTGTGTTGACGCGCAAGCTCCCCAGACCGTTTCCCCCCAAGATCGCCAAAGAGCGCGTGGAGAATTATCTTCGTGCTTGGCCTGTCCTTCCCGTGACCCCTCTGATCGTGCACGAAGCGGTGCGCGGCGTGGCCGAGCACGGATTTAGTTATTGGGATGCGCAGATCTGGGCCACAGCGCGGCTTAATCAAATCCCTATCGTGCTCAGCGAAGATTTCTCGCATGGGCGCTTTGTGGAAGGAGTGCGCTTTCTCAATCCCTTTACTCCAGGAGTTGAACTTCCGGTATGAAAGTCCTCACCGGAGCGCAGATGGCCGATCTTGATCGCCAGGCGATCGAGGGGCTAGGCATTCCCAGCTTGGTCTTGATGGAGAGCGCCGGGCGCGTCGTCGTCGAGGAGCTGGGCGCACGCTTCTCCGATATTGCTCGCAAGAAGATCGTCATCGTGATCGGCAAGGGCAACAACGGCGGCGACGGCTTGGTCGTCGCGCGAAGGCTGCTCGATCTGGGCGCTTCCGTGCACGTGCACGCCCTTTGCAGCCCTAAAGAGTTCTCGGCAGAGACACGCCAGCAAGCCGATATCCTGAACAAGCTGGGCTTCCCGATCCAGCACTGCACCAAGAGCAAAGAGATGAGCGCGCTCGCTCAAGCTCTTGGCAACACCGATATCGTGATAGACGCGATCTTCGGCACGGGGTTTCGCGGCGCGGCCCGTGAGCTTGCGGCCGAAGCGATTGAGCTTATAAACTTAAGCTCGGCGTTCGTCTGCGCCATAGATATCCCGTCGGGGGTCGAAGCCGACACGGGGCACGTGCTCGGCCCGGCGGTCTGCGCGGATTTGACCGTGACGTTCGAGCTGCCCAAGCTTGGACTCTTGCTCTACCCCGGACGCCAGTACGTCGGTGAGCTGGTCGTCCGGCCCATTGGGTATCCCCGCAAGCTGATAGACCAGTATGCCAGCACGATGACGTTAGTAGGCGCCGACTGGGTGCGCGAGCGCCTGCCCCCGCGCGAGCCGTATAGTCACAAGGGGGACTACGGGAAAGTCTTAGTCGTCGCGGGCTCGCGCGGCTACACCGGGGCCGCAGCGTTGGCGGCCGAAGCGGCGCTGCGCGCGGGCGCGGGTTTAGTTTATTTAGCTGTCCCTGAGAGTCTGCTGCCCGCGATGGAGGCCAAGCTCACGGAAGTCATCAAGCTGGGCTTGCCCGACATAGACGGCGCTCTCGCGTCTGCGGCGCTCCCGAAGATCTTGGAGATGCTCGAGGACAAAGACGTGCTGGTCGTGGGGCCGGGGCTGGGCCGACACCCGCAGACCGTCAAGACAGTGCAACGGCTTGTCGCACAAGCCAGTAAGCCGTTGGTGCTCGACGCCGACGGGCTGAACGCCCTGGGGGCAGAGGCTGAAAAGCTGCTTGTGCAGCGCACGGCTCCTACCGTGCTCACGCCCCATCCGGGAGAGCTTTCGCGCTTGATCGCTAAGAGCGTCATCGAGATCGAGTCGGATCGGGTGGGCGTCGCCCGCGAGACAGCGAAACAGCTTCACAGCGTGCTGGTGCTCAAGGGCGTCCCCACGGTGACGGCGACCCCCGACGGCGAAGTCTTTCTGAATTCCACGGGCAATTCGGGCTTAGCCAGCGGCGGCTCGGGCGACGTGCTGACGGGCTGTCTGGGCGGCTTGCTGGCCCAGGGGCTGGACAGCCTGACAGCCAGCGTCTGTGCGGTGTACGCGCACGGGCGTGCTGCCGATCTGATGAAGCCTGAGCTGGGCGAGCGCGGCATGATCGCCTCGGACGTGCTGCGCGCGCTGCCTGCGGCCTTGCGAGAATTTGAGTAAACCATGCTTGTAGATAGCCACGCCCATCTCGACAGCCCGCAGTTTGACGCTGATCGTGAGCACGTCATCCGCCGCGCTCTGGAAGCTAACGTCAGAATTATCTCTATTGCGACAGAGATGCAATCGAGTTGGAAGACGGTGGAGATCGCGCGCAAGTACGAGCTGCGCTGCACTGTGGGGATTCATCCCCATCAAGCCCAGCAGTTCTCCGGGGAGGAGACGCTGGCGCAACTGCGTACGCTCTGCGCTGCCCCCCAGGTCGTCGCTGTGGGCGAGATCGGCTTGGACTACTTCAAAGAATATGCGCCGCGCGCAACCCAACAAAAAGCCCTTCGGGCGCAGCTTGCCCTCGCTCAAGAGCTAAATAAGCCCGTCGTGATCCATCTGCGCGATGCTGCTGAGGATCTCTTAGAAATCTTGGGTGAGCATCGGGGGGTGCGTGGCGTCGTGCACAGCTTCACCGGGGATTGGGCGCTGGCGCAGAGGCTGCTCGCTCTGGGATTCTATCTTTCGGTCAACGGGATCGTGACGTTTGAGAAGTCTCAAGCCCTGCGCGAGGCCGTCGCTCAGATTCCATTAGAGAGATTATTAGTCGAGACGGACGCTCCGTATCTGGCGCCGGTGCCGATGCGCGGCCGGCGCAACGAGCCGAGCTTTGTGCGCTACGTCGCCCAAACGGTCGCGCAGATCAAGCGAGTCTCGGTTGACGAGGTCGCCGAGGCGACAACCCGGAACGCACAAGCGCTCTTTGGCTTTTGACGATAGCTGTTCGTAAGACTATAATCGCTGAGATATGCTTCTCGGCTGTCACTTATCTATCTCCGGCGGACTGGAGCAGACGGTCGCCCGCGCCCAAGAGCTACAGATCAACGCGCTGCAGATCTTTTCGCACAACGCGCGCTCGTGGAAGATGGGCGCGCTTAAGCCTGACGAAGCGAAAAAGTTCATCGAGCAGCGTCAGCGCGGGCGCATCGAGTACGCTGTCATCCATACGATCTATTTAATCAATCTGGCCTCCCCCGATCCCAAAAACTTTCAGCTCTCGGTGCAAGCCCTCAAAGACGAACTCCAGCGGGCCGGAGAGCTGAACATCCCCCACGTCAACACTCACATCGGGGCTCACATGGGCCAAGGGATCGAGAGGGGTCTAGAGCGCGTCGTCGAGGCGATAGACGCCGTGCTTGCCAGCCCCCAAGCCCAACGCGCCTCCACCGTCAAGATCTTGTTGGAGAACTCCGCGGGCGAGGGCACCGAACTGGGGGCGACCTTCGCTGAGTTGGGCTTTGTGCTCCGGCATGTCAAACAGAAGGAGCGGGTCGGGGTCTGCCTAGATACGTGCCATGCGTTTGCAGCGGGCTATGACCTCACCACGCCCGATGGGCTGGAGAAGACGCTCGCCGAGCTTGACCGAGAAGTCGGACTGAAGCGAGTCGCGCTCCTTCACCTAAACGACTCCAAGTTCCCCCTGGGAGCGCGCAAAGACAGACACGAGCACATCGGGCAGGGCCATATCGGGATCGAGGGCTTTCGCCTGATCGTCAATCATAAAGATCTGCGCGAGAAGCCGTTTATCTTAGAGACCCCCAAGGACGATGAGCAGTCCGATCCCAAGAACTTGGCAGCCATCCGCGCTTTGCGGTATGATAACTGATATGAAATTCTTTCTCGACACCGCTAACGTCAAAGAGATCGCCCAAGCCCACGAGATGGGCGTCTTGGATGGCGTCACGACAAACCCGACGCTCTTATCCAAAGAGGGGCGCGATCCCGTTCAGGTGATGAAGGAGATTTGCGCCATCGTGGATGGCCCCGTCAACGCCGAGGTGATCAGCACCGACTACGAGGGGATGCTGCGCGAGGCCCACCGCTGGGCCGAACTCGACGAGAAGATTGTAGTAAAGATCCCCATGACCCGCGAGGGGATGAAGGCCGTCCGCCGGCTCTCAGAAGAGGGCATTCCCACCAATGTGACGCTCGTCTTCTCTCCGAGTCAGGCGCTCATCGCGGCCAAAGCGGGGGCCGACTACGTCAGCCCGTTTGTGGGGCGGCTCGACGACCGCAGCGAGGACGGCATGGAGCTGGTCTCCAACATTATTCAAATCTTTGACAATTACGGATTCGAGACCGAAGTGATCGTGGCGAGCATCCGGCATCCGATGCACGTGGTCGAGGCGGCCCTCGCCGGCGCCGATATCGCCACCATGCCCTACGCTGTCTTTGAGAGGCTCTTTGAGCACCCGCTGACCGATCTTGGGCTGGCGCAATTTCTCAAAGACTGGGAGAAGCTGAAGCGATGAGCGCGAAGACCCCTCCCCCAGCCCCTCCCCGACACGGAGAGGGGAGATCAAGCGCGCTCGATCGAGAGCGCCTTCGCTATGAGAACGCCCTGGCGCGTGTCGTAGCGGCCCTGCCCCGGGCGTTCACCCAGATACCAGAAGTCGAGCGCGCCTGGCTCTTCGGCTCGTATCTGCACGGGCGACGCGATCTCTGCACCGACATTGATCTGATCGTGCTTGTGCATTCCGATCGCGATATAGTGACGCGCACGGCGTGGCTCTACGGGCGCTTGGCCGCGCTGCTCGACCTGAACGTAGATATGGACATCATCGCGTACACGCCGGAAGAATTCGCGCAGATGCGCGAGCGCGGATTCCTCAAGTACGCCCTCGCGCGCGGGCGGATCATCTATGAGAGAGCCGACTGAAGAGGGGCGCCGCTGGCTAGAACAAGCTGAAGAAGATTTGAAATGGACGCGCCATCTTGCGCGCGAGGGGGCGTATCATCTGGCGTGCTTTCTCGCCCAGCAAGTTGCCGAGAAGGCTCTCAAAGCGCTTCTCTATGCCCAAGGGCGCGAGATCGTGCTGGGCCATTCGGTCGAACGCCTATGTCGCGAGGCCGCCCAGTACGATGCTGCGTTCGCGACCCATGCCCAGCGCTGGGCCATGCTAGACGGCTACTACGTGCCGACGCGCTATCCTGATAGCCTGCCGGGGAGCATCCCCGCGAGAGTCTACACCCAAGAAGCTGCCGAAGAGGCAGCTCGACTGGCTGAAGAGGTGGTGGAAGCCGTGCGCGCACGGCTGAAAAGCCCATGAGCACACAGACCCCTCCCCATCAGAATGTTAGGTTCTTAGAGACCCGCAACGCCTTCGGCGAGGCGCTTTTAGAATTAGCCGCAAAAGATAAAGAGATCGTCGCACTCACGGCGGACCTGCCCGGCTCGACCCGCTTGAGTTGGTTCAAAGAGAAGTTCCCCGAACGATTCTTTGACGTCGGGGTCGCCGAAGCGAATATGATCGGGGTGGCCGCGGGGCTGGCCCTCTCCGGCAAGAAGCCCTTTGTCTCGACGTTTGCGATCTTCGTCGAGAAGGCGTTTGAACAGATTCGTCAGACGATCGCGTATAACAAGCTGCCCGTCAAGATCGTCGCCACGCACGGGGGGCTGACCGTCGGCGAGGACGGCGCGTCGCACCAGACCGTCGAAGATATCGCCGTGATGCGGGCCTTGCCCCACATGACCGTCGTCGTCCCCGCCGATTACTACGAGACCAAGAGCGCGATTTACCAGGTCTATGAGCATCCCGGGCCGGTCTATGTGAGATTGGCGCGCGCGGCCTTCCCCGTCGTCTTCGACGAGAGCTATCGGTTTGAGCTAGGGAAGGCCCGGATCGTGCGAGAGGGGCGCGACGTCACGATCTGCGCCTGTGGGCTGATGCTCTACTACAGCCTGCAGGCGGCGGGGCTTCTGGAGCGCGAGGGGATCTCTGCGCAGGTCGTCAACGTCTCGACGCTCAAGCCGCTTGATGAGCGCGTGATAGAGTACGTGCGGGCGACGGGCGGGGTGGCGGTCAGCGTGGAGGAGCACTCGGTGATTGGGGGCTTGGGCGGGGCGTTGGCCGAGCTGTTGAGCGCGCACGGCTTAAGACTAGAGCGCGTGGGGATTGAAGATAGATTTGGGCAGTCGGGCAAGCCCGAGGAGCTGCTGGCGCACTACGGGCTGACCGTAGAGAGG
>JANXAU010000061.1 GCA_025061735.1 Candidatus Bipolaricaulota bacterium
CCGTGATGACTCACGGGAGAGGGGTGGCGTAGCCGGGGTGAGGGCCAAAGGGCAACCCATGATGCTCACAGAAAAAGTCGCAGAGAATATCTATATCTTAGACACGGAGATGCTGGGGCTGCCCCGCTACGGCTCGCTTTATATCTTAAAGACCCCGCGTCCCACGCTCATCGAGACGGGGTTCTCGCATACGTTGGAGAAGACGCTGAGCGCTCTTGACGAATTGAAGATTCGCCCTGAAGACGTCGCGTATATTATCCCTACCCACGTCCATCTCGATCACGCCGGCGGAACGGGAGACTTAGCCCACGCTTGTCCCAACGCCAGAGTCGTCATCCACGAGCAGGGCGCGCCCCATATAGTAGATCCCACGAAGCTCATCGAGAGCGTCAAGCGCGCCGTCGGCCCGATGTTCGGCTTCTACGGGACGCTCCGGCCCACTCCTCCAGAGCGCCTGATCGTCGTCAAGGGCGGGGAGTCGTTCGATCTGGGCGGGGGGTATCAGTTAGACGTGCTCCACGCGCCCGGACACGCGCCGCATCAGATCTGTCTCTACGAGCGCAAGACGGGCGGGCTGTTCACGGCCGACGCCGCGGGGATCTATCGTCCGTGGGCCGCGGGGTTGATTCTGACGACCCCGCCCCCGGCGTTTCATTTAGAGCAGAGCTTAGAGACTCTAGAGCGTTTGAAAGCGTTAGCGCCCAGAGTGCTCTTCTACACGCACTGGGGCGCGCATACTCAGATTAAACTGCTCGACGACTACGCCCAGATGCTGCGCGCGTGGGTCGCCGATGTTGAGGCGCAGAAGCGTCTCTTGGGCGATGACGCGGCCGTCAAGAGATATTTTGTGGAACGCGACGGGCCGCGCTTCCAAGATCACTATCCTGAACTGATCCTACGCGGCGAGATCGAGATGAACACCCAAGGGATCTTGCTCTATCTCAAGCGTGTGCGGGGCGTGGCGTAAAGCGTGACGAAGATGCTTGACAGTCACGGTCGACCCACTTATAATCAATCGGGTGCCCGCAACGGTTGCCCCGGAGGTAGACCAAATCATGCATGAGATGTACAATCTCTTCTCGCGAGAATCCCAGCAAGCCATCGGGATCGCTTACAAAGAAGCCGAAGCGTGGGGTCACGACTACGTGGGAGCGGAGCACTTGCTGCTCGCTTTTACGAAGATGCGCAACAGCGAAGTCTGCCGGCTCTTAGAGGCCAATGGGCTGAACTATCAGCGTCTGGTGCGGGAGATCGAGCGCGAGGTCGGGCGCGGCGACTCGCGCTTCGTCCCCAGCGAGCTGCAGCCCACCCCTCAGCTCAAGCGCATCATCACCCGCGCCTACGAAGAGATGCGCCGCTACGGGCACACCCTGATCTCTCTAGAAGATCTGCTCTTGGGGATTCTCGAGGAGGGCAACAGCATCGCCGCGCATCTGCTCCACCAGGCGGGGGTAGACGCCGGCAAGGTCCGGCGGTATCTGTCGCCTCTCCAGGCGGGGGTTGGGGCGCGCTTGCGCCGCGAAGAGCGCAGCAAGTTCAAGAATTTTGAGTACGGGCGCAACTTGGTCGAAGAGGCCCGCGCCGGACGCTTAGACCCCGTTATCGGGCGCGAAGAGGAGATCAACCGCATCATTCAGACGCTCTCGCGGCGCAAGAAGAACAATCCCGTCATCGTCGGCGAACCCGGCGTGGGGAAGACCGCGATCGTCGAGGGCCTGGCGCAGCGCATCGCCTCTGGGGACGTGCCCGCGCCGCTCTTGGGCAAAGAGATTATCGAGTTAGATATGGCCGCGATCGTCGCGGGCACCAAGTATCGGGGTGAGTTTGAGCAGCGCCTCAAGAGCTTGGTCAACGCCGTTGTCGAGGCGGGCAACGTCATCCTCTTCATTGACGAGCTGCACACGGTCGTCGGTGCCGGTGGCGCCGAGGGCGCCATTGACGCTTCGGCGATTCTTAAGCCCCCTCTGGCGTCAGGCTTGATCCAGTGCATCGGCACGGCAACGCTGGACGACTATCGCAAATACATCGAGCGAGACCCGGCGCTGGAGCGCCGCTTTAAGAAGATCTTGGTCGAAGAACCACAGATCGAGGCGACCGTCAAGATTCTCAAGGGCTTGCGCCCGCGCTACGAATCCCACCATCGCGTCAAGATCAGCGACGAGGCCCTCTGGGCCGCCGTCAAGCTCTCCGATCGCTATATCACCGATCACTTCTTGCCGGACAAGGCGATAGACTTAATAGACGAAACGGCCGCCAAGAAGCGCTTGGAGACCAGCTCGTTCTCGCCAGAGATCCGCGAGCTTGAGGATCAATTGCGCGCGCTGGCCGAGCAGAAGAATGCCGCGGTGACCGAGCAGAACTACGAGCTGGCGGCCGAACTGCGCGACCGCGAGCGCGTGCTGCAAGAGAAGCTCCGCGAGCTGAAGATGCAATCCCACGAATCCGAGGTCGTAGTGACCGCGGACGACGTCGCCCAGATGATCTCAAGCTGGACGGGTGTGCCCGTCGGCCACATGAAGATGGAAGAGTCCAAGAGAGTCTTGATGATGGAAGAAGAGCTGCACAAGCGCTATATCAATCAAGACGAGGCCGTCAAGGCCGTCTCGCGCGCCATTCGCCGCGCTTACGCCGGGGTCAAGGATCCCAAGCGCCCCATCGGCAGCTTCTTGTTCTTAGGGCCCACGGGCGTGGGCAAGACCGAGCTGGCCAAGGCGATCGCCGAGTTTCTCTTCGGCGACGAGGAGGCCCTGATTCGCATTGATATGTCGGAGTATATGGAGCGCTTTTCGGTATCTCGTCTCATCGGTGCGCCGCCGGGGTATGTGGGCTACGAAGAGGCCGGCGAGCTGACCGAAGCCGTGAGACGGCGCCCTTATTCTGTGGTGCTCTTCGACGAGATCGAGAAGGCCCATCGCGATGTCTTCAACATTCTCTTGCAGGTCATGGACGACGGCGCGCTCACCGATTCTCAAGGGCGGCGCGTAGATTTCAGAAACACCGTCTTGATTATGACGAGCAATCTTGGCTCCAAGACGATCACCGATCGTGCGTCGCTGGGCTTTGGCACCGATACCCAAGTCGACTCCAAAGAGTCTTACAACGAGATGCGCAGCCGCGTGATGAGCGAAGTGAAAGACTTCTTCAGGCCCGAATTTCTCAACCGTCTTGACGACATCATCGTCTTCCATCAGCACACCAAGGAGAACATCTATCAGATTGCCAATCTCAAGTTCCGCGAGCTTGCGGATCGTCTGCGCGAGCGCGAGATCGAGATCGAGATGACCGAGGCGGCCAAGGAGCTGCTCATCAAAGAGGGCTACGACCCCAAGTACGGGGCGCGTCCGTTGGTGCGCACGCTGGAGAGATTGGTGGAGAACCCCATCTCCGATAAGATCTTAGAGGGCGAGTTTGCCAAAGGCGATCGCATTATCATAGACGCCAAGGACGGGCAGATCACGCTCTCGAAGGCCGAGAAGTTCGTGGCGACGCCGTGAGCCATGTACCGCTGCCGAGACTGCGGCTATCGCGCGCTCAAATGGCTGGGGCGTTGCCCGCAGTGCGGCACATGGGAGAGTCTCGTCGAAGTCTCAGAGACGCTAAGCGCAAGACCCACAGCGGTTCCCCAAGCGCTCGCCGATATTCCCATCAGCGACGCGCAGCGCGTGACGACGGGGATTGCCGAGTTCGATCGGGTGCTGGGCGGAGGCTTGGTGGCGGGGTCGGTGCTGTTGGTGGGCGGCGAGCCGGGCATCGGCAAATCTACGCTGCTCTTCCAAGTTGCCGCTCAATTCGCGCGTCTGAGCGCTGCTCCCGTGCTCTACGTCTCCGGAGAAGAAGCTCCTGCTCAGATCAAACTCCGTGCCGATAGACTCAGATTGGACTTCCCCTCTCCGTTGTTGATATTGCACGAACAGAATCTCAGCGCGATCTGCGAGCAGATCGTGCAGACCAAAGCCGCTTTGGTCGTTATCGATTCGATCCAGACGGTCTTCCCCGAAGGCCTAGGCGAGAGCATCGGGATGCCCCATCAAGTGGGCCAAGCAGCGTTTGCGCTCAATCAGATCGCTAAAGCTCAGAAGATCCCGATCTTTCTCATCGGGCACATCACGAAATCCGGAGACTTCGCCGGCCCCAAAGCGATCGAACACTTAGTAGATGTCGCGCTCTACTTAGAGGGCGGACGCGAGAGCGATGTAAGAATCTTAAGAGCCGTCAAGAATCGCTACGGTTCGACAGAAGAGATCGGGGTCTTTCAGATGCGCGCCGAAGGCCTGGTCGAGATCGCCAACCCCTCGCAGTTCTTTATCGAGCGACATGAGACCGTCCCCCCCGGCTCGGTGATCGTCCCCAGTCTCGAAGGGACGCGCCCGATCTTGATCGAGATCCAGGCGCTCGTCGCGCCGACGAATTCTAGTTATCCTCAACGGCGTGCGATGGGCGTGGACTTCAATCGCGTGGCGCTGCTGCTGGCTGTCATAGAAAAACATCTGGGAGCGCAGATCAGTCGAGAAGACGTCTATGTGAACGTTGCCGGGGGGTTGAGCGTGCGCGAGACGGCCACGGACTTGGGGATCGCGCTAGCGCTGGTCTCTAGTTTTAAGAACCGCGCGATAGAGGGGCGCACGGTGGTGGTGGGCGAGCTGGGGCTTGCTGGGGAGGTGCGCCGCGTCAAGCGCCTCAAGGAGCGCCTGACCGAAGCCGCCAAGCTCGGCTACGAGCGCGCCGTGATCCCCAAGGGCGAACGCCTCCACGAGCTGGTAGAATTAGAGACGATCGCCGTGCGGAATCTTCGTGAGGCGGTGGAGGCGCTCGATCTCTAATGCCCAAGCCGATCTACGACGAAGAGTTTCTCAAGGTGCTAGCGAAGATCGCGCCGGGGACGCCCCTGCGCGACGCGATCAATTCGATCGTGCAGATGCGCAACGGCGGCCTGATCGTGATCGCCGATCCGGAGAAGGCCCAGGAGGTCGTGCAAGCGGGCTTCTGGCTCGACGCGGATTTTACGCCCCAGCGCGTCGTTGAGCTTTCCAAGATGGACCGTGCGATCGTCTTGACCGAGGACCTCAAGAAGATTTCATACGCCAATGCGTATCTCGTCCCCGATCCCCGCATCCCTTCGGACGAGACCGGAACGCGCCATCTCACCGCCGAGAAGGTCGCCAAGCAGCTCAACGTCGCGGTGATTGCCATCTCGGCGGAGCGCTTTGGGCGCGTGACCGTCTATTACGGTCCTATCCGATATGTGCTTCAAGACAGCGCGACGCTGAGCGCGCGGGTCAACCAAGCGCTGCGCATCTTGGAGCAGTATCGCGTCACGTACAACGAGCTGTCGCTGGAGCTGACGGCGTTAGAACTCGAAGGACGAGTGCTGCCCTATCACGTGGCGAATATCTTGCAGAACATCGTCCAGATGCTGGATACCGAGGAGCAGATACGGCTGTGGTTTATTGAGTTGGGCGAGGAGCGTGAGATGCATCAGCTCTTGCTGGAGTGGCTGATGGTAGACGTGCGCGAGCAGGCGGAGCTGCTGGTGCGCGACTTTCAAGAGAACCGCAAAAGCCCCCAAGCGATCTTGGAGGAGATTCGCCGTCTGCCTCCCGAAGAGCTGCTCTCGACGGAGAAGATCATGGAGGTGCTGGGCTATGAAGGGGGGGAGGAGATCTTGGATCGCTTCTTGCCCTCGCGGGGGTATCGCGTGCTCAGCCAGATTCCGCGGTTGCCCATGAGCGTCATTGAGGACTTGGTCAGCGAATTTGGCTCGCTGCGGGCGATCTTGCGGGCGACGGAGAAGGACTTGATGGAAGTAAAAGGGATTGCCGAAGTGCGCGCGCGGGCGATCCGCATGGGGTTGCGACGGTTGAAGAACAGCTTTATGGGGTGAACATGACCGAGTTAGAAAGATTGCAACAAGCAGCCCGGTTCATCCGCGAGCGTCTTACGCTGGCACCCCGGATCGCTATCGTTCTGGGGTCGGGGATGTCGGAGGTGCTGAAAGACCTAGAAGGGGCGGAGCGTCTGGCGTGGGAGCAGATCCCGCACTTCCCTAGGGCGACCGTGGCGGGACACGCGGGAGAATGGATCTTTGGTTATTTAGAGAAAAAGCCCATCCTTCTCTCGCGCGGGCGCGTGCACTACTACGAAGGCTACTCGATGGCCCAGATCGCTTTCCCCATCAGGCTGATGAAGCTCTTGGGGATAGAGCGAGCGATTCTTACCAACGCAGCGGGAGGAATCAACAAAGACTATAAAGTTGGAGATTTCGTGCTGATTCGGGATCATATCAACACGATCCCTGATAATCCCTTGCGCGGGGAGAATCTCTCAGAGCTGGGGCCGCGATTCCCCAATCTCCTAGACGCCTACAGCGCGCGCTGGCGTGCCCAGGCGAAAGAGATCGCTAGAGAATTGGGCTTAGGGCTACACGAAGGGGTCTATATCGCGACCCCCGGCCCCATGTACGAGACCCCGGCGGAGATCGAAGCCTATAGGCGATGGGGAGCCGACTTAGTGGGGATGAGCACCGTGCCCGAAGTGGTTGCCGCTCGCCACTGCGGGCTAGAAGTGCTGGCGATCTCGCTGGTGACCAATCTTGCGGCAGGGCTGGGAAGCGATAAGCTGACCCACGAAGAGGTCTTAGAGACGACCAAGAGGCGAGAGAACGAGCTGGCCAGGCTGTTACGGGAGCTGGTGAAGAGGCTGTGAAGAATAAAGAGGAGGGAGAGCTTGACCCCCCATAGGAGCGGCTGGGGAAAAACCCCGCTAGGGGGAGCGGGTAAAACCCTGGCCGCCGGCCTTCATCTAGGCACGGGTCAAGCTCTCGGCTCAAGGAGGTGATGAGTGCTTCATTCGCTTACCCTACTACCCGCCACTGTTATTATAGCACCGGTTTGGGAAATTCTGACAGATTCGGTCGGAAAATCTCTAAAATCGGCTTCAGAAGCGCAAGAAAACCTCTTGACCGCCGCTTTCGTCATGTCGTCCTGAGCGCCTCGGGGGTGACGAGAGGGGGCGAAGCGTGTATAATAAAGCGCCTATGCGCATTCGCGTAAAGCTCTTCAGCGTCATACGCGAGATCTGCGGCCACTCTGAACTCTCTCTCGACTTTAGTGGACGCACCGTGGGAGAGCTATGGCTGCAGTTGGAGCAGCAGCATCCGGCGCTGCGGCCTCTGCGGGCCTCTCGCGCGATGGCCGTCAACCGTCAGCACGCCCGCGAAGAGCACGTGCTCCACGAGGGTGACGAAGTGGCCTTCTTTCCCCCGGTGAGCGGGGGCTAGGATGTACATTGAGATCACGTCGCGGCCGATCTCGCTAGAAGAAGCGTTGGAGCGTCTCGATCTGAGGGGATGCGGCGGTCTGGTTACGTTCTCGGGGGTGGCCCGTCCCACCGACGCTCAGGGTCGCAAGCTCTCCCATCTTGAATATGAAGCCTACACGGAGATGGCCTACTCCGAGATCGAGAAGATCTGTCGGGAGATCGAGCGTCGCTGGGGGGTGACGCAGATCGCGATTCTGCATCGAGTCGGGCGTGTCGAGATCGGCGAGCCGAGTGTCATTATCGCTGTAGCGGCAGAGCATCGCGCCGAGGCGTTTGCGGCTTGTCGCTACGCCATCGATACCCTCAAAGAGACCGTGCCCATTTGGAAGAGAGAAGTGTGATTTCACTAAAAAATTGCTATAATGATGCTATCCTTTGCAAAGGAGTGATTCAGAGATGTTCACGGTGACGGAGAGGGCGGCTCAAGCGTTGTATCAATTTCTGCAGAGCGAGGGCAAGACCGATTATGCGTTGCGGGTGGTAGCGCAAGCGGGCGGTTGCTGCGGCCCGGCCTATGGACTGTTCTTAGAGAAAGAGATGGCCCCCGGCGATCTCGTGATTGAAGCGGGTTCGGTCAAGATCTACGTAGATCAGATGAGCAGCGCGCTTTTAGACGAAGCCAAGCTGGACTTCATGGACGGCCCAGAGCCGGGCTTTTTTATAGATAACCCCAAGGCCCAAGGCAGCGCCTGCGGGTGCGCTAGCTCCAACGACAGCAGCGGCTGTGGCTGTGGACACTAAGCTCTGAGTCCTCGCGGCGAGCTTGAGTGACCGATCCCGCTCAGCGAGAACGAAGGTACAGTTTTAGCTGATGGTGAACGCTGCGCTAATTGAGATGAAACTCGCCTTCTTGGATCAGATTCTCGAACGATTCGAGCTTCTGGCGCAGCTTCATCCCGCGCAGACGATCAATCGCTTCCTTCTCGATCTGACGGATGCGCTCGCGGCTCAACCCGAACTCTTTGCCCACCTCTTCGAGCGTCAACGGCTGCTGCCCGCTCAGGCCAAAGCGCAGCTCCAGCACCTTGCGCTCGCGCTCCGGTAGGCTCTCGATCGCCCGCCGCAGCTCTTCGTACTTGATCTGCGAGAAGGCTTCTTTCAAAGGCGAAGACTTTGTGCGCCCGATGAAGTCCCCCAACACGGAGCCTTCTTCCTCGTCGCCGATGGGCTCTTCAAACGAGCGCGTGTACGGGCTGATCTTCTTGACGCGCTCGATCTCTTCTACGGGGACCCCCAGCATCTTCGAGAGATCCTGCGACGTGGGAGGCTCGCCGTACTCTTGCACGTACTCTTCTTCGGCCTTGTAGATGCGGCGCATCAGCTCCAGGACGTGCGTGGGGATCCGAATCGTGCGCGCTTTATCGGCGATGGCCCGGCTGATCGCCTGGCGGATCCACCAGGTCGCGTACGTGCTGAACTTATAGCCCTTGCGATAGTCAAATTTCTCGATAGCGCGCATCAGGCCGATATTGCCCTCTTGAATCAAGTCCAAGAGCGACAACCCGCTCCCTTGATGCTTCTTGGCGATCGAGACGACCAGACGCAGATTGGCCAGCGCTAGCTGCTCGCGGGCTTGCTTATCGCCTCGGGCCACCCGCCGCGCCAGCTTCACTTCCTCCTCGCGCGTCAAGAGCGGCACCTTGCCGATCTCCTGCAGATAGAGCTTGACCAGATCCTCCGAGAGGTCTTCATCTTGCTGAAGATCGGCCTCCAGCTCCTCTTGCTCCAACTCCTCTTCGAGCTCTTCTTCGTTGTCTTTCATGTCAAAGAGCTCCATCTCTTCTTCTTCCAAAATATCGGGCATACGAATCACAGATGTCTCCTCCATCGTGCTTTGATGTGGCTTTAATCTTATGCGTGTCTTGGCGGATTTGAACAGAGATGCGTCTGCAGCATCCAGAGAACGTCCTTAGGCCGGTAAGACCGCATTGAGCCAAGGCAGTGCTATTATAATCGTCCGAGGGGGATCTGTCAATAGCTCATCGCGATTTGCAGCATATTATGGCTGCTTTGGAATCTCGGCGTGTTTTTTAGCCGATATTTTCTTGGTGATCCCCGAAAAGGTGACCGCTGTCCGGCGCCTACGCGATACCGGGCTCCTTGCTGGCCCGGCAGGATTGGGCTATAGTGAGAGCCATGAACGTTGCGCGCCAGCGGATCGGGGTGCTCATGGGGGGGCTATCGCCCGAACGGGAGGTCTCCCTGCGGTCCGGGGGGAACGTCTGTGCGGCCCTCGCGCGGCGGGGATATCGCGTCTATGCCCTCCAGATAGATCATCTCGATCAGATCGTGCCCGCGCTCTACGAGATAGACGTGGCGTTTATCTGTCTGCACGGGGGCGTCGGCGAGGACGGCACGCTGCAAGCTCTCTTAGAAGTCTTAGGGATTCCCTACGTCGGCTCCGGGGTGCTAGCCTCCGCCCTGGCGATGAACAAGCTCCAAGCCAAGCGCGTCTTTCTCAGCCAGAAGCTGCCAACGGCCCCGTGGGTCGAGTATCGAGATGAGCTGTGGCCCGACTGGCGCGCGCGCGTAGCCCAAGAGATCGGCTTCCCGTGCGTCGTCAAGCCCGTATCGCAAGGCTCGAGCATTGGGGTTCATATCGTGCACTCGGAAGACGAGCTGATCGCGGCCTCGCAAGCGACGCGCGACGAGTTCGGGCATTTCTTTGTAGAGAAGTTCATCCCGGGGAAGGAGATCACAGCGGGGATCTTGAGAATAGACGGAGCAGATCGCGCGCTTCCGTTGATCGAGCTGCGTCCCCATCGAGAATTCTATGACTACATCGCCAAATACACCCCCGGCGCGTGCGATTTTATCATCCCCGCCGAGCTAGACCCCCAGACGACCCTGAAAGTCCAAGAGACCGCGCTCCGCGCTCATCACGCCTTGGGATGCTTTGGCTTCTCCAGAGTAGATCTGCGCGTGACGCCCCAAGGCGAGCCATATCTGCTCGAGATCAACACCCTGCCCGGCATGACCGACACTTCAGACCTCCCTAAGGCCGCTGCCGCCCTAGGCATCGGCTTTGACGATCTGGTCGAGAGAATGCTCCAGACCGCCTTCGAGAAAGAACAACTCAAACCTAAGCCTGCCGTCAAGAGCTGACCAGATCCGTTTCAGCTCTTATCTTCTCTTCACGTTCTTTAACTTATGATCTTCGTCATTGACACCTCATCTTTCGGCGGGTAGACTGTCGATTGACCGGTCGGTCGAAAACAGACCGATCCGTCAAACCATGAGCACTCAAGAACGCCGGCTGCGGGAGAAAGAAGAGCGCTTCGCCGCGATCCGCCGCGCGGCCACCGCGATCTTCGCTGCCAAGGGCCTCCAAGAAGCCACGATGGACGAGATCGCGCAGCTCGCCCAGTTGAGCAAGGGCACGAT
Source organism: Candidatus Bipolaricaulota bacterium (assembly GCA_025061735.1). Classification (GTDB taxonomy): domain Bacteria; phylum Bipolaricaulota; class Bipolaricaulia; order RBG-16-55-9; family DRXL01; genus SKYB132. The sequence goes on from JANXAU010000061.1 coordinate 10,702, forward strand.
CTATTATTACTACCCGTCCAAAGAGGCGCTGATCGAAGACTTGGTGAAATCGAATCTTCCGCTCTTCTTTGAAGGCCTCTGCGACGGGTCAGCCGCTACGCCCTTGGCCCTCAGTGAGGGGATCGTCGCGCGCTTTCTCGAGCGCTTCGCGGCCCATCCCGAGGCGTTCAAGGTGCTCTATCTCGTCTTGGCCGAGGGGACAGACCCCAGATCCGATCGTTCGTTACGCCTTCAGGGCGCTATAGATGCTTTTCGTATCGCTCATCTGCATTGGCTGGTGGAGCTAGAAGAGCACGTGCGCCCGCTGCTACAACATAATTCAGAACTCTCCGTGCGCGAGGTCGTGGATTTTGTCGGCACCCACTTTCACGGGATTCTGATGATGGCCGTCTCGGGTCGGGATCTCGCCAAGATTCGAGAGGAGTCTGGGCGCGTCCTGCGCGCCTTCTTCAAAGCATCTCACAGTAAAGCACCAAAGGAGGTTGACGCTCTATGACCCTGCGTCTGTGGATCGGACTAGCGCTTGCGATAGCTCTGTTAGCAAGCATGAACTCTGCGGTCGCCCAAACTCGCCCCTTTGCGCTCGACGAGATCGTCCCGCAGTATCCCGAAGGATACACGCGCGTCCTCGCGGCCGATATCGCCGTTCTGTTGCAGACTCCCGCCCTCAATCAAGGGCTGATGAACCCACTCGCTGCGGCTCGTCATCCCCTTAACGGCATCCGCCAGGCGATCGAGCTGTTCAAGCTCGATCTGGGACGCATCCCATGGGTTGCGCACGGGGCTGGGCCGAATCTCTCGAGTTTTTCGGCGATTCACGGGGCACCCGCTCCTCAAGTCCTAGGAGCGCTCCAAGGGCTGAAAGCCGCGACGGGCGCGCCGGGATCGCCCTATCAAGAGTGGGAGCAAGTCGATTTAGGGGGAGTCCCCGCGGTCTTCATCGGCGCGGTCTTCGGCCCGATCCCCATTCAGTATGCGTATCTGCCCTTGGGGATTCAGTTGTGGTTCGGCACGGAGATCGGTCTGGGCGGGCCGCCCAACAAGGCACGCCTGCGCGAATCGGCACACAAGATCGCCGCGCGTTTGCAGGGGCGTGGTGAGGTCTTTGGCGAATTCGTTGCGGCTTACCCGACGCGCGGCGGCACGATCGCGTATGTTCGTCTCACAGACTCTCTCAAAGACAAGCCCGTCGAGCGCGACGAAGAAGCCATGAGCTACAGCGTCGCGTTCGATGGCACGACGGCGCGCGTGCGCTTCCATCTGCGCTTTCTCACCGAAGCTGCGGCCAGCGCGGCGCACGCGAATTTAAGAGCGGGGAGAAGCCCCTATCTCGCTCAAGACTTATATCGTGCAGAACTGATCGGCGTGCAACAGAGCGGGCGCTTCTTAGATATCGAGGTGCGCACCGATCTGCGGGGAGTCGTCGGTCTTCTGGTCTTGACCATGCCGTTATAGCGTTCGACCCCCTCTTGGAGATGGGAAGCGCTCTTCGCTTCCCATCTCGTAGAGGGGATGGAGGCGAACCATGCGCGCTTCGTTGGCGATCATCGGCGCAGCGGCGGCACGAGCGCCTCGTCTGGTGCTTCTGCTCTTGGCGCTCGTGACGCTCTTCTTTGCGGTGGGGCTGACGAAGCTGCGCATCGCCAACGATCCCCAAGAGTTTCTCCCTGAGCATCCCCGCGTCGAGGCCGCGCGTCTCATTGAGCGCGAGTTTGGCGCTGGGAACTTCTCACATCTCATCACGGTGCGCTTCGCGCCGAAAGAGCCCTACACAATTGAGTCCCCCGAAGCGATCCTAGAGATGGAAGCCGTGCTGCAGGCGCTGCGCGCCGTGCCGGGGATCGTCTCCGCCGAGGGGATTCCCGATTTTGTCAAGTTTGTGCGTTCGGGACTGCACGGCTTCGACCAACGCTACTACAGTCTGCCTGCCAACGGCGACGAGCTGGGCTATTCGTTTGAAGAGCTGATCCGCATGGCCTTTCAGCGCATGGCCTTGCTCAAGAGATTTACGTCTCAGGCGGGCACGGCCCTCGCCACGGCTACGGTTGCTAAAGACGCTGATATTGTAAAAGTAGCGCAGAGGGTGAAAGCGGCGTTAGCTCCCGTGCAAGAGCGCGCTCTAGCTCTAGAGATCGGTCCCGTCAGCTACGGCGAAACGCTCGACGTCTTCAACCGCACCACCCAGCGCGATCTGAGATGGCTGACGCCGTTGGTCTTTGTCTTTATCGTCGTGACTTTAGCGTGGGCCTTTCGCTTGACGCGCCCGCGCGATCTTGGCTTAGCGGGCGTCTTGGTGCTGGCCGGGGTAGGAGCCACTCTCGGGCCTGAGTTCTTCTCGGGCTGGACGCTGTCGGTGGAGATCGTAAGCCTCGTGACGTTTGCTGTGACCATTCTTGGAACATATAAGCGTTTGAACAGTCTTTATCTGACGTTGGCCGTGATTACGCTTTCGGGGGTGTGGGCGTTTGGGCTGATGGGCTGGCTGGGAGTGCCGCTCAACTTCCTGATGGCTGCGGTGCTCCCGTTGTTGATGGGCATCGGCGACGATTACGCGATCCACTTGCTGCACCGCTACGAAGAAGAACGCTGCAAAGGGCGCGACGGCCCCCAAGCCGTAGGAGTCGCGCTCGACCGCACAGGGCGCGCTCTAGTCATCACGACGTTGACCACAGTAGCGGGATTTATCTCGCTCTTCTTTGCGCCCAGCCCTCCCGTCCAATGGTTCGGTCTCTTGGCTGCTTTTTCGATCGTCAGCGCGTTCGTGATCACGGTGACGCTCATCCCCGCGGCCAAGCACTGGTTCCCCGAGGGCACGCGCGTTGAGCCGTGGACGCGCGAACGGCTCTTCGCTCATCCCCTCGACAGCTTGGTCAGCCGTTGGCTGTCGGGCTACGCGCGGCTGGTGCAGAATCGCCGCGTCGCTCTAGGCGCTTTGATCGTTGGGATCGTCCTTGGTCTGTTGGGCTATTGGCAGGGCCACTCGTTCCAGACGTATTCGGTCGATTATCGCCATCTCTTGCCTCAAGAGTACCCCATCGTTCGGCTCTACGACCAGATCAACGACGAGTTCAGAACGTATGACGAGGTTCAGATCTTACTGAAGGGCGATATCGTGCGCTTCGGCGTGATGAGGCTCTTGCTCAAAGAGATCCCTGAGGCCCTTGGCGCTTCGCCCTATGCGCACAAGGTGACGAGCATCGCGCACTATATAGATGACGTGCGTGCCGCTCATCCGCAACTGTCGCAAGGCTTTCTGGAGCGCTTTGTCGAAGACCCCGACGCGGCTTATCGCTGGATAATATCTGAGATCTTTGCGCAAGAGTCGCTGCGCTGGCGCGCTGAAATGTATATTTCAGAGGGTCTTGCGGTCGTGCGCGTTAACACGATGCGCTTTGCCGATCAAGCCGGGATCGCGCGCGTCACCCAAGATATAGCAGAACGTCTCGAACCCGTGATCGCCAAGCTCCAAGCCTTGGGTCTCTCTGTCGAACTGACGGGGGTGCCCTATCTGGAAGAGCTGGGGTTGGAGACGCTCCGTCAGTCGTTCGTGCAATCGCTGATCATAGCGTTTGGGCTTTGTTTTGTCGTCATGGCGCTCATCTTGAGATCGGCGCTGTGGGGAGCAACGGCGCTCTTTCCCATGACGCTGACGACGGGATTGCTCTTGGGGACGGTCACGCTGCTGCGCTTAGAGCTTAACGCCGCGACGGCCATCGTCGCAGCGATCAGCATCGGCCTGGGAGTGGACTATGCCGTGCATCTGTTGCAGAGATTCTTAGAAGAGCGCGATCTGGCCAAAGCGACGGCTCGCACGGGCGAAGCGCTGTTTGCGTCGTTCGTCACGACGGCTTCGGCCTTCTTTGTGCTCTTGGCCGCTACGATCATCTGGAACCGCGCGTTCGGACTCTTGGTCGGATTGGCCGTCTCGTATGCGTTTGCAGCTACCGTGCTCTTCTTCCCCGCGCTGATCTCTCTGATCACAAGCGCGCGTTCAAGATGGGAAAACGCTGATAAAAATATAGACGGGAATTTTTCGCCCAGCTCTCTTCTCCAAGAGAGAAGGGTATCTACGCATCACTAACTTAAAGGAGGCGAGACCCATGCGTGTTCTCTTCACTCTAGCGCTCATCACAGCGCTGCTAGCCCTAGACGCTATCGCCCAAGACTCGGACAACGACGGCCTTACAGATGCCCAAGAGCGAATCTTGGGCACCGACCCGAACAAACCCGATACCGACGGCGACGGCCTTCTCGACGGCGAAGAGTATTTCGTCTACTTTACGACACCCACCAAAGCCGACACCGACGAGGACGGCCTCAATGATAAACAAGACCCCTATCCCCGCTGGCTGCGCTACGAAGACCTCAACGGCGTGGCCATCAGCACGGATCGCATTCTCCAGGGGCCTCAGGGCCTCAGGCTCCATCAAGTCGTTGAAGTGCGAGCCGGTAACGTCATCACGACCGATTGGTACAACTTTCTCCACCCCGACTTCACCATGCGCGAGGCGCGCTTTACCATCAAGTTCGACTTCCTCGACCCCAACCGCCCCGACTACCAAGGAGAGGGATACTATAAGCCCGTAGATGCTAATCAAATGGAGATTCTCTTGCCTACGTACGAAGGGATCTTCCGAGCGACGATCCCCTGGCCGGGGCGCGCCATGGCCTACAACGATTGGATCTATCATCTCTACAGCAAGCCGCTGCAGGTGGGGCAGACCTACGAGTACAACGTCTTCTTCTCCGAAGTGATCCGCTGGGGGGAAGAACCCTTCGCGCGCGCGCGCTCCGAAGTCCTCAGCACCGAGCGCATCCCTCTGGAGACCAGGCTCGGGCGTCGAGAATATACGGCCTATAGAGTGCGAACGGTCTTCAAGTTCGCGCCCTTCAAAGACCCGTTCTTCAGGACGTTCTTGGCGCCCGACTACGAACTCGTGCTACAAGCGTTCTTCACGGTGGGGGAGACTCCCCAAAAACAGACGCTGCTTCGCTACACGACCCCGTTCTTCCGGATCACCCCGACGAAGTCGGTGGGGTTTTCGGATTTTATCGTGAGGCACTAGACCCACGTCAGGCGCGCCAACTCCGCGCCGTCGCCGGGGCGGGGAGGGAGCTTTAAGACGCGCGTGTAGCCGCCGGTGCGCCCCATATACTTGGGTCCAAGCTCCGCGAAGAGCTTGTCGGTCAGCTTGGGATCTTGCAAGATGGCAAAGGCTTGACGACGCGCGTGGGGGGTGTTGCGCTTGGCCAACGTGATCAAGCGCTCGGCGAGTCGGGCGCCCTCCTTCGCCCGGGCGACCGTCGTGTCCACCTTGCCGTGATCAATGAGCTCCTTGGCGAGGTTCTTCAGCAACATCTTGCGATGCTGCGGATCGCGGTTGAGCTTGCGAAATCCCTTGCGATGCCACATAAAGAGATCAGCTCCGTTTGCTCTCTTTGAGTTTGTAGCCCAATTCTTCCAGGTGCTCTAGAACTTTCTGCAAGGTCTTGTCGCCAAACCCGTGAATATCTTTGAGTTCTTCGTGGGTCTTCTGTAAAAGATCTTTCAGGGTGAGGACGCCCTTGGCGGCGAGCAGGTTGCACGCGCGCTTGTCGAAATTCAGCTCTTCCAGAGACTTGCTGAGTTCCTCCGGCTCAACGGCGACGGGTTCGGCCGTCCCCATCGGCAGGGTGAACAACTGAAAGTGCTCGATCAGCACTTGAGCGGCTCGTTGAAGCGCTTCGTCGGGACGAACCCCGCCGTTGGTGCGGATCTCCAGAACAAGCCGATCGAAGTCGGTGCGCTCGCCCACGCGCGTCGGCTCCACCCGATAATTGACGCGCTTTACCGGGGAAAAATCCGAGTCTACCGCGATAATCCCCAAGGGCATGTCGCGGCGCTTGTTGCGCTCTGCCGGACGATACCCGATCCCCGGCTCCACTTCCATGTCCAGCGCCAGTCGCCCCTTCTCGTTGAGCGTGGCGATGACGTGATCGGGATTTATGATCTCCAGGCCCCGCGGCAGCTCAATATCCCCCGCGCGCACGACCCCCGCCCCCTCGCGCTGCAAATACAAGTGCTTCGGTTCCCCATCGGTCAAGCGAAAGGCGATCTCCTTGAGATTGAGAATGATCTCTAAGACCGTCTCTTTGACGCCCTCGATTGTATCGTATTCGTGATATTTGTTCTCAAAGCGCACGCGGGTGACCGCCGCACCGGGGATCGAAGACAGCAGCACGCGGCGCAGCGAATTCCCCAATGTCATCCCATAGCCGCGCTCCAAAGGCTCAACGATGAAGACCCCCTCGGTGGCGGTCAACCCCTGAACTTTGATCTTGGGCTTCTCCAGCTCCGCGCGCATACTCCTCCTCTCAGCGCGAATAGTACTCGACAATCAGATGCATCTGGAGCTTGTGCTCCAACTGGTCTACCTTGGGGCGATCCAAGACCTGCACCCGACCATCGCGGCGCTCCAGCCATGCCGGCACGCTCTGACGCGGCTTGGCCTCCAGCAGCGCTTTGATCCCCGGCTTGGCATAGGCATTCGGCTTCAGCTCGATGATATCGCCGGGGCGCACCAGAAACGACGGGATGTTGACGCTCCGCTCGTTGACCATAAAGTGCCCATGAGTGACCAATTGGCGCGCCTGAGCGCGCGAAGTGGCCAGCCCCGCCCGATAGACGACGTTATCCAAGCGCCGTTCCAACAGCTCCAGCAAGAAGTCGCCGGTGACGCCCTTGACGCGCTTGGCCCGCTCCACGTAGCGGCGAAACTGCTCCTCGCGCAGCCCGTAGATGCGCTTGGCCTTCTGTTTCTCTCGCAGGTGAATGCCGTATTGGCTCAACCGGCCGACCTTGGCCGCGTGCATGCCGGGCGCATAGGGCCGCCGCTCCACCGGGCATTTCTCGGTGTAGCACTTCTCGCCCTTGAGAAAGAGCTTCTCGCCCTCGCGCCGACAGAGCCGACACTTCGCTTCCGTGTAGCGTCCCATAATGCTCCCTTCAGGACGACTTGGTGCTGCTGTGGCTGACAGGGGTGACGTTCTTGACGTCTTCGATCCTCAGGCCCGCGCCGCGCAGCGTGTTCACGACGGCATTGCGGCCCTGGCCCGCTCCGTTCACCGTGACGATCAGCGAGCGAATCCCCATCTCTTTCATCTTGGCCAGCAGCGTCTCACAGGCCAACTGCGCGGCGTAGGGCGTGCCCTTCTTGCTGCCCTTAAAGCCGCGGGTGCCCGGACTGGCCCACGCCAAGACTCGTCCTTCCAAATCCGTTAAAGTCAAGATCGTGTTGTTGAACGTGGAGTGCACGTGCAGTCTCGCGCGATCGATCTTTTTCATATCCAGCTCCTCACTTGCCCTTGTCGCGTTTGCCGGCCTTGGCCGGGCGCGGGCCTTTCCACGTGCGGGCGTTGCTGCGCGTCTTCTGGCCGCGCACCGGCAACCCCACCGTGTGCCGCACCCCGCGATAGCACTTGATCATCTTGAGACGGGCGATGTCGTTCTGCACCTTGCGGCGCAGATCGCCCTCGACTTGATACTTCGTCTCGATCTCCTTGCGCAACGCCGTGATCTCCTGCTCGGTGAGATCTTTGACTTTCTTGTTCAAGTCGATCTGCGTCTGTTGCAAGATCTGCCGCGAGAGTGGCCGCCCAATCCCATAGATATACGTGAGCGCCACCTCGATGCGCTTGTTACTAGGCAAATCCACACCGGCAATACGAGCCATAGCCTCTCACTGCTCCTTTATGTGCCCTGGCGCTGCTTGTGCTTGGGGTTCTTGCAAATCACTAGAACCCGACCGTGACGCCGCACGATCTTGCACGATTCGCATATCTTTCTCACGGAACTGCGTACTTTCATAAGCACTCCTTCAATCGCGCTCGCGATAGATGATCCGTCCGTGCGTGAGGTCATAGGGCGAAAACTCCACCGTGACGGTATCGCCGGGCAAGATCTTGATATAGTTCTTGCGAATCCGCCCCGAAATGTGACAGAGGGTCTCGCTGCCGTCCTCCAACTGGACTTTGAACATCGAGTTGGGGTAGGCTTCGAGCACCTTGCCCCGCCTGCGAATGAACTCGCCCTTGCCGATAGAGACCTCACCTCACCGTTGCCAAAGCTCGTTGGGGCTCCACAAGCCCCGTCCCCAACACAACCGGCTCTGCCCCTACCAAGACCATCGCTTCGTAATGCGCCGCGACCGTCGCCCCCGGCGCCCGGGCCGTCCACCCGTCTTCGAGGACCTCGACCTCCAGAAGATCGCTGGGGCCATCGGCGACCATCGGCTCGATGCAGAGCACCATGCCCTCTCGCAGCAGCGGGCCTTGTCCCGCCGTTCCGTAGTTGGGAACGGGAGGCTCTTCGTGCATCTCGCGCCCGATGCCGTGCCCCACAAAGTTCGTCACCACCGAGAGTCCGTAACTGTTAATATATCTCTGAATCGCGCTGGAGATATCTCCCACGCGCCGGCCCGCTCGTGCCTGCTCGATCCCGATCTGTAGCGCCTCGGCCGCCCGCTGCATCACCCGGCGCTGATAGGTGTAAGCCGGGCTATCGGATTCGCCGCCGATCAGCACGGTGGTCGCCAGATCGGCACAGAACCCCTTGCGCCTCATGCCTATATCTATAGAGAGAACATCGCCGGATTTCAAGAGGCGCTGCGCGCTGGGAATCCCATGGACGACCTCGGCGTTTAGCGACGTACAGATCGTCGCGGGATACCCACGATAGCCCTTGAACGTCGGGCGCCCGCCGATCTCGGCGATCCAGCGCTCGGCCTGGCGATCCAACTCCAGCGTAGCCACGCCGGGACGGGCCTCCTCGATCAAGCGCCGCAGAATCGCCTGAAGCAGCTCGGCGTTCTCTCGCAAGATCGCGATTTCCTCTTGCGATTTGAGACGAATCATCCTTCAGCTCACGGCGGCCTTCACCGCGCGATAGACCTCCTCGACGCTGCCGCGCGCGTCCACCTCGCGCAGCACGCTCTGATTCTGATAGAACTCTAGGACAGGCTGAATCTCCCGCGTATAAATATCTACACGGTTCTCGATCACCTCAGGGCGATCGTCGCTGCGCTGCATGAGCCGGGTGTGACACGCATCGCAGATCTCATCGTGCTTGGGGGGGCGCGCTAAGAGATTATAGATCTGTCCGCACTGGGGGCAGAGCCGCCGCGCGCTCAATCTCTTCACGATCTCCTCCCGCGAGAGCGAGAAGAGCACGGCCCGCTCGACCCGCGTCACGCCGTTGAGCAACTGCGCTTGGCTGAGATTGCGGGGAAAGCCGTCGAGCACAAAGCCCGAGGCCTTCTCTAGCCGCCCGCGAATCATCGCCACGACCAGCTCATCGGGGACCAGCTCGCCCCGATCCATATAGCTCTTGGCTCTCATGCCCAACTCTGTCTGATTCTGCACCTCGGCGCGCAACAGATCCCCCGTCGCAATATGAGGGACGCCCAGCTCTTGGGCTAGGCGTACCGCTTGCGTGCCCTTGCCGGCCCCCGGAGGTCCCAGAAAGACAATCTTGCGCACCATTAGAACCGCCGCCCGAAGGCCGCCCCCTTCTCAATCAGGCTCTCGTACTGGCGCTCGACCATATGAGCCTCGATCTGCTTGATCGTGTCTACGCCGACGCCGACCACGATCAAGAGCGAGGTGCCGCCTAAGAAGACCGCCGTGAAGCCGCTCGCGTTCGTAATAATCATGGGCAAGAGCGCCATGAAGACCAAGAAGATCGCGCCGATGAAGAGCAAGCGCGACTGCACCGACTCGATGAAATCCGTCGTGGGCTTGCCCGGACGAATCCCGGGGATAAAGCCGCCCCACTTGCGCAGATTCTCCGCGAGATCTCGGGGGTTAAAGACAATCGCGCTATAGAAGTACGTGAAGAAGAAGATGAGAATCGCGCTGAGCAGCATATAGAGTTCGCCGCCGCGCGTGAACTGATCGGCCAGCCAGTTGACAAACCCTATCAGCGCGTTGAGCCAGCCGGGGTTGGTCTCGCTGGGGACGGGCAACATCCCGTTCTGCTGAGCCATCTGAAAGGCCGTCATGGGGATCGCCAGGAGCGCGCTGGCGAAGATGATCGGGATGACGCCTCCTTGGTTGACTTGGAGGGGCAAGAACGTATTGTGTCCGCCGTAGACGCGTCCTTTGACGATCCGCTTGGCGTACTGAATATCTATGCGTCTGGCGCCCAGTTGCACCATCACCACGCCCGCCGTGACAATCACAAACATCGCGATAATCGCAGGAACCCATAAGAACTTTGTGGGATCCGGGTTGTTCGTCACGTCGAACCAAATCTGGCCAAAGTAGGAGGGGTACTCGGCCAGAATTCCGGCCATGATCAGCATTGAGATCCCTCGCCCAATGCCGTTCTCGGTGATCCTCTCCCCCAGCCACATCAAGAACATCGTCCCGGTCGTCAAGGTGATGACCGAGATGAACATAAAGAGCCACAGAGGCTGATTGGGCTGCGTCAGCCCTTGGCTGTGAATCACATAGCTCGTACCGATGCCCTGTAAGATCGCTAGCCCTACGGTGCCGTAGCGCGTGATCTTGTTGATGACGCGCCGGCCCTCTTCGCCGCGCTCTTGGATCTCTTTGAGCTTGGGGATGATGGGGATCAATAGACTCAGAATGATCGAAGCGTTGATATACGGGATGACACCGAGCGCGAAGATCGAGAAGCGCTCCAGCGCCCCTCCCGTAAACGCACTGAGAAACGCGCCCAGCTGCCCCAACTGAGTGAAGACATCTTGCACGGCTTGCGGGTTGACCCCCGGCACGGGGATCCACGCCCCCAAGCGAAAGACCAAGATCGCCCAGATCGTAAAGAGAATGCGCTTGCGCAGCTCTGGAATCTTAAATGCTTCTAAGAACCCTTCCATAGGTCACTCCGTCTTCTTGGGCTTCTCTTCAGAAGCGGGCCGCGGCTCCAACTCGATCACCTGACCGCCGGCCGCTAAGATCTTCTCTTTGGCGCTTTGGCTGAACCGATGCGCGTGCACCACCAATCGCTTCGTAAGCGAACCGTTCCCCAGAACCTTCACAGACTCCGACTTCTTAATCAGCCCTTGTTGGACAAGCGCTTGGAGGGTCACTTCGGCGCCATCGTCGAACCGCTCGTCGAGCTGCCCTACGTTGATAGGCACGTAATCTCGGCGCAGCGCGTTCTTGAAGCCGCGCTTGGGGACGCGCTTCCAGAGAGGCGTCTGGCCGCCTTCAAACCCAGGGGGCATCCGATACCCCGTACGGGCGGTCTGCCCCTTTCCCCCACGCGTCGAGTAAGTGCCATGGCCGGAGGCGTTGCCGCGTCCGACGCGCTTGGGACGCTTCTTGCTCCCCGGCGTAGGCCGCAGATCGCTCAGCTTCACTGGAGGACCTCCTCGGGTTTCTTGTCGCGCGCTTGGGCCACTTGCTCCAACGTGCGCAAGCGCTTCAGCCCGTCGAGCGTGGCCATGGCTAGCGTTAACGGGTTGGTCGAGCCGCGGGCCTTCGTGAGAATATCGCGAATCCCCGCGAGCCGACAGATCGCCCCCACCGTTCCCCCCGCGATGATCCCCGTGCCGGGGAAGGCCGGCTTGAGCAGAACCCGCGACGCCTTGAACTTCCCCCATACCTCGTGAGGGATCGTCCGATCTTCGATCAACGGCACCTGGATCATGCGCCGGCGCGCGTCGTGGATCGCCCGTTGGATGGCCGAGGGCACCTCACGGGTATTGCCCTTGCCAATCCCTACGCGCCCTTGGCCGTTGCCCACGACCACCGTCGCACGAAAGCTCAGATTCTTTCCGCCCTTGGTCACTTTGGCCACGCGGCGCAGATCGATCACTTCGTTCTCCAGACCCTCGACCGGGGCGCGGCGCTCCCGCTCGCGAGCCCGCGTGCGCGAAGCCGCCCCAGCGCTGACGTTGGCGCTAGGGCTGCTCGCTCCAGAACTTTGCTTCTTCGCCATACAGATCCTCCCTAAAACTCTAGCCCCGCCTGACGACTGGCCTCTGCAAGAGCCTTCACCACCCCGTGATACCGATACCCTCCACGATCGAAGACGACCCGCTTGATGCCCTTCTGCAGCGCCCGCTCCGCGATCACGCGGCCGAGCGTCTGGGCGGTCTGGACCGTGCTCTTCTTCAGCCCCAGCTCCGGTTCGAGCGTGCTGGCCGCGACCAACGTCCGCCCTGTGGTATCGTCAATGACCTGCACGCGCAAGTGCTTCAGGCTCTTATGCACCGACAGGCGCGGGCGCTCCGGCGTGCCAAAGACCTTGAGACGCACCCGCCGATGACGGCGCTGGCGGCGCTCAGCGCGAGTCAGCTTCATACCCTATCCTCCTGAAGCCCCCTTGCCCCCGCCCCCAGCGGCGAGCTTTCCGGCCTTGCGCCGGATCTGCTCGTCTTTGTAGCGGATCCCGGTGCCCTTGTAGGGCTCTGGCTTGCGCAACGCTCGGATCTCCGCGGCGACTTGGCCGACCAGTTGTTTATCGGGGCTGGTCAGCGTGATCTCCGTCTGGTCTTTGACCTCGGCCTTCACGTTCTCGGGCAGCTTGTAGCGCACCGGATCGTGAAAGCCGATCTCTAAGACCAATTCTTTGCCCTCGAGCTTGGCGCGATACCCCAGCCCGACCAACTGCAAGGTCTTCGTATACGGCTGCTGTACCCCTTGAATCATATTAGCGATCAGCGAGCGATAAAGCCCATGTCGCGCTTTAAATTCTTTTTCATCGCCCTTGCGCGTCACGACGATCGTTCCGTCTTTCAGCTCCACGCTCACATACTGAGGCTCATAGGCTTGGGCGAGCTTGCCGGCCTTGCCCTCGACCAAGACCCTATCGGGCTGGATCGTCACCTTGACGTCCTTGGGCACCGCAATCGGCAACTTTCCAATTCTGGACATAGGCCTCCCTTCTTCTACCAAACGCGCAGCAGCAGCTCGCCGCCGACGCGCGCCCGCCGCGCCGCCTTGCCCGTCAATACCCCCTGCGGCGTGCTCAAGATCGCCACGCCAAGACCGCTGCGCACGCGCGGGATCTCGTGGACGCCTACATAGACACGCCGCCCCGGCTTGGAGACCCGCTCTATCCCCTCCAAGACGGGGTCCTTGCCGCGCTTGCCCTTGTACTTGAGCACGATCACCAAATCGCGCTTCTTCTCATCGCCCTCCACGCGATACTCTTGAATAAATCCCTCTTCTTGAAGAATGCGCAGGATCTCCGCCTTCAGTCGAGAGAACGGCACGCGCGTCTCGCGCAGCCGCCGCTGGTTGGCGTTGCGAATGGCCGTTAGCATATTGGCAATCGGGTCCATAGCTTCCTCGCCTCTCTAAAGATCACCACGACGCCTTGCGCACGCCGGGCAGCTCGCCGCGATGGGCCATGGCGCGAAAGCAGAGCCGGCACAGCCCAAAATCCCGAATATATCCACGGCGGCGCCCACAGACGCTACACCGTCGCACCCGGCGCGCCGCAAACTTCGGCGGCATTAGCGCCTTGTGTATCCATGATGTCTTGCCCATGCCAACCTCCTTAGTCTTTGAACGGCGCGCCCAGCGCCTTCAGTAAATAACGAGCTTCTCGATCGTTCTTCGCCGTGGTCACAATCGTGATGTCCATCCCCTGGACTTTCGCAATCTGGTCGTACTTGATCTCCGGGAAGACCAACTGCTCGCTCAAGCCCAGCGAAAAATTCCCCCGGCCGTCAAACGAATCCGACGACAACCCGCGAAAGTCACGGATTGCGGGCAGCACTATGTTAAAAAGCTTCTCCAAAAACGCATAGGCGCGCACCTTGCGCAGCGTCACCCGGCAGCCCACCGGATCGCCCTTGGTCAGCCCAAAGTCCGAGATGCTCTTCTTCGCCTTGGTGATCACGGGCTTCTGCCCCGAGATCAGCGCCAGGTCGCGCGCGCACCCCTCGATCTTCTTGGGGTCGTCGTGCTCTTTGATGCCCATGTTGATCACGACCTTCTCGATCTTGGGCACCTGCATAATATTCTTATATCCCAGTTCTTTCATCAACTTGGGCACAATCTCTTTCTTATAGCGTTCATAGAGCATAGCCAACACCCTCAGTCAAACGTCTTGCCGCACTGCTTGCAGCGTCGTAACTTCTCCCCCGTCTCGGTGATATGAAAGCCCACGCGTGTGGGCCGGTCGCACTCGGGGCAGACCAGCAAGACGTTCGAGATATGAATCGTGCCCTCCTGCTGGAGGATGCCGCCCTCGCGGTGCTTGGCCGACGGGCGCAGATGGCGCGTGATCATCTTCACGCCCTTGACCATGATGCGCTGCTCCTTGGGGAAGACGCGCAGCACCTCGCCCTCCTTGCCCTTGTCGTTGCCGGCGATCACGCGAACCGTATCCCCTTTGCGGATCTTGTTCATCAGAGCACCTCCGGGGCCAGCGAGAGGATCCGGAGCATGTTCTTTTGGCGCAGCTCGCGGGGCACCGGACCGAAGATGCGCGTCCCCAACGGCTCCAGCGACGCGTTCACCAAGACAACGGCATTGTCATCGAAGCGGATGTAGCTGCCGTCTTCGCGCCGATAGGGCTGGCGCGTGCGCACGATCACGCCCTTGACGACGGCGCCCTTGTCGATCTCGCTGGTGGGGATGCGCTTGCGCACCGATGCCACCACGATATCCCCGATCTTCCCCCACGCCGCGCTCGGCTGCCCCAATACGTTGATCACGCGGACTTCTTTGACGCCCGAGTTGTCCGCGACCTTGAGAATGCTCCGTACTTGAATCATAATCAGCTCCCCTTAGATCTGGCGAGCGCGCTCCACGATCTCCACCAGCCGCCAGCGCTTCAGGCGCGAGAGCGGCCGGCTCTCCACGATCTTCACCAGATCTCCTCGCTTGGCCTCGCCCTTCTCGTCGTGCGCGTAGAACTTCTTTCGCTGAAAGTAGTGCTTCTTATACAACGGATGTTCCACCTTGCGCTCCACCAAGACCGTGATCGTCTTCTGCATCTTGTCGCTCACAACCCGTCCCACTAAGACGCGCTTTGGCATAGCGAATCCCTACTTTCGCCGGATTCCTAACTGGCGCTCGCGCATGATCGTCTTGACCCGCGCGATCTCGCGCTTGGTCTGCGTCAACAGCGCCGTATTATCTTGCTGTCCCGTCGCCACCGCGAACCGCACCGTGAAGAGCTGGCGCTGGAGTTCGCGCAGCTTGGCTTGGAGTTCGGCATCGCTCAGTTCGCGCAGCTTCACCGCTTGCTTGCTCATCTTCATCGCTCCCCGCCCAGGCGCAGCCGCTCGCGCAGCCGCGTCTTGATGGGCAACTTATAGCTCACCAACCGACAGATCTCTTCGGCCTTGGCGCGATCTACCCCTGTAAATTCAAACAGAATCCGCCCCGTGCGCACCACCGCGCACCAGCCGATGGGGTCGCCCTTGCCCTTGCCCATGCGCGTCTCCGCGGGCTTCTTGGTGATGGGCTTGTCGGGGAAGATCCGCAGCCAAATTTTGGAGTTCTTCTCCATCTCGCGCACCATCACCGTGCGGCACGCTTCGATCTGCTGCGCGGTGATCCACGCCGGCTCGAGCGCTTGGATCCCAAAATCCCCAAAGACGACCTCCGAACCGGCTATGGCCTTACCCGTGCGCCGCCCGCGATGGTCTTTTCTAAACTTTCGCTGCTTGGGAGCTAACAGCGCCACGCACCTCACCTCCGCGCTTGCGATAGATATCGCCGCGGTAGAGCCAGACTTTGATCCCAATCAGACCGTACTTGGTCAGGGCTTCGGCCTGCCCGTAGTCAATATCGGCTCGGATCGTCTGCAACGGCACCCGCCCGGCCTTTACTTCCATCGAGCGCGCGATCTCCGCGCCGCCAATCCGCCCGCTGCAGCGAATCTTCACGCCCCGCGCCCCGTGCGTCATCACCCGCTGCATCACTTCTTTCATGGCGCGGGCCGCGGGAATGCGATTCATCAAGCGCGCCGCGATGTCTTCGGAAACCAAGACCGCCTCCAGATCCGGGCTGTCTATCTCTTTGATGGAGATCTTCACCTTGCGCTTGAGCCGAGATTCCAACTCCGCCTGGAAGCTGTCAATCTCTTGCCCGCCCTTGCCGATGATAATCCCCGGACGCGCCGCATAGATCACCAGAGAGACCGACTGCTCCGTAGGGCGCTCGATGCTCACCTTGGCGATCCCGGCCCCGCGATAACGCTCCTTGACGAGGCGCCGAATCTCGTAGTCTTCTTTGACGTACTCCGGGGCTTTTTTCTCAGAAAACCAGTCCGATATCCATTTCTTGGTAATCCCCAGACGGAGTCCATACGGATGGATCTTCTGTCCCATACTTTAGGCGTTCGCCTCCTTGGCTCTCTTCTGGGTCTTGGGAGCAGGCTTGGGGCCATCCGAGACGACGATCGTGATGTGCGCGGTTCTCACGCGCCGATAGCCCACTTTTCCTCGCGAGCCGGGACGCACGCGCGTGTAGAACGGCCCGCGATCCACCCGCGCCTCTTTGACCCAGAGCGCATCGACGTCCATGTTATAATTGTGCTCAGCGTTTGCAATCGCAGATTCCAAGCACTTGCGCACCGGCTCACACGCCTTCACGCGCCCAAAGCGCGTCAGCTTCAGCGCCTCATCCACGCTAAGGCCGCGCAGTTGCTTGGTGAGCAAGCGCGCCTTCAAGGGCGAGATGCGCACCCACTTAGCGATAGCTTTGGCCTCCATAGATCACACACTCACTTGAGCGGCGGGGCTTGCTTCTTCTTCACGCCGCCGTGCGCTTTAAAAGTCCGCGTCAGGGCGAACTCCCCTAGGCGATGCCCCACCATCGCCTCGGTAATCGAGACAGGCACGTGCATCCGCCCGTTGTGAACTTTGATGGTCAGTCCGACCATCTGCGGGACGATCATGCTGGCCCGCGACCACGTCTTGATCTCCGAGATCTCACCGCGCTTGAGCTTCTCGATCTTCTTCAGCAATTTGGGGTGCACAAACGGCCCCTTCTTGAGCGATCGTGCCATAAGATTAACTCACCGGCCTTCCGTTGCGTCGCGTGACGATCAGCTTGCTGCTGGGTTTGCCCGGCTTGCGCGTGGGCACGCCCTTGGCGGGCTTGCCCGAAAACGTCCTGGGCGGGCCGCCCACATAGTGACGGCCCTCGCCGCCGCCGTGCGGATGGTCCACGGGGTTCATCGCCGTGCCGCGCACCGTGGGACGAATTCCCAAATGCCGCACTCGTCCCGCCTTGCCGTGCACTACGTTTTTATGATCTATATTCCCCACTTGGCCAACCGTGGCCATGCAGTCTTCTTTGAAGAGCCGAATCTC
Organism: Candidatus Bipolaricaulota bacterium; assembly: GCA_025061735.1. Taxonomy (GTDB): domain Bacteria; phylum Bipolaricaulota; class Bipolaricaulia; order RBG-16-55-9; family DRXL01; genus SKYB132. The sequence goes on from JANXAU010000061.1 coordinate 27,987, forward strand.
TCCAGAGGGCAGGCGCAGCCGCGCGTAGCCGCCTTCGATGGCCATCACCTGGCAGCTCGTGCCCGCCGCGCGAGCGACCTTGGCCCCGCTCCCAGGCCACAGCTCCACGCCGTGCACCAACGTGCCCACAGGGATCTTCTTCAGCGGCAGCGCGTTCCCCACGCGCGCCTCCACATCCACCCCTGCCTCGATGATCGCGCCCACCTCTAGCTGCAACGGCGAGAGAATATAGCGCTTCTCGCCGTCGGCGTACTGCAAGAGCGAGATCCACGCCGAACGGTTGGGGTCGTACTCCCGCGAGACGACCTTCGCCGGGATGCCCATCTTATCCCGATAGAAATCTATAATGCGATAGCGCCGCTTGTGGCCGCCGCCGCGATGGCGCACGGTGATACGGCCCGTATTGTTGCGCCCGCCGGTCTTCTTCAGCGGCTCTAATAAGCTCTTTTCGGGACGATCGGTCGTCAGCTCGCTGAAGTCGGGCAGCGCCATGTGGCGCCGGCTCGGCGTCGTCGGACGAAACGTTCGTATTGGCATAGTTTAACTCCCTATCTGTAAACGTCGATCTTCTGCCCCGGCGCTAGCTGTACGATGGCTTTCTTCCAGCCGGGGATCGCGCCGCGTTGATAAAACTTCCGGCGTCTTGGTTTCTCCGGCATCCGCATCACCCAGACGCCTAAGACCTTCACTTTGAACAGGTTCTCCACCGCACGCTTCACTTGTACTTTGTTGGCCTGCGGGTGAACCTCAAACACGTACTTGCCCTCTTCTTGCAACCTCCAGCCCTTCTCGCTCACCACTGGGGCCAGCAGCGTATTCTCTAGAGTCATACCTACGCGGTGGCGACCGCACACCTCGCTTCTAATTCGCCTAGCGCCTCTTCTGTAATCAAGACGTGCTCGTACTTCAACAGATCGTAGACGGTCAGGCTATTGGACTCCACGCACTTGACCCACGGGAGATTCGAAAACGTCTTCTTCACCGCCAGGCCATATTCGGCCTGGGAGACGACCAACAACAGCTCGTTATGCGGATCTTCGTCGTTCTTGGGGAATCCCAGGCGCTCGAGGGCTTGCAGCCCCGCTTTGGTCTTGGGGCGGTCAAACCCGATCCGGTCCAAGACCCCCAACTGGGCCGCTTGCAGCTTGGCGATCAGCGCCGACTGCAGGGCGCGACGCACCATCTTCTTGGGCAGCCGATAGTCGTACTCCTTGGGCTTGGGGCCAAAGACGATCCCGCCGCCCTTCCAGAGGGGGGAGCGCCTCATGCCGTGGCGGGCCCGTCCCGTGTGCTTCTGGGGCCAGGGCTTCTTCCCCGTGCCCACCACCTCGCCGCGCGTCTTCGTCGAGTGCGTCCCCTGACGCAGATTTAACAGATACGTGCGCACGGCGCGATAGAGCAAGTCTTTATTGATCTTATACCCAAAGAGTTTGGGGCTGAGCGGGATCTCCCCCGCGGCTCCGCTCTCAAACTTATAATACGGCGCTACGAGATTCATCGTCGCTTCACCCGTTCTTATGCGCTTGGCGCTTGCGGATCTCCACGACCCCTTTGCGGGGGCCGGGGATCGCGCCGCGCAAGACTAATAAGTTCTTCTCCGGGTCTATCTTCAGAATCACCAAGTTTTTCACCGTGACCCGTTCATGCCCCATGTGCCCCGCCATGCGCCAGCCCTTGAACGTTCGTCCCGTCGCGCGGATGCTCCCAATGCTTCCGGGGCGACGATGCCAGCCGCTCATGCCGTGGGAGTCGGGGCCGCCCTTGAAATCGTGGCGCTTCATCACGCCGGCAAACCCCTTGCCCTTGGAGATGCCGCTGACGTCTACGGCCTCCCCCTCTTGGAAGATCGTCAACGTCAGCTCTTGGCCGACTTTGAACGCTCTGGCTTCTTCGTCGCTTAAGCGGAACTCCCGCAGAATGCGCTTGGGCGGGACCCCGGCCTTGTTGAAGTGGCCCTTCAGGGGCTTAGGGACGTTCTTCTCTTTGACGGAGTCGTAGCCCACTTGGATCGCGCTGTAGCCGTCGGTCTCCGGGGTCTTGACTTGGGTGATGACCGACGGTGCGGCGTGCACGACCGTGGCCGCCAGCGCACGCCCCTGCGCGTCGAACCACGTCATCATCCCTAGCTTTCTGCCTAAGATCCCCAAGGCCATATCACAGCTTCACCTCGATGTCAATCCCCGCGGGCAACTGAATATCCATCAGCGCGTTGATCGTCTCCGACGTCGGCTCTTTGATGTCGATCAAGCGCTTATGAACGCGGCGCTCAAAGTGCTCCATCGATTTCTTATTGACGTGTGGCGAGCGCAAGACCGTGTAGCGATGGATCTCCGTGGGCAAGGGGATCGGCCCGACCACCTTGGCCCGCGTCTCTTGAGCGGTCTTGACGATCTTGCGCGTGGCGTCGTCCACCAGCTCGTGATCGTAGCCGCGCAATCGGATGCGAATCTTCTCTCGTGCCATCTTACTTTCTCCCCTTCAGGACTTCTTCTTTAATTGTTGCCGGAACGATCTCGTAGTGCGAGAACCGCATGTGATAGGAGGCGCGCCCTTGGGAGATCGAGCGCAGTTGGGTCGCGTAGCCGAACGTCTCGGCCAACGGCACCAACGCCTGGATGATCTGGGCGTTCTGGCGCACCTCCATCGACGTGATCTGCGACCGCCGCGACTGCAAATCCGTAATGACCTCCCCAACGTACTCTTCAGGGGTGACGATCTCGACGGCCATGATGGGTTCAAGCAGATGGGTCTTCGCCCGCTCGAAGGCTTGGGTGAGCGCGCGCGCGGCTGCCGTCTTGAAGGCGATCTCGCTGGAATCTACGGCGTGATACGACCCGTAAAAGAGCGTCGCGCGAATATCCACAATGGGGAATCCCCCCAGCGGGCCGCTCGACAACGCCTCTTCCAGACCCTTCTGCACCGCGGGGATGAACTCCCGCGGGATGATTCCCCCTTTGATCTCATCCACAAATTCAAAGCCCTTGCCGCGCGGCAGCGGCTCAAAACGAATGCAGACGTGGGCGTATTGTCCGCGCCCGCCCGTCTGCTTGACGAACTTCTCCTCGACCTCGATGGGCTCCGCCAGCGTCTCGCGATACGCCACTTGGGGATTGCCCATGTTCGCTTCGACGCGGAACTCCCGCTTCAGACGGTCAAAGATAATCTCCAAGTGCAACTCGCCCATCCCGGAGATGACCATCTGATTCGTTTCGGGGTCTACGTTATATCGGAAGGTCGGGTCTTCTTGGGCGAGTTTGTAGAGGGCTTCGCTCAGTTTATCTTCATCGGCGTCGGATTTGGGTTCAATCGCAGCGGTGACGACCGGCTCGGGGAACTCGATCCTTTCCAGGACGATGGGGTGTTCTGGATCGCAGATGGTGTCGCCGGTGATCAGCTCTTTGGGGCCGACGACCGCCGCGATGTTGCCCGCGGTGACCGCGTCTACCTCGGTGCGCTTGTTGGCATGCATATGGAAGATGCGGGCGATGCGCTCGGTCTTGCCGGTGGTGCTGTTATAGACGTATGAGCCTTTCTCTAGCTTTCCAGAGTAGACGCGCACGTAGACCAGGCGTCCGGTATATTCGTCGGTCTGGACTTTAAAAGCCAGCGCCGCGAGGGGTTCATCGGGGGTGGGGCGGCGCCGCTGCTTGATGACCTCTCCTCCGGTGCCATTAGGCACAACCCCCTCGATGAAGCGGCGGTCGAGGGGGCTGGGCAGATAGTCTACGATGGCGTCTAGGAGCGGCTGGATCCCGATATTATTGAGCGACGAGCCGCACACGACGGGGATGAATTCTTGGCGAATACAGGCCTGGCGCACGGCGCGGTGGATCTCCGCCTCGGAGATGGGCTGGCCCTCCAAGAACTTGGTGAGGATCTCTTCGTCTATCTCGGAGATGCTCTCCAGCAGCCGTTCGCGATAGGCCTGGACTTCGGCCAGATAGTCGTGGGGGATCTCCCGGTACTCAAATCTAGCCCCCTTGGAGGTGGGGTCCCAGATGATCAGCTTCTGTTTGATTAAGTCTATGACGCCGCCGAACTGATCGCCCTCGCCGTAGGGGAGCTGCAACGGCAGCGGGCGCACCCCCAGCTTCTGCACCATGGACTCAACAGCGGCTTTGAAGTTGGCGCCGATCCGGTCCATCTTGTTGATATAAGCGATGCGGGGGATGCCGTATTTATCGGCTTGGCGCCAGACTTGCTCCGATTGCGGCTCGACGCCGTCTACCCCTGAGAAGACGGTCACGGCCCCGTCGAGGACTCTCAAGGAGCGCTCGACTTCGGCGGTGAAGTCCACGTGACCGGGGGTGTCTATGATATTGATCTGATGGTCGCGCCAGAAGCAAGTTGTCGCGGCAGACGTAATCGTGATGCCGCGCTCGCGCTCCTGGGGCATCCAGTCCATCTCGGTGTCGCCCTCGTCCACGTCGCCAATATCGTGAATCCGCCCGGTGTAGAAGAGCAGACGCTCGGTGGTGGTCGTCTTGCCGGCGTCAATGTGGGCGATGATGCCGATGTTGCGGATCTTATCGAGGTTGTATCCGAGGGCTTTCATAGGGGGATCGACCTACCAGCGGTAGTGGGCGAAGGCGCGGTTGGCTTCGGCCATGCGGTGGGTCTCTTCGCGTTTTTTGATGGCCTCGCCTTGGTTTTTGAGGGCGTCGAGCATCTCAGCGGCCAAGCGCGCCGCCATGGAGTGTTCGCGCCGGTTGCGTGCGGCCTCCACCAGCCACCGCAGCGCGAGCGTGCGTTGGCGATCTTCGGGGACCTCATAGGGGATCTGATACGACGAGCCGCCGACGCGGCGCGAGCGCGTCTCCAGCTTGGGCATGAGATTGGTGATCGCTTTATAGAAGACCTCCAATGGGGGCTCGCCCGTCTTCTCTTGCACGATATCGAACGCCTCGTAGACGATCTTGCGGGCCAGGGATTTCTTGCCCCGCCGCATTACGTAATTGATCAGCTTCTCGACCATTTGGCTGTTGTACCGGATATCGGGGGCTGGGGCCCGTCCGGGGATGACGCGCTCGATCGCGTGTGTGTTCATACCAGATCCCGTCCTTGATTACTTGGCCGGCGCGGCGGCGGCTCGCTTGACGCCGTACTTGGAGCGTCCGCGCTTGCGCCCTTCGACGCCGGCGCAGTCGAGCGCCCCGCGCACAATGTGATAGTTGACGCCGGGCAGGTCTTTCACGCGCCCGCCGCGCACCAAGACCATCGAGTGCTCTTGCAAGTTATGGCCCTCGCCGCCGATGTAGGCCGTGACCATCTGCTTGTTGCTCAACCGAACGCGGGCCACCTTGCGGAGCGCCGAGTTGGGCTTCTTGGGCGTCTTGGTGAAGACGCGCACGCAGACGCCGCGCTTCTGCGGGCAGTGCTCCAGCGCCAGCGAGCGGCGATTGATCTTCTTGATCTGGGTGCGCCCGTAGCGCACCAATTGATTGATCGTCGGCATACTGAACTCCTTAAGCTAGAGTAGTCCCATTGCTCGCTGTCTTGGGCATCTCCGGCGAACCGAGACACTCCAACAGGCGAGATGGGGGTGCGAGAGATCGTCAGCCGAAGAGTTAAAGCGATCCCCTAAACGCCTGCTTATTATAGAGGATCGGCCCTCTCTCGTCAAGGGCATCTTCTTTGCAAGACGTTCCCGGTTCTGTTATGATAGCATACTTGCCGCACCTATGCAAGGCGACCGTAAAGGAGAACTCTATGCAGCGTACGACCTTGATGAAAAAAGACGATAGACGCTCTTTGCGCGCCTGGGTCTTGGTGGACGCTCGAGGGGAGACGCTGGGGCGCCTGGCCTCGCGCATCGCCAAGATCCTTATGGGCAAGCACAAGCCCTACTACACGCCCCACGTAGACGTGGGCGATTACGTGGTCGTCATCAACGCCAAGGAGATCAAAGTAACGGGGAAGAAGTCTGAGCAGAAGATCTATTATCACTACTCGCGCTATCCGGGGGGATTGCGCTCGTGGACCTTCTCCCAGATGATCGAGCGCCATCCCACTAAGCCCCTCGAAGAAGCCGTGCGCAACATGCTTCCCAAGACCGTCCTAGGGCGTCGGATGCTCAAGAAACTGAAGATCTATCCGGGGCCGGAGCATCCCCATCAGATTCAGAACCCTACCCCGATTCGTCTTTAGGCGGGAAAGATCTTAGCTATCGCGTGCGCGCGAAAGTCAAAGATCGCTTCTAAGCGCGAGCGCACCCAAAGCGCGTGCGCGATCGTGCCGATCGCTCCCAGGGGCAGCGCGTACGTGACGTGATCCTCGATGCGCGTTCCGTCTCTTGTGGGCTCAAAGCGGTGCTCGTGATACCAAAACTTATAGGGGCCAAAGCGCTGCTCATCGATGAAGCGGCGCTTGGGCTCGACATGCACAATCTCCGTCAGCCATGAGACGACAATGCCGGGCACCAGCTGAATCCGATACTCAATAAGCTGCCCCGCGTACATCGGTTCGTCTGCTCCTGACAGTATAGTGAAGTGCATCTCGGGTGGGGTCAGCTCGTTCAAGTTGCGCGGTGTGGCGAAGAACTCCCAGACCCTATCGAGATCGGCGGGCACGACTTGAATCCGCGACAGTCTGTAGATCTTGGGCATATGAGTCTCTAAGGAGGGAGAGGCAACGAGATCTTGCTCCAGCGGATCGCAAAGGCCAAGGCGGCACCGGCAGCGTCCAGGCGGACCGAAGAGCTTTGAGCACTCAGGGCCTGACGCAACGGCACGAGCGCCCGCGCATCGCCCACGCGGGCGAGGGCCGAGAGCGCCGCGCCGCGCGTGCGCGGATCGCTGTTGGTGACAAACCGAGCGAACAGCTCGGTGTCGTCCGAAGTGGCCCACGGAGCCAGCCCTTCCAGTGCAGCCCGACGCACCAACGTATTCTCGTCAGAGACATATCGAAGAAGCGTCGCTCGCGCTTCGGCTTGATAGACGCTCGCATAAGCAGCAACCCCCAGCGCACGCACAAACGGACTCTGGTCGCGCACCAGCGCGTCAAACAGCTCTGGCGCGACCCGCCCCACCGCGCTTAGGGTTCTCACCAAGTCCAGTTCGGCGAAGACAAAGAGAACCGGGAGCGCCTCGCGCAGGGCGTTGAGCGTCGCTTGCGCCACTTGCAGGGCGAGCGACGCTTGGCCGAGCGCCGCGAGCGCGCGCAGCGTCTCCAGCGCCAAGCTCCCGCACGCGCTCGGATCGCAGCCTTGCAGATAGCCGCTCCCCAAGAACGCGAGCACGGCTTGAGTCGCCTCGGCGCTTCTGGTCTGGGCAAGCCCGCGCAGCGCCGCTTGGCGCACCGTTGGGGTGGGATCGGCCAAGAGCGCCTGCGCGAGAGCCGAAGCAGCTCGTGAGCCAAAGGCCCCGAGGGCTTCGGCCGCGGCCACGCGCGCCTGTGGCGAGCGCCCCGTCCGTAAAAGCGCGATCAGCGGCTCGACGGCGCTTGGCTCGCGCAGATACCCCAGAGCCGTCGCTGCCCCGACTTGCACCGAGTCAGACTCTGTGCGCAACGCTGAAATCAGCTCCGGCACGGCATTGCGCACGCCCAGCGCTCCTAGGGCAAAGGCCGCGGCGCCGCGCACAAACGGGTCTTCGTCGGCGTCGGCGAGCGTCGCGCGGAGACGATCCACAGCGCCGAGCGAGCCAAGCTGCGCCAACGCTTTCAGCATGGCGGCACGCTCGACGACGTTAAAGCGCTCGCGATCCGAGAACGCGCCCAGCAGCGCGACTTCGGTAGCCCCTCGCATGGCGTTGGGAAGACGCGCCGATGCCGTAAGCTCTTGCAGCGAGAGCGCTGCTGCAGCGAGCGTCTCGCGCCTGTTCAGCAGCGCGAGAATGACATCAGAATCTTGAGACGAGAGCGCCGCGTCCCAACGAATGCTGGCGATCTCATCGGAGAGCGCAGCGCGACGCAAGGCTCTTTGCGCTTCTTGGGAGCGAAAGCGCCCCAGCCCAACCGCTGCCCCTCGCCGCACAAACGACGCTTCATCGTTGAGCAGACGCTCCGCCAACAACGGAACAACCGACTCGTCGCCGTTGCGGGCTAGGCCGTTCACGGCGCTGAGGCGCTCCGCGGCGCTCCCCTCTGTGAGTACCTGCGAGAAGACCGCGAGCGCCTCGCGTTTGAGTTCTACACCTTCATCGCGCGATGGAACCTCTTGGCCCATCGCGGCTACGCTCAGGAGCAGCGCTCCCAGCGCCCAACGCACGCGCACGTCGCTCACTTCCCCAACTTGTTAGGATCGAAGAGATCGTTCGGGAGATCCTTCGCCTCGATCTTGGTGATCGTCAAGAGCGTCTTGTTCGTCTTAATGAGCTGATTCTCAATCAGCTGTTTTTTGACGTACTCGTCTTTCTCTAAAAGAGCGTACTCTTGGTAGCTCACGTCGTTGAGGGGGTCGCCGCTCAGGGCGAAGAGTCGTGCTCTGACCGGGCGCAGCGTTGCCTTCTCGGCCGTCACGGTCGCTCGCTGAAACGCCACGCTCTTGTCGGTCGCTTCCAGCTCGAGTTCCCAAGCGGGCCTATTCCCCGGCAGGGTTACGTCCTTTCGAGACTTTATCTTATAGTCGCCCTTAAACTGAATGCCCACGGTTTCAGCGACGCTCGAATCGCCAAAGACTTGTTGGCGTCCGCTCACTTTCAAGGGGGTTGCCAGCCCTGGCTGCCAGAAGAAGACCCCATCGGGAGTGCTCACGTAGACCTGCCCTTTGAGATCTTCCGGCGCTAAGAACTCAATGCGCGCGTAGCGCTTCTTGTTGATCTCTTTGAAGTAGAGCTGCACGACCGCTTGCTTGGTGCCATCGGGTCTGTCAGCCACGACTTCGACCGTCATCGTAAACGACGTGGCCTCGACAAAGCGCGCCTTGTCCAACGCTTCCAAGAGCTGTTCATCGGTGAGCGCCTGCTGCCCCACCGAAGCCAATCCGATCAGAAACGCCACCGCAACAACGGCTACGACCGACTTCCAGAGTCTCTTCATAGTCTTTCACTCCTTTTGTTTAGACGTAGCTCAATGCTTCGACAATATTAGCTCGTGCGGTCTTCCACGCCGGATAGAGCGTGCCCAAGAACGTCGAGATCAGCGCCGTCAAGAACGGCACAACGCCTACCGAGAGATGAACAGCAATCCGTACTGGCACGGGATCAATCGCTCCCGGCGGCAGCCACAGAATATTGGCGGAGTTGACCCAAGCTCCCAAGAGCGCTCCTGCTGCCACTCCCAGCGCTCCGCCCAACAGTCCTAAGATCAGCCCTTCGGTCAAGAAGACCCGAAAGACCTGAGCGCGGGTAGTGCCGATGGCCCGGATCGTGCCGACCTCGCGCGTGCGCTCCAAGAACGACATCGTTAAAACTTCTAGGACGCTGAAGAGGACGAGCACGAAGACCCCCATCGTCGTAAACGCCGCGAAGACGCTCCAGAAGGCCCGGATCGAATCGTAGAACGTCGTGAGCTTCTGCCACGGGCGCGCGTCCAGCGGGATTCCCGCTGCTTTTAGCTTCTCCCGCAGCTCTTGGGCGAACGCTTCGGCTTGGTCTATCTCTTGAAGCTGAACGATGACACGCTCGACCCCCTGCGTGCGCAGAAGCCGCTGAGCAAATTCGAGATTGACGATACCGATCTGGCCCTCTTGCGCGATATTATTGTAGCGCATCGTGCCGACGATCTGAGCGCTGGCGGCGTTGAACGCCCCCGTCGCGGTGCCCGTAGCGACGTTGATGATCTCGCCGGGGCGGACGTTGAGCGTCTCGGCGAGCCGGCGCCCAAGGAGAATCTGGGGCGTTCCGTCGTTGCTGAGAGGACGCCCATCTACGACGACGCGGCTGTAGTCTTCGATGGGGTTGCCGGGGATCAGCCCGCGCCCCAGGACGAGCGTGCTGCCCTTCTCGTTCCCGATCAGCCCTGCAAAACTCAGCGTCCACGTGTAGCCCGTCACCCTCGGATCGTCTTGGAGCAGCGCGACGATCTGCTCCAGAGTCTGAGGCGGGATGAGGTGCTCGTAACGCTCAGTCTTGTTGTCAAAGAGTCTTGCGTCGGCGATCTGCACCGCGCCGATCTCGCGCGTCAAGTTTCGCTTGACGGACTCAAAGCTATCGGTGATGAACCCCATCACAAAGTAGAGAATCGCGACGCCCAGCGCCGTCACGCCGAGGCTGAACGCCGTGCGGCGCTTGTTGCGTAAGACGTTTCGTGCGGCGATCTTGAAGAACATACATCTCCTTCACTTGGACGCGAGGGCTTCGACGACGTTGAGCCGTGCCGAGTGCGCCGCGGGGTAGAGGGCCGAGAGCAGCGTAGCAAATACGCCTACGAGAAACGGCCCCAGGGCATTGCCCAGTTCGAGGCGCAGCCGCACGGGCACCGGCTCAATCGCCCCCGGCGGCGTCCAGCCGATTCCCAGCGCGTTAAAGCCCTGCCCGATCAGCCAGCCCCCAGCGATCCCCAAAAGACCGCCCAACACCCCTAAAAAGACGCTCTCCATAAAGAACATCAAAAACACTTGATAGCGCTTGGTCCCAATCGCTCGGATCGTGCCGACCTCGCGCGTGCGCTCCAGAAACGAGAGCGTCAACACTTGCAAGACGATGAAGAAGACGAGCACCGAGACGGCAATCGTCAAGAACCCAAAGAGCACATCGAAAAAACCCTTGATCTGACGATAGAACTCGGCCAGCTGCACCCACGTGCGCACCTCAAACTCTAGCCCAGCTTCGGTGAGCTTGCGCTGCACTATTTGTGCGATTCGGTCGGTATCATCAATGCTTCTAAGCGTGACGATGACCTTGGCGACGCCTGAAGTGTCTAAGAGAATCTGCCCATAGCCGAGGGGCATGAAGACGAGCTGGCCCTCGACGACGGCGTTGTTGAGCGCGTAGATCCCCGCGACTTGCAGCGGCCCAACGTTGTACGCGCCATCCACGGTGGTCGTTGTGAGCGAGAAGAAGTCTCCGGGCTGGAGTTGCAGCTCTTCAGAGAGCGCGCGCCCAATCAAGACCTTCGCGCGGTCGTCGGGGTTCAATCCCGATCCCTCGACGACGAGATCGTTATAGTCTAGAGCTTGATTTTGGGGTTCTAGCGCCGTCGCGCGCACGACCTTCGTCTTGCGCTCGGTGATCGCCAGCCCCGACAGATTGAGCTGCACGGTGTGCGCCGTGACCTCGGGGATCTCTTGAAGAAGAGCCACGATGCGCGCCACGTCTTCGGGGGATATAAGATACCCAAAATTCTCGGTCTTCTCCGCCCACAGCAGCGGCGACGCGATCTGGAGATTCCCAAACTGTCGCACCGTTCCCTGTCGAATGCTCAGCATGCTTTCGTCCACATAGCCGCGCACGGCGTAGATCATCGCCGTGCCCAGTGCGATGATCGCCAGGCTCAGCAGCGTGCGCCGCCGATTGCGCGTCAAGTTTCTCAAAGGGATGAGCAGCTTAAGCTCCATTCTTCGCACTCCCGTCGAAGAGCTGGCCGTCGCGAATCTTGACGGTACGCTGGGCGTACTGCGTCACCACGGGATCGTGCGTGACGACGAGAAACGCAACGCGATGCTCTTCGTTGAGCCGTCTCATGATGGCCATCACTTGTTTGCCCGTCTCAGAGTCCAAGTTGGCGGTTGGCTCGTCGGCGAGGACCAATCTGGGGTTGGTGACGAGCGCGCGCGCAATAGCGACTCGCTGGCGCTGGCCCCCTGAGAGTTCATCGGGCCGACGATGCGCTAACTCTTTGAGGCCGACTTCTTCCAGAAGCGCCATCGTGCGGCGATAGCGCTCTTTACGGCCTACTCCTAGGAGAATCAGCGGGTACTCGGCGTTCTCGTAGGCCGACAAGACGGGGATGAGATTGAACGTCTGAAAGACTAACCCGATCTTGCGCTTACGCAGCTCGGCGAGCTGGCCTTCGGAGAGCTGGCTGGTCGGCTGCCCTTCGATATAGACTTCCCCGGACGTGGGCTTGTCAATGCACGCAATCAAGTTCAAGAACGTCGTCTTGCCCGATCCTGATGGACCGTTAATGACCACGAACTCGCCGGTATCGAGCGCGAAGTTGACCCCGCGCAACGCAGGGACTTCTTCTTTGCCGACGCGATAGACCTTCGTGAGATTCTCTGTCTGTAAAATCATGGCTCCTTCACGCCCTTTCCAGTTCGGCCATCAGTTCCCGACACCAGCGTTGGGTCGCTTTGAGGTTTTTGACCCCCAAGCGTACCGTGGCGAGCAGAAACGGCTCGTGCTTGTGCAGCCCTTGCTCGCGACAACGCTTGGGCAGATACTCTTCGATCTGCTTGTAGACCATTAAGCGTTCGTGCAACGCTGCGTCAAAGGATCGCAGGTGCTCTCGCATGGTCTCTTTGGGGATGAGCGCCCCAAAGAAGATCTTCAGCAAGAACGGATTGCGCACGGTGGGCAGCTCGACGGTCGGCTCGCTCAGCCAGCGGATCAGCTCGGCGCGCCCGCTCTCGGTGAGCGAGTAGATGTGCTTGGGCGGGCGCGTCTCTTGGTGCTCGATGCGCATGGTGACCAGACCTTCTTCCTTGAGGCTCTCCAAGGCCCGATAGATCTGGCTCAGATCGGCGCTCCAGAAGTGCTGCACGGAGTTCTCAAACGCGTGTTTCAGCTCGTAGCCCGTCGCTGGCCCAAAGCTCAGAAAGCCCAGCAGGGCGTGTTTGAGGGACAGATAGAATCACTCTCCTATATATGACTGCACATATATCTGCACAATATTATACAATCGCGGGAAGGTTGTCAAGCCGTGGCTCTTTGTAAGAGAGGGGAGGAGGGGCCAGAGGTGCGGCCCCTCCTTAATGGGTATCGGAGTGGGGTGGGTAATAGCTCCGAATAAAAAGCTAATTCTCCCTCTCTGGAAATGCGATACATAAAAGATGGAAATTCGATGGAATTTGACGTCCCTTCGGAGTAGTGGCCTGGCCACTAAGGGGGGCTTCTATAGCGTGACGGTACGAGCGTTTAGTAATATCTATAATGCGGGATAGATTTGAACAGAAAGCCCATTCATGAGCCGCTGGTATCCGTGAAGCGGTGCGAGTTCATTCGCAAGTTGCTCGCTCTTGGCTTTCAAGGGCCGTTCTCAGGAGGACGCTATCAGTTTTACGCTACAATCGATACCGTCTCACGTCACCACATAACGAGGAGTATTCCGTCTCTCAGATTCTTGCTCCGCGAGGTAGAGCAGATATGAAAAGCAACATCCCTCTAAGAGAATGGGAACAGTTGTAACCATGTGGGTCTTTCTGAAACTCGCCGCGCGCAACCTTTTACGCAACAAGCGCCGCAGCGCCATTACGTTCGTCGCGATTGGGCTGGGCTTAGCGCTTGTGCTGATTTTCTACGGCTTCATTCAGGGAGTAGATAAACAATTTACTGACGATTTCATCAAAGCCCAGACGGGACATATTCAGATTCACGCTCAAGGGTATCGTGAGAAGGCACGCTTGATGCCCCTAGATATCGCGATTCAGGACTTCGAGACCGTGACCCGGCGCTTGAAAGAACTTCCAGGGGTGCGCTCCGTAGCGCCGCGCATTCGCTTTCCCGTCGTCGTGAGCACCGGCTCTGAGAGCATCGGGGTTCTCGGTTTGGGAATCGACCCGCAAGCCGAGCGCGACGGCATCGTCGCTACCAAGATCACCCAAGGAAAATATCTCTCCGGCGAACGGGGCTACGCGCTCATCGGCACGAAGCTCGCCGACGATCTGGGCCTCAAGCTGGGAGATCTCTTGACACTCATGGCGACGACCGCGCGCGGCGCGCTCAACGCCATTGACGTCGAGATCGGCGGGATCTTCACGACAGGCTATAGCCAATATGACGACTCGATTCTCATACTCTCGCTAGCCGACGCGCAGCGGCTCCTGCGCATGAGCGGGCAGGTCACCGAGATCATCTTAATGCTCGATAGCACCGATCAGACCGAGAGAGTCGCCCGGCAGATTCAACAGGGTTTTTCAGAAGACGGCCTCGAAGTTCAGACGTGGCAGGAGCTAGGGGCAGCGATCTTCTCGCTGCTAGAGGCTCGTCGTCAGCTCATGGCGATTCTCTCTATGGTCGTGATCCTCATCGCTGCGTTGGGGATCGTCAACACGATGTTGATGTCGGTCTTTGAGCGTATTCGGGAGATCGGCACGCTGATGGCGCTAGGGATGACGCCGGGGGAGATTCGGGGGCTCTTTCTCTTGGAGAGCGCGATCTTGGGGGCAGCGGGCGGGCTGATGGGGGTTGGGATCGGCGGGGCGTTGTTGAAATACTTTTCGGTCGTAGGCCTCACGATCACGCAGGCATCTCAGTTTGTCAATCTGCCCATAGGAACGACGTTCTATGCTGAGTTCTCTTGGGGGATGTTAGCGATGTTCTTTGTGTTTGCAGAAGGCGTGGCTGTCTTGGCAGCGCTCTATCCGGCGTATATCGCGTCTAAGCAAGAGCCGGTGCAAGCATTGCGCCATGCATAGAATCACGAAGAGTACTTAGTTAAATCAAAGAGAAGGAGGCGTGTTATGAACGCGATACGCACCGTTGGGATCGTTCTCGTCGTAGGTCTTGTAACTATAGCATGGGGACAGCAGCCCTCGGCTCAGGAGATTCTGAAGAAGTCGGTCGAGTCGAGCTATCCAGAGCAGTTCGTCTCAGTCAATAAACTAGAGAACTTTGAGAAGGGCAAGCTTGTGAGTGCGTATGAGTTGCGCGTCTTCAAGAAGGGCAGCGATAAAGCGCTCTTAGAAGTGCTCGCTCCCGAAGACGCCAAAGGCCAGAAAATTTTGAGAGTCGGCGACGACGTCGTCATTCTCTTTCCCGAAAACTGTCGGATCGTTCCGCTCAGTGCGCGGCAGAACGTGCTTGGCACGAGCTTCACGGTCGCCGACGTCCTGAGAGTCAACCTGGTGAACGATTACAATGCCAAGCTCTTAGGGACGGAGAGAGTCCAAGACCGTCTAGCCTATAAGCTTGAACTGACAGCTAAGAACGACACCGTGCCCTTTGCGCGCATACTCTACTGGGCCGACACCGAGAATTTTCTGCCCCTGCGGGGCGAGTACTATACCGAGACGGGCAGGCTCCTGCGCACGGCCATCTACGAAGAGCGCAAGCAGCTCGCCGGCGCGCTGCGCCCCAGCAAAATCACGATAGAGAACGCGCTCGAAGCCGGCACCAAGACCGTGATGACTACGTTAGAGATGGAGATCAAAGATCTTCCAGACTCGATCTTCACGAAAGAAGCTCTGTTAGAGTCTTGCAAGAAGCCATGAGCGAAGTTGTCGTTCGCGTGGAGAACGTCACCAAAGAGTACGCGATGGGGCACACGGTGGTGAAAGCCTTGCGCGGAGTCTCGTTAGAGATTCAGCGCGGGGAATTTCTGTGCATTGCTGGCCCTTCAGGATCAGGCAAGACGACGCTGCTTAATCTCATCGGGTGTTTGGACAAGCCCACGTCAGGGCGAGTCGTCCTGGAAGGACGAGATACCTCCAAGCTTTCTGCCAAAGAATTAGCCTGGGTGCGGAGGCAGCGCTTGGGTTTTGTCTTTCAGACGTTCAATCTCGTGCCCGTCTTGACGGCCTATGAGAACGTCGAGCTGCCATTGCTCTTGCTGGGCGTGGGGACGGTAGAGCGTCGCCGCCGCGTGCATGAACTCTTAGAAGCTCTAGGGATACGCGATTTTGCGCATCACCGTCCCGACGAGATGTCCGGCGGCCAGCAACAGAGAGTCTCCATTGCGCGGGCGCTCGTGACCAAGCCAGCTCTGGTCTTAGCCGACGAGCCGACGGCCAACTTAGACTCTGAGACGGGCAAAGCCATCATCGAGCTGATGCACGATCTCAATAAGAAGCGCGACACGACGTTCGTCTTCTCGACGCACGATCCCAAAGTGATGGAGCGCGCCTCGCGAGTAGTGCAGATCAGAGATGGGTTGATAAGCTCATCTGAGACAGCGATGTGAGAATGAGTTCGTTGGAGGATAGACCCAGACGATCTTCTCTCGCAGTCTCAGAGAGCAACGCTGCCACTCCGAAAGAGTGTAGATCAGTAGATCGACGGGAACGGGCAGATCGAGTGTATCCCAACAAGCCGCGCGTCGTATGAAAGGCTCCTGGGAGTGCTCGACAATCACGATGGTATCGAGATCGCTCCCCACACCCCAGTCCCCGCGCGCGTAGGAGCCGAAGTAACCGATACGTCTCACTTCAGGGTGTTGCTGAGCTATCTGCTCAGCCCAGCGACGCACAACTTGATCTACTGTGCGAGCATCAGGCCATCTGAGCACGGACGAACTCAAGGATCTCACGGGCATATTGGATCGCTTCCTCGCTCTGGAGAGGGCCGTAGTGCTCAAACGGTGCTCCCTCAGGGTGGCTGTTGGGATAGCGCGGGGGAATATAGAACGTATCGAGCACTCGCGCTTTCTCAATCAGCGCATCGGGCACGTGAACGCCCTGGGGCAGCTCCTGAAGCAGGCGCGCGACCACATGCCCCCAGGCCTCTTGACCCATGTACAGATGCAGAGCTTTGACCGCCTTCTCTGCAGCTTGTTGCGCGATGAAACATGCCCACTCGTGCCATCCCCCGCGACGAGAAGCTTCGGCTTGCAGGAGATCGCGTTCCGCTTGCTTCAACCAATCTTGGGCACGATTCGGCATAGCATCTTCATTATAGCAACGCCATGCGTTCAGAGCGAACGCGGAGTATAATCTCTTGTTACACGTACCATGAGGGAGGATCATCCATGATCGTTGTGGCCAATCGCATTCCCGTGGCTAAGGGATACGAGAAAGAGTTTGAAGAGCGCTTCAAGAATCGCCAGAGGCTCGTCGAGCAGATGCCCGGCTTTGTGAAGTTTCAGTTGCTCAAGCCCATTCAAGGGGATTACTATATCTCGATGACCTACTGGGAGAGCTACGAGGCTTTTGAAAAGTGGACGAAAAGCCCAGAGTTTGAGAGGGCACACACCGCCAACCCGCCCCCACCCAAAGAGATGTTCACCGGCAAGAACGTCTTAGAGATTCACGAGGTCATCTTGAGTTCTTAGGTTGCGATTTTAAGAATAGATCAATCGCTTCTAGGATCGCTTGAGCGAGCGCTGTCTGATAGGCCATCTGGGAGAGCTTGCGGGCCTCTTCGGGGTTGGTCACAAAGCCCAGATAAAACTGCACGGCGGGAATCTTCATGCGCCGCAACCAAAGCGGCGCTCGCTCGACTCCCAAGGAAGACGCTTTGGTAGCTTGAGTGACTCGCTGCAACAGCAGCTCTGCAAGCTGCTCGCTGGAAACTCCAGCACTGGT
Source organism: Candidatus Bipolaricaulota bacterium (assembly GCA_025061735.1). Lineage (GTDB taxonomy): Bacteria > Bipolaricaulota > Bipolaricaulia > RBG-16-55-9 > DRXL01 > SKYB132. The sequence goes on from JANXAU010000061.1 coordinate 45,265, forward strand.
AGCGATCTGGGCGCGCACCCCGCGCACACGCGCATCGTGAGAAAAATCTGTATGGAGACTGATAAAGAGATCACCCGCCTGCGCGATCTTTAAGCGCTCCTCCCGCGAAACATAGCGATCTTCGACGCGCGTGAGGATCACGCGCAGATGGGGGAACGCAACAGCTTGAATAGCAACCAAATGCGCGATCTGCAATACAATCTGTTTTTCGATGATCTCATAAAGCCCAATGGCCCCTGTGTCATCGCCCCCGTGACCGGGGTCTATAATCACTCTGTAGCTCAGAGCTTGCGGACTTGCCCCAAGCCCATATAAAGCCGTAATCAGAAGCCCGACCGAAAGCGCACGCATCGCTTGACAGAGACTCCCAGAGTGTTTATTATAGCAAATAAGCGTAATCGGGGTCAGCGAAGACCTACACCGTCTCCAACTTAAATTTGAGGTGAGTTACTCCATGCATACGATGCGAAGACTCGTAGAACGCTATGGGAAGTACGTCATCGGGGTCGTGGTGGTTGGGTTTGTCATCGGCGGTATCGTGATCTTCACGCCCGGCGGGTTCAATCCGGGCAACCGTCCCCAAGACAAAAAGATCGTCTTGATCGTCAACGGGGAGCAAGTAGATCAGGAGCGCTTTCTTCAGACGTTCAATCAGATTCTCAACGAGCAGCGCCAGTTCAATCAGAATTTAGAGCAATTGTTGCAAGGGCCAGAAGGCGCCTATCGCCAGCTCCAATGGCAAGCCGAAGCTATCAATAGACTGATCGAACAGCTTCTCAAAGAGCAAGAGATCCGCAAGCGCGGCATCAGCGTTCCCGGCTCCAAGATTGACGAGCGCTACAAGTCCGAGTATCAGTCTACGCTCATTATGCTGCAGCAGCGCTACGGCATTGACGAAAAAGAATTGGCGCGTCTCTTGGCGGAGCAGAAGAGTTCGCTGCCCGCGTTCCAGCGCCAGATTCGCGAGCGCGTCGCGGCCAACTTGCGCGAAGAGGCCCTCCAAGAGATCGTCGTCGGCCCCATCGAGCCGACCGACGAAGAACTGCTGAAGTTTCTCGAAGAGAATAAAGCCCGCTACCTCAACGAGGTCGTGGGATATGTCGTGGTGAGCGACGAAGAGCTTCGAGCGCACTATGAAGCCAACAAAGAGAAGTACGCAACCCCCGAAGTCAAAGCGCGGCACATCTTGGTGAAAGTCGAGCCGGGAGCATCTGAAGAGATCGTTAACCAAGCACGAGCGAAGATCGAAGATATCAAGAGACAGTTAGATAAGGGCGCGGACTTCGCCGAGCTGGCTAACAAGTACTCCGACGACAAGAGCAACGCCGAGGACGGCGGCGATCTGGGGTGGTTTGGCCGCGGCGTGATGGTCAAAGAGTTTGAAGAAGCGGCGTTTGCGCTGGAGGTCGGCAAGATCAGCGATCCTGTCAAGACGCAGTTTGGGTTTCACTTGATTAAAGTAGACGACAAGCGCATTCGCGGGTTTGAAGAGGCCAAAGAGGACGTGCGTCGTGATCTGACGCGCCAGAAGGAAGACGCGCTCTTCACGGCGTGGCTGGAGGCGGCCAAGCAGAACAACGCGCCGGAGCGCGTGCAGTTGCGCCGCATCTTCATCCCCGTTGCGGCTACGGCCTCCGAAGAGGAGCGCATCGCCGCGCGCAAGCGCATCCAAGAGGCTCGCGATCAGATCAACACCCAAGGCAAGAGCTTCTTCGACGCCGTCCAAGAGCACTCCCAAGACCCGGCGTTCATCAAAGAGCGCGGCGGCGACATTGGCTATTGGAACGTCAGCGATCTCGCCCCAGAGATCCGCGAAGCGGTGGCCAATCTTCAAGTGGGCCAGCTGAGCACCCTCGTCGAGACCAGCGATGGCGTCTATCTCATTCGCTTGGACGACCGCAAGACGTTCGCTACAATCCGCGAGCGCGTTGCCGAGGGCTATCGCATACGCCAGCGCGTAGAGCGCTTCAAAGAATGGCTGGAGAACGCCAAGAACACCGCGAAGATCGAGATCAAGCTCCCGCTGGTCACTGTCTATAATCTGGAGCGCGACGGGAAGATCGACGAAGCCATCGCTGCTTACGAGAAGCTGCTCAACGAGGGCTTGCTAGAGGCCGACGACCAACTGGGCAATCTGGGCAACTATATTGATTACTATATCGCGCGGCTCTATAAGACCAAGCTGCGCCAGGCCGAACAAGAGAAAGCCAACCTAGAGCGGGCTACGGATGTAGAAGACAAAGAGACTAAACTCAAAGAGATCGAGCAGAAGATTCAAGAGTACTCTAAAAAAGCCGCGGAGTATCTGCTCAAGGTGGCCAAGACCGGGGAGGGCAGTCGCCAATCGTTTGACGAACTGATCGCTCTCGATCCGGACAACGCCGAGGCGCACTATCAGTACGGGCTCTTTCTCTTCACGGCGGGGGACGAGCAGAGCCTCTCTGACGCGGTGCGCCAGACCAAGCGCGCCGTCGAGCTGGCCCCCACCAACCCCGGCCCGTTGCGGCTCTACGGCCACTTGATGATGTCGTTTAAGAACTATAAAGCCGCTGCAGAGCACTACGAGAAGGCGCTCCAATACGCGACCAACCCCAGCGATCAGCGCGTCATCAAACAGAAGCTCGCCGAGGCGTATTTCGGCCTAGACGAGCTAGACAAGGCCGAAGCGCTCTACAAAGAGCTGCGCGAGCTGGAGCTGAAAGAGCGCAACCAAGACGACCCCCGACTCGTCGTCGCCTTGGGGGATATCGCGGCGAAGCGCAACAACTTTGAAGAGGCGATCGCGCTCTACACCCAGGCGCTCAAGCTCCAGAACAACCCCAACACGCGCTTGAAGCTGGGGCGCGCCTATGAAGGAGCGCAGAATATCGCCGAAGCCGAAAAAGCCTATAAGCAAGTGATCAAAGAGGCGCCCTATCTCGCCGAGGCGTATCTAGCCCTAGGCGATCTGCAACGCGCCCAGGGCCAGACCGACGAGGCCCTGAAGAACTATCGCGAGGGCTTCAAGCGCACCGCCATAGCGCAACTGCGCGAGCAGCTCGGCGAGAAGATCCTAGAACTCGATCCCAAGGATATCGAGACGCGCATGACGCTGGCCAAGCACTATCAGAAGGAGCGCATCTACGAGGCGGCCGTGCGGCACTACGCAACGGTTCTAGAGCAAGAGCCCAAGCCCGAACAAGCGTTGGCAGCTTACATGGGGTTGGGCGACATTGCCAAGGACCGTGCCGACCAAGAAGAGATCGCGATTGGGCACTACAAATCCGCCCTCAAAGTGGCCACGACCGAGGCGCAAAAGAAGAATCTCTATGAGAAGATCATCGAAGCGGAGCGCAAGCGCGTGGGCGCCGGCGCTAAGCTCGGCCCCGAGGGCCTGGAAGCGCTCTACCAGATCGCTCTGCTGGCCTATCAAGAGAAGAAGCTGGCCGACGCGCGCGCAAAGCTCGAAGAACTTAAGAAAGAAAACCCCAACTTCCGCACAAACGACGTCGCTCAGATCTTATACGAGATCACGGGGCGGTGGAGCGACGACAAGCCGGGCAAGCCCATCGAGATTCAGAAAGCCACAGAGCTTGCCGAGGGCCAGACGTTCGAGTACAACTCGACGCCGCCGACGTCGGGAGGCTATCGCCCCGGAGAGCTGCGCTTCGGCGTCCGCTCCGAAGAGCTGGCCGAAGCTCTGCAAGTCTATGCCCTCAAGGGGAGCGCCGTGCTCGTTCAGTACGGCCCCCAAACTCCCGAAGACGTCACCAAGCTGATCACGGGGTTGGTTGAGCGGCTGCGCTCGGAGAAGCCCGATAAGTACTGTCGCTTGATCGCCGCGCCGTACAGCAAGCTCGAAGGCCAGAAGATCGCACTGACGGCCTGGGGCCGACTCGATCTATTAGAAAATTACAACGAAGCGCGCATGACGGCCTTTATAGACGAGTGGCTCGACAAAGGCCCCGAGAAGGCCGAATGCACGGTCGAAGAGAAGAAATAGAGAGTTCAGGGCGATGATGAGACCGCGCTCGGAGGACGGGCTGCGCCGCTTGGTCGAGCTGGTAGCGCATCTGCGCTCCGAGCGCGGTTGCCCGTGGGATCGCGCTCAGACGCACCAGTCCCTAAAGAGTCTCTTGATCGAAGAAGCCTACGAGACCGTAGCGGCCATCGAATCCCAAGACCCCAAAGCCCTCCAAGACGAGCTGGGCGATCTGCTGTTGCATGTGGCGTTTCACACCCAGATCGCGCAAGAGCAGGGCCACTTCACGCTCGACGATCTGATCGAGGGCGTCTATCAGAAGATCGTGCGACGCCACCCGCACGTCTTCGGCGAGGAGCGCACGCACGAGATCGAACGGATCAAGGGGCGCTGGGAGGAGATCAAGCGCCGCGAAGGCCGTAAGCTCACGGTGCTCTCGGCGCTGCCCGCGCTGATCGAAGCGCGCAAGCTCCAAGAGCGCGCTGCCCACGCCCTCACCGTAGAGCCTTCTTCGGCCGTCAGAGCCCTGTTCTCTGCCGTCAGCGAAGAAGCCCTAGGCCAAGTGCTCTTGGAGATCGTCGCGGTGGCGCGGGAGCATCAGATAGATCCAGAATTGGCCCTGAAAAAAGCTACGGCGCGCTTTGCTCAGCAAGCCGAGATGGAGCTGGAGAGTCGCCATGATCTCCCTGAGTGATCTGCCGCCTCCGTCCGAGGCGCTTGTCTTCTATATCGAGATGCGCGAAGAAGATCTGCATTTCTTTGAGAGCGCCGTGCGAGGGCTTTATGGGATTGTCAATCCCCGACGCGACATGAAGCTGCACAACGGCGTGATCTACTATAAAAATTACGTGTCGGCCGATCTTCGCCAAGAGTTTGAAGCGCTGCTCAGCTCGATGAGATCTTATATCTTTATCGGAGACTACGTTGTGGAAGAACCTCTGCCCCGATGAAGTCCGCCCTTCGGTCTACGCGATTGATTACGAGCGCCTGTGGAAGTGGGGCTTTCGCGTGTTGATCTTTGACATTGATAACACGCTAGGGAGTTGGGGCTGCAAGAGACTAGAAGAGAGCCCTGTGCGCCTGCTGGAGGGCTTAGCCCATCGCGGCTTTCGGTTGGGGTTTCTCAGCAACAACCGGGGTCTAGATCGTGACGCCTTGGTCGCTCAATTGGCTCCCCATCGGGTCTTATGGAACGCCCAGAAGCCGCGCATCCATGGTCTACAAGCCTTGTTGCAACAACTTGGCGCACACCCTTCAGAAGCGGTGCTCATCGGGGATCAGATCTTCACGGACATCTGGGGAGCCAAGCGCGCCCGGCTGTACGCGATCTTGGTGGCCCCCTACGATCCGAAGAGCGATTCGTTAGGAGCGAAGCTGCGCCGTCCCCTAGAGCGCTGGATTCTCCGACACTGTCGTTCAACCGTGGCGGCTGAAGAACCGCCCCACCAACGCACCGATCAGCGTCAAGGGCAAGACCAAGAAGAACCCATTGATTAAGGCTTTTCGGAACGCACCAGCCAACGCGGCCTCTACCCCCAGCAGCGCTTCTGGCCCCATCTCCGGATAGACCAACGCCAGCGTCGTCACCATCACGCTGACGATCACCGTGAGGATCACCGCAAGCAGCACTTGGGTCAAATTTTTGAACAAGCTGCCCATGCCCACCCCGGCCACCACGACCGAGCCTAGGAGCATCCAACCCGGCACCGGCGCAAAGAGCGGCAAGGACTGAGTGGCCATCGCCAACCCTGCTACTATCCCTACCCACAGAGCCGCTCCCAACAGAAGACCGATCTCGTGCGATGTGGTGCGCATAGGCAAGTTCATCGGATGAGCGCGTGAAAGCGCCGCGTGGTCTCCAGAGGGCCACGCCCCGTCGGCAGCCGAACCTGCACGCTGCCCCGGACCAAAACCCCTTGGAAGCCCGGGGCGCTTCGGGCTTGGTGATAGTTCTCCCAATAGTGACCACGGACTTCCGCGACCACCTCCAGGCGCCATTCTCCCCCCGCCGAGACGCTGGGGGCGATCTCCGTGGGCAGCGCACAGGGGCCGAGAGACTTCTCCCCCGCCCACAGCAGGCAGCTCACGCCCTCGATGGGGATCGTCTGGTCGCTAGAGTTGGTCAAGATCAGCGTGAAGCGCACGCGCAGGCTCTGAGGCATCTCCTCGAGCGCGGTCTCTTCCACGCGCAGCTCCAACGCGCGGGAGATCTGAATCAGTCTTTGATAGTTCCATTGGGCTTGCGCGTGCCAGAGGGCGTTGAGCAGCCCCAAGACGATCAGCAACGCCCACGCGATTCGCGGAGTCATCCGACCTCGTAACAGGCCACCCAGTGGCCGTTGCCCTTGTCTTCCAACGGCGGATGGTCCGACGAGGCGCAGCGGTGCGTGGCCAGGGGACAGCGCTCGTAGAAGCGACACCGCGGCGGAGGATCGATGGGCTTGGTAACGCTTCCTTTGAGTTCTATGGGCTGACGGCGCATCGTCGGATCGGGAATGGGCACGGCCGAGATCAGCGCGCGGGTGTAGGGGTGCAACGGGTTCTGAATGACCTCTTCGGTTGGCCCCATCTCTACGATCTTCCCCAAGTACATCACGGCAATACGGTCGCACATATAGCGCGCTACGGCCAGATCGTGCGTGATATAGAGATAACTGATCCCAAACTCCTCGCGCAGCTCCAGCATTAGGTTCATGACGCCAATGCGGATCGAGACGTCGAGCATCGAAGTGGGCTCATCGGCGACGATGAACGACGGGTTCAAGATCATCGCACGAGCGATGGCCACGCGCTGGCGCTGGCCTCCCGACAGCTCGTGCGGGAAACGGAACATAAAGCTCGTCGCAGGCGTTAAGCCCACGTGCTCGAGCATCTCGGCGACGCGCTCCTCGCGCTCGACCAAAGACCCAATCCCCTGAACCGCCAGCGGCTCGTTGACGATATCAAAGATCGTCATGCGCGGGTTGAGCGACTCGTAGGGGTCTTGGAAGATCATCTGGACGTTTCTACGGAAGTTCTTCAAGCGCGTTCCTTCGAGCGTAGCGATGTCGCCGTAGTAGAGCCTCTGCAGCTCGGGGATGAGCGGGTCCAGCTGGACGTTGTGGGCGAGGGCGTACTCGGGCGTCACGAGCGAGTAAACCGAGTCGCCGATCTCGGCGCGCAGGATCACGCCCTGAGCGCGTCCGCTCGGCTCGGAGCGCCCTTGTTGACGCAACTGCTGCAAGAGCGCTAGGAAGCGCCGTCGGTCGTTCTCCCCCGGCACCGCTACATCTACGAGGGTCATCTGCTTAGGAGTGAATTTACCCAGTCCATCGGGGGCGCGCAGCGCTATCGCTCCGATGGCTCTATCCCCTTGGGTGACCACGAGCGGGTATCTCTCTTGGTCGCGGAGGTAGATATGGCCCTCGGTGGGATCGGTCAGCTTCACTAAGAGCTTCCCGGTGGTCGTCTTGCCGCAACCGGATTCTCCAATCAGGCCGAAGACCTCGCCCTTCTTGATCTCGAACGAGATGTCATCCACGGCGTGGATAAAGTTGCGGGCGCGGGTGAACAGCCCCTTAGAGACGGGATAGAGCTTCCTCAAGCGCTCGACGCGCACGAGCGCTTCTGGCTCTTTTATCTTAAGACCAGAGGAGATCTCGGGTTGAGTGGCTGTGGGGTTCATGAGAGCGGGTGCCAACAAGCCGCGAAGTGGCTGTCGCGGTGGGGCTTGAAGGCCGGGTCCTCCTTGGTGCAGTGCTCCGTAGCGTAGGGGCAGCGCGGATGGAAGCGACAGCCCGACGGGGGATGAATCAGATCGGGAGGCTCCCCCGGCAGCGACTCCAGCTTGCGCTTCTCCCCTTTGATGCTGGGAAAGGCCGACATCAGCGCTTTTGTGTAGGGGTGGACCGGGCGCTGGAAGATCGCCTCAGCGGAGGCCAGCTCGACGAGCTTGCCCGCGTACATCACGCCGATCTTATCCGAAACCTCAGCGATCACGGCAATATCGTGCGAGATATAGATCATGCTCATATTGAGCTTCTTCTGGATCGCGCGCATCTCCCGCAAGATCTTATCTTGGACGATCACGTCAAGCGCGGTCGTCGGCTCATCGGCGATGATCAGATCGGGATCGCACGCCAGCGCCATGGCGATGATCGCTCGCTGCTTCATGCCCCCGGAATACTCATGGGGATAGCGATCCATCATCGAGGGGTCGATGCCCACGGTTTGAAAGAGCTGGGCGATCTTGTCTCGCACTTCGTTGGGGGGCAGCCCCGGCATGTGGGTATTGATCGCCTCGGCGATCTGATCCCCGACTTTATAGACGGGATTGAGGGCGTTCATCGCCGCTTGGAAGATCATCGAGATCCCCTTCCAGCGGATCTCTTGCAGGCGCGGCTCATCCAGCGCGACCAGATCAACCCCAAGGAGCGCCTTGGGAGCGACCTCTACGGGCATCTCTTTAAGGTGCCCGTTGCTGCGAACTTGCAGCAGAAGATGGCCATCGCCGCGCACCTCCCGCAGCCGCCCGCTGTAGGCTTCGTTGCCGTTCTGAATGATCTTCACGGGAAAACCCAGATAACGCAAGGCCTTCTGGGGATCGTAAGGGCGATAGAAGAAGACGTGGCCCTTCTTAAAGATCGCGTTCTCCGGCAAGAGGCGCAGCATGGTAATCGCGATGGACGTCTTGCCGCAACCGGACTCGCCCACCAATCCCAAGGCCTCGCCTTTGTAGAGCGTGAACGTGACGTCGTCTACGGCCTTGACCTCGCCCTTGCGGGTCAGGTAGTGCATCGTGAGGTCTTGGACTTCTAAGACGGGTTGAGAGAAAGTCGCGGTGGTCATCGTGTGCTCACCGGGCGCGCAGGCGCGGGTTGACGATCTCGTCCAAGCCGCGACCCACCAGATAGAACGCCGCGCAGAGCAGCGTGATGCACGACCCTGCGGGCAGCCAGAGCCACCAGTACTCCATCATATTCGTTGCGCCCAGATAACCGGCATCGCGCGTGACGTTGATCATCAGGCCCCAGCTCATCTTGATATCGACTAAGCCAAAGAAGCTGAGCACGGCCTCGGAGAAGATCGCGCTGGTCACCGTGAACATCATATAGAGAAACGAGAGGGGCAGAATATTGGGGATGATATGCCGGAAGATGATATGCCCGTGGCTGCCCCCGGCTACGAGGGCCGCTTCGATATACGGCTTGACTTTGATCGCCAGCGCTTGGGATTTCAAGACGATCGTGATCGAGCCAAAGCCCCCATAAATTCCCAAGATGACCGCGAGGCTCCAAAAGTCCATCTGCATCAATCCGCTCAAGACAATCAAGAAAGCAATCAATGGGAAGAGCAGAATGATATCAGCAAGTCTCATGAAGAACGTATCTATAAAGCCCCCGTAATACGCCGAGATCGCACCCACGGCCGTGCCGATGAAGACCGTGATGAGCGCGGCGAAGATCCCCAAGACGAAGGCCGCTTGGATGCCGTGCAGGATCTGGCTGAGGATATCGCGTCCGTAGGGGTCGGTGCCCAGCCAATGGCGGGCCGAGGGCGGGGCTGGGAAGTTCTCAGTGACGTAGGTCTGTTGTTTCTCGTCCCAGATGAAGGGCCTTCCCAAGATCGGGTCATAGATGCGCTCGTCCCAGAGCGGCTGCCAGAGCTTTTGGTTAGGAGCTATGGGAGACCAATCGGGCATGGTGGGGCCGCCCCACAAGATGGGGTAGACGATAAACCCAGCGATGAAGAAGACTACGATCACAGCGAGGCCGGTCAAGCCGATCTTGCTCTCGCGGAACATCGCCCAGCTCTCGCGGGCACCGCGCCAGAGCAGGCGCGCGCGCACGCGCCACATCGGCTCAAACTTTCTAGATGGAGCTATAGCTGCCGTAGCCAAGGTTCTTTCCTC
>JANXAU010000062.1 GCA_025061735.1 Candidatus Bipolaricaulota bacterium
GAAATCCAGATAGAAGTTCGCCCCGACGAGCGCATCTTCCTCAACGGTCAGGACGTCACCGAGAAACTCTATACCCCCGAGATGGACGAGCTCGCCTCCCAAACGGCCACTCGCCCCGAAGTCCGAGCCTTTCTCATCGCACAGCAGCGCGCGCTCGCTCAAAATAGAGACGTCGTCATGGAGGGACGCGATATCGGCTCGGTCGTGCTCCCTAACGCCGATGTCAAGCTCTATCTTGACGCGTCGCCCGAGGAGCGCGCCCGCCGACGCTGCCAGGAACGCCCTGGGCTTGCGTACGACGAAGTCCTCGCCCAGCTCCGCGCCCGCGACGCCCGCGACGGCCAAGGCTTCGGCCGGCTCCAGATCACCCCCGATACCCTGATCATCCACACCGATGGCCGCACGCTCGACGAGATCACCGCCGAAGCCATACAGGCCGTCGAGGCCGCGTTGCACCGGCGCAAGCCTTCTGGTAGACTGAATGGGTGAACGCCGAGGCCCTGAAAGGGTTCTTCTACTGGCTGCTGGCGCCGGTCTTGGGCGTGATCGTGCGGGCCTTGTTTCGCCTGCGGGTGCGCGGCTGGGAGAACCTCCCCCCACAGCGCGGGTTTCTCCTGGTCGCACGCCATCGCAGTTATTGGGACATCCCGTTGTTGATCACGGCCCTGGGCCGCCATCATCGCATCTATTTTGTCGCGCGCCGGACCCTGCTGCAGGAGAACCCCTTCTTGGCCTTTTGGGTACGCCACTACGCGATCACCATAGATCGCGAACACTTTCGACCGGAGGACTTTCGCAAGGTGATCCAAGCGCTTCAAGAGCAGAAGATCGTCGGGATCTTCCCCGAGGGGACGACCCGCAACCCGCAGCGCGTCCACCCGGGCGTGGTTCGCTTTGCCGAGCGCACGCAGAGCGAGATCGTCCCGGTGCGCCTGGAAGCGCGCGGGCCGTATCCCCCCAAATATCCGTTCCGATGGCCCCAGATCACCGCGCACATCGGTGCGCCCTTCAGCCTGAGAGACCTAGAATTCGATCTGCCCGATACGATAGAAGACCGTCACGAGCGCTACCAGAAGTTGGCCGATCTGTTAATGGAACGCGTAGATCGAACGGGAATTAAGCCCCAAGACGCTCACGCGAGACTAGAGGTGCGCCCATGATCCAGGTGCAGCTCAATAAACCGATCGTTGAGATTGCCAGCAGCGCCGGGTGGTGCTTTGGCGTCGAGCGCATCGTGGAGATGGCTGAAAAGCTCTTGGAGCAGCGCGCCCCCGACGAACCCGTCTACTGCTTGGGCGAGCTGATTCACAACCCCCAAGAGGTCGCGCGCTTGCGCGCCAAGGGGATGGTCTTTGTTAAGTCGCACGAAGAGTTGCCCCCGCTAGAGCCGGGGCAGAGACGAAAGGTCTTGATTCGTGCCCACGGCGTCGCCCCATCGGTGAAGAAGATTCTGCGCGCGAAGGGCTACGAGATCTACGACGGGACGTGCCCGCTGGTGACCATCCCCCATCGGTTCGCGCGCGAGATCGCCGAGCAGGGCTATCGCTTGGTGATCATGGGGGATCGCGAACACCCCGAGATTCAGGGGATTTTGGGAGAGGTCGAGGGCCTGAACGTGCGCGTGGACGTGATCCCCGGCCCAGAAGCGATAGAAGCGCTACAGCTCAAGGCGTCGGATCGGGTCGGCTTGATCTCACAGACGACGCACCCGTTTGAGAAGTTCGCTCAACTCGTGGGCGAGGTCTTAAAACGCGCGCTCGAGGTCAAGGCGTATAATACGATCTGTCAGGCAACGTTTGACCGTCAAGATGCGATCCGCGAGCTGGCGCAGCGGTGCGATCTGGTGATTGTGATCGGAGGGCGCAACAGCTCGAATACGTGTCGGCTGGCCGAGATCGCATCGCAGTACACGGTTTGCTATCATATTGAAGATGCCTCGGAACTGAAAGGAGAGTGGTTGCGGGGAAAGAGACGGATTGGGATTTCGGCGGGGGCTTCGACCCCCACGCGTTGCATCGACGAGGTCAAGGCGGCTATCGAACGCTTAACGAATCGGGATGTCGAGGAGAGGTGATACGAGCATGTCCGAGCTAGAGCCGAAGGCCGTGAGCGAGCCGTCGCAGATGGAAGTGCTGTTGGACAACCAAGACGTCTTGACGTATTCACGGGGAGATATCCTGCAGGGGCGGGTCGTGCAGGTCACCGAGACGAACATCTTGGTGGACATTGGGTACAAGTCCGAAGCGGTGATGAAGCCCAGCGAGCTGGCGCCGTTCCGTAAAGAAGTTCAGGTCGGGGACGAGATCGAAGTCCTCATCACGTATATTGACGAAGAAGAGGGCACGATCTACGTCTCGGAGAAGGCGGCGCTTTATGAGAAGCGCATCAGCGAGCTGGAGCGCGCCTACCGCCACAAGCTCCCCATCTTGGGGACGATCGAGGACGAGGTCAAAGGCGCGGGATATCATGTCAATCTCTTGAAGGGGATTCGCGCGTTTTTGCCCGGCTCTCATCTGGGAGACGATCTGCCGCCGAAGCTGGAAGAATTAAAGAACAAAGAGCTGCCGTTCTTGATTTTGGAATTGGATCGCCGCGAGCGCAACCTGGTCGTCTCGCACCGCGCGTATCTGGAGCAGCTAGAGCGCCAGAAGAAAGAGGAGCTGTTTAATAGACTGCAGCCGGGCCAAGTGATCGAAGGGACGATCAAGAGCATTGTGGACTTTGGGATCTTTGTAGACGTGGGCGGCTTTGAGGGGCTGGTGCATCGCTCGGAGATCAGCTGGAAGGAGCTGCCGGTGCCCCCCAGCACTTACAAAGTCGGCGACAAGGTCACGGTGAAGGTCCTGGGCGTAGATCGGAGCAAAGACAGGATCTCGCTCTCGATCAAGCAACTGCGCCCCGATCCGTGGATTGGGCTGGCGCAGCGCTACCCCGCCGGGACGAAGACCACGGGCACGGTCGTCAGCTTGACGGATTTTGGCGCGTTCGTGCGCATCGCCGAAGACGTCGAGGGCTTGGTGCACATCTCGGAGCTGTCGTGGGGGTATCCGCAGCACCCCAAAGAAGTCGTCCAGATCGGGCAGACGGTCGAGGTCGTCGTGCTCGACGTCAACGAGCAAGAGCGGCGCGTCAGTCTGTCGATGAAGCGCGCCCAGCCCGATCCATGGGCGACGATTGAAGAGAAATACCCCGAGGGCAAGATCGTGCAGGGCAAGGTGACCAAGCTTGTCGAGTTCGGTGCGTTCGTCGAGCTGGAGCCGGGGGTCGAGGCGCTCTTGCACATCTCCGAGATGAGCTGGGATAAGATCAGCAAGCCCAGCGACGTCGTCAAGGAGAACCAGGAGATCACGGCCAAGGTGATCAAGTCCGACTCCGCCAAGCGCAAGATTCGCCTCAGCCTGCGCGAGCTGCAAGAAGACCCGTGGCACAAGTTCTTGGAGCAGTACGCCGTAGGCAGCGTGGTCGAAGGCCCCATCACCGAGATCAAAGACTTCGGGGCGTTCATGAAGATCACCGACGACATCGAGGGGCTGATCCACGTCTCGGAGATCACCGATGAGCGCATCGCCACGCCCAGAGACGTCTTGCAACCGGGGCAGGTCGTCAAGGCGCGCATCATTGGGATCAACGAGGAGAAGCGTCAAGTGCGGCTCTCGATGCGCACGACTCAAGCCCAAGAGCGTCTGGTGCGCTCGGAAGATTCGGGCCACGAGGCCGTGACGATGGGCGAGCGCATCAAGGGACTCAAAGAGCTGAAAGAGAAGTTTGGCGTCTAGACTCCCTTGGATCTGTGGGGGATTGCTGGAGCAGCGGCTCTTTGCTATCTGATGGGGGCGATCCCGTTCAGTTATCTGGCGGGACGTCTGAAGGGGATTGACGTGCGTCAGCACGGCAGCGGCAACGTTGGGGCGACCAACGTGACGCGCGTGGTAGGGGTAGGCTATGGCGTGCTGGCGTTGCTGGGGGATGTGGGCAAGGGCGTGGCTGCCGCATGGCTGGTGAGCGCCTGGCAGGTTCCCTCGTGGGTCGCGGGTCTTGCGGTGATCGGTCACAATTGGAGTCTCTTTTTGCGATTTACGGGGGGCAAGGGCGTGGCGACTACCGTGGGGCTGATGCTGGGGTTTGCGCTCTGGCCCGCGCTGCTGGCTACGGTGGCGATCTGGATCGCAACGGTGCTCGTGACTCAGTATGTCGCGGTTGGCTCGATGGTGGCGCTCTTGCTGGCCCCCGGGACGCTCTATCTGCTGCAGACGAAGAATCTAGAAATGATCGGGCTTTTTTTCGCGCTGGGATTGCTTACCGTCTGGCAGCATCGCAGCAACATCAGAAGAATCGCGCAAGGAACGGAAGGTCGAATCTTCAAGAGGCGCAGCTAGATGGCTCCACACACTCCGCAGGCAGCCACGCTTCGCGCAGTGCGGCCTTTGCCAATATCTCCAGCGCATCGTAGACGGGGACTTTGAAGTCGCGCGCCCCCAGCACGAGCGACAGCTCGGTGCACCCAATGATAAGAGCTTCAGCTCCTTGACGACATAGGCGTTTCCCAATGAGACGCATCTCTTCGCGCAGCGAGAAGTCCCCCGCCTTGATGCGAAAGATCGTCTTCATCACCAGAGCTTGATCGCTCGGCTCCGGCGTGATCACGTCGATCCCGCGTTGCGCGCACGCCCGATGATAAAGCCCCGTCTGGATGGTCGTATCGGTGCCCAACAGCCCGACGACGCGCTCGCGAATCACTTCAGCCGTCTCGGCGATCATATCTATAATGGGGATACGGACCGAGCGCTGGAGATCGGCGAGAAAGACATGAGCGGTGTTGCAGGGGATCGCGATGAGATCAGCTCCCATGCGCTCCAGCGTGCGCGCGCTCGCGATCAGCATCGGGCGGGGGTCGGGGCCATCTCCCAAGATAAAAGATCCCCGGTCGGGAATCTGAGGGCGATTGTCAATGAGAACCCGCAGATGGTCTTGATCGCGCTGCGCTGGGGTTTGGGAGACAATTCTACGAAAGAGTTCGACCGTCGCGGCGGGGCCCATGCCCCCTAAGATGCCAATCGTTTTTCTCTCCATGCGAAAGCGCATTCTAAGGGCGTACGGCCTTCTGGCCCTACGTCCCTCGTCCTTCCCCGCCCAGGACTTAGTACCCCTGCCATGTCCCCTCTGTCCTTCGATTCTTCTAGAGAGGGTGTATACTCTTATTGTTATGAGAGCGCGTCCGGCGATGGCCGAAGCCCTGATAGACCTAAGACAGCTTGAGCGCAATATCGCGGCGGTGCGCGCTCATCTGGCTCCTCACGTGAAGATTCTCTTTCCCGTCAAAGCCGACGCTTACGGCCACGGCGCGGTCGAGATCGCGCGCACGGCCGAGCGTGCGGGCATAGACTATCTGGGCGTGGCCAACATCGGAGAGGCGCTGGAGCTGCGCGCCGCGGGGATTCAGCTCCCCATCCTGATTCTCGCTGCTTCTCGTATTGCTCATATCTCCGAGCTGCTTAGCGTAGACGTAGATATATCGCTGTCAAGTCTAGAGTTTGCGCTGGCGCTCAACGCCGAGGCGATGCGGCAAGCCAAGCGAGCCAAAGTGCAACTCAAAGTAGATACGGGGATGGGGCGCAACGGCGCGCTGCCTCCTGAGGCTCTACACCTCTGTCGCGCGATCTCCGAGATGCCCGGTATCGAAATGACGGGCATCTTCTCGCACTTTGCGAGTTCTTACAGCACAGACCCCGACGATCAGGCCTTCACTCGTCGGCAGATCGCCGTCTTCAATGAGCTGCTCGCTCAGCTTGACCGCGAGGGGCTTCTTCCGCCGCTGCGGCACATCGCCAACAGCTCTGGATTGGTGCAGTACGAGCAAGAAGTGACGACGGGTTACTATAACATGGTCCGACCGGGGATTCTCTTTTATGGCTATCCGGAAGTCCGGCGTCCTTGGACGGAGCCGGTCAAGCCGATCTTGAGGATGCGCAGTTGGGTCGTCACGGTGAACGAGCTGCCGCCGGGGAGCTTCATTGGCTATGGGCGACGCTTTCAAACCAAGCGAAGATCGAAGATCGTCACGGTGCCGGTGGGGTATGCCGATGGCGTAATCTGGCTCTTGGCCAACGTGGGGGAGGTCATCCTTCACGGTCGGCGTGCGCCCATCGTGGGGGCGATCTCGATGGATCAGATCACAGTGGACGTTACAGAGATCCCCGACGTCAAGATCGGCGACGAAGTCGAGCTGATCGGCCCACAGATGACGGCTGAAGAGATCGCGCGCAAGATTGGCGCGAACTTCAGCGAAGTCGTGCTGACGGCGCTCTCCAAGCGCGTGGTGCGCGTCTATCTTTAATCGGGCCAGCTCTCTTCCAAGCGCTCCATCTCTTTGAGGACATCTTTGATCTTGAGCTGCATGACAAAGAGAGAGACGTCGATCTCGGCCCACCGCTCGGCGAACTCATCGCTGTCGGGGTCCTGGATTTGCCGAATGGCGTCCAGCGCGGCCAAGTAGCGCTGGCTGTATTCGGCGATCTCGTCCCAGAGGGTCTCGACCACCTCGGCGATGGCCTTCGCTTCCGGCGTGTACGTTACGAGTCCTTTCTCCGTTGTATATGTCTTTCGAGCCGCTCGAGGCGCGTTCTGTATCCTGCGATTTGTTTCTGCCATAGTTCGATCCTCTTTCTGTTGGGATGGGTCTTTAAGAGCTCTTGCTGAATCTTCTCCTCATGCTCCGCGACGACACGTCGTAAGCCCGTGATCCTCTTGCGGAGGTCTTTGTTCTTGCCCATCTGCTGGCTAGTATACCTTGATTCTCTAGCTCTTGCCAATCTGCCTTGTGAGTGCTACAATGCCCTCAGAAGAAGGGACTCCCATGTCTGCCCTGCGATCACCTCTACGGATTGGCAGCCGGTCATGGCTTGGGCTGTTGGACGTGTTGGCTTTCGGCCTTGTGTTAGCTGAGAGGGGTAGCTCTAGCACTCTAGGGGTAGGCTTCCAACCCCCGCCGGGGAAAGGGCATCGTCTAAGAGATGGCAAATGTCAATCACGCTCTCGATAGCAATCTGCAAGAGGCGCTCACAAGCCCGCCGCTTCTCGATGCTCTGTTGGTACTCTTCCAACACCGCCGGCGCGATTTGGCGCAGCTCG
>JANXAU010000006.1 GCA_025061735.1 Candidatus Bipolaricaulota bacterium
GAGAATCCCCAAAAATATATCGAGCTGTCGTTTGCATCCATGGTTCGACACGTGCAGGCGATGATTGACATGCAGAGGGCGGGCGCGGTCGTCTTTGATTATGGGAATAACTTACGCGGGCAGGCCCAGCGAGGCGGCCATCCCGATCCCTTTCAGTTTCCGGGGTTTGTCCCGGCGTATATTCGTCCGCTCTTTTGCGAGGGGAAGGGGCCGTTCCGATGGGCGGCCCTCTCTGGCGACCCGCAAGATATCTACAGAACAGACCAAGCCATTCTCGAACTCTTCCCCGAAGATCAGGCGCTCCATCGTTGGATAAAGATGGCGCAGAGGCGCGTGAAGTTTCAGGGGCTGCCGGCGCGCATCTGCTGGCTGGGCTATGGCGAGCGCGCCAAAGCCGGGCTGTATTTTAACGAACTGGTCAGAAAGGGCGAGCTGAAGGCGCCCGTAGTGATCGGGCGTGATCACTTGGATGCCGGCTCGGTGGCGTCGCCCTATCGCGAGACCGAGGGGATGAAGGACGGCTCG
This sequence comes from Candidatus Bipolaricaulota bacterium, assembly GCA_025061735.1. GTDB lineage: Bacteria > Bipolaricaulota > Bipolaricaulia > RBG-16-55-9 > DRXL01 > SKYB132. The sequence goes on from JANXAU010000006.1 coordinate 526, forward strand.
GACGCTATCGCCGATTGGCCCATTCTCAATGCGCTCTTGAACGCTGTTTGCGGGGCGACGTGGGTCTCGGTCCATCACGGCGGCGGCGTGGGCATTGGAAAGTCAATTCACGCGGGCATGGTGATCGTCTGCGACGGCACCAGAGAAGCCGATAAGAGATTAGAGCGTGTCTTGACGGCCGATCCCGGTTTGGGCGTGGTGCGCCACGCCGACGCGGGCTACGAAGAAGCGATCAAGGTCGCGCGGGAGAAGGGCATCAAGATGCCCCGATTGTTGTAATAGTTACGGAGGGGAGATATGAGCAAGAAGCTGGGTGGTTATCTGAAGCCGTGGCAGGTCTCGCAGTATCTGGGGATTCCGGTGGAGCAAGTCTATGCGATGCTTGAATCTCAAGAGCTGCCCGGTGAGAAGATCGAGGGGCATTGGCGCGTCAGCTTAGAAAAGTTAGAAGCGTGGCTCGATGAAGAGGTCCCTCCCCAAGAGATCGAGAAGCTCGCGCAACGGCTCAACGTCTCGAGCGAGAAGGTGCAGGAGTTCTTCAGAAAGACGAGATCGTCTTCCTAGGCGTCTGATGACTGGAGGCCGATGAGATTGTCCAACATCCTAGTCTGGGGGGCAGCTGGGGGAATCGGGCGCGCTCTGGTCGCCTCTTTTGCAGCAAGAGGCCACACGGTCGTAGCCGTAGCTCGTCAGCCCAGGGAGCTGGAGACGCTCACTCCTCATATTGTCACCGGCGCCGTGGATGATCCCGAGCAAGTCACAGCGGCCGTGCGCCGAGCTATCGAGGTGGCCTCCACCTTCGACGTCTTCACCTATGCCGTCGGGGATATCGCTTCTGTCAAGATCGCCGAGATGGCTCCCGAGGACTGGCGTCGCATCATGGACGCCAACTTAGCGGGGGTCTACCTGACGACGCGCGCCGCGCTCCCCTATTTGGCCTCCCAAGCCCATCTGTTCTTTCTGGGGGCTCCGCACGAGCGGTTGCGCCTGCCGGGATTGGGGGCCTATGCGGCGGCCAAGGCAGGGATAGAAGCGCTGGCCGAGGTCATCCGCAAAGAGACACGTCGACGAGTCACAGTTGTCCGTCCCCAAGCTGTGAGAACCCCCATGTGGGAGAAGGTCCCTTTTCGTGTCCCGGCGAATGCCCTCTCGCCAGAGCAAGTCGCGCAAGCGATCGTTCAGGCTTGGGAGCAGGGCCAAGAAGGAATCTTAGATCTCTGATCTCACCGTGCGCATCGGGTATCCCTGTATTAATCTCTCTCTGGACTGCCGGCCGAGCCGCACCTTTCGCGTGAGCAATCTCTCGTGGGACCGCCTACGGGAGACGGTCGCCGGGAATCTGGCGTGCTTGGAACGAATTCTTCAGTGGAACATCGAGCGCGGGCTCTTGTTCTTTCGCATTACGTCTGATTTGGTACCGTTGGCTTCTCACCCTGCCAATCGCTTCCCTTGGGATGAGTCTTTTGCCTCGGACTTCGCTCGCCTTGGCAAGATTATTCGTAACAATAAAATGCGCATCTCGATGCATCCGGGGCAGTATACGCTGTTGAATTCGCCGCGCCCGGAGGTCGTCGCCGCCGCGTGTGCTGATCTTGCGTATCATGCGCGCGTCCTTGAGCTGATGGGGCTTGACGCGACAGCGAAGATTCAGATTCACATCGGTGGCCTTTACGGAGACAAGCAAGCGGCACTAGAGCGTTTCGTGCGCGCTGTCGAACGACTTGATCCAGCCGTGCGAGCGCGGCTTGTCGTCGAGAACGACGAGCGGCTCTTCAATCTTACCGATTGCCTGCGGGTGCATCAAGAGACCGGGCTTCCTGTCTTGCTCGACGTCTTTCATCACGAGGTCTACTCCGACGGGCGAACGCTCTCGGAGGCGCTCGCCGCTGCCGCCAAGACCTGGAAGGCGCAGGACGGCCCCCTGATGATCGACTACTCTTCTCCGCTGCCTGGAGGTCGCCTCGGCAGCCATGCCTACCAGCTTGACGAACGGCATTTCCGTCGCTTCTTGGCAGAGAGCCGCCCCTACGACTTCGATCTCATGCTAGAGATCAAGGACAAGGAGCGGAGCGCGCTGCGAGCCCTCCAGATAGCTCAAACCCTGGCAAAAGAGATCGTATGAATCGCATAGAACCTGAGCGGATCCATCGGTTAAACGACCGGCCCCTAGCAAGAGGGCAGTATGTGCTCTACTGGATGCAGGCTTCGCAGCGAGCCTTCTGGAATCCCGCGTTGGAGTTCTCGGTAGATTTGGCCAACGAACACAACTTGCCTGTGCTTGTCTGCTTTGGCCTGACCCCAAACTATCCAGAGGCTAATCTGCGCCATTATGCCTGGATGTTGGAGGGGCTTCGAGAGACGGCGCAAGCCCTGCACGAGCGCGATATTGGATTCGTGATGAGACTGGGAAATCCTCCAGACGTGGCCCTGAGCTTGGCTCAGAAAGCGATAGCTGTTGTGACCGATCGTGGGTATCTGCGGCATCAACGGGCGTGGCGGCAGTATCTGGCCCAGAAGGCTCCGTGCTCGGTGATCGAAGTCGAGGGCGACGCGGTCGTTCCCGTCGAGACGGCCTATGGGCGCGCGGCCGTGAGCGCGGCCGTCTTGCGGCGGCGGATTCAGCCCTTGATCCCGCGCTTTCTCACGCCGCTTCAGGAGCGAGCCCCTCGCGTGCGGGCGCGGTTTGCCGAGCCGACTCTGGACCTGACCGACCCCCAGAAGCTCTACGCGCTCTTGGACGTGGACCGAACCGTCCACCCCGTGGACCTCCCCTCGGGAACGAAGGCCGCTCGAGCGCGGCTCTGTTCTTTTCTCCAGAAGGATCTGCCGCTCTACGCAGAGTGGCGCAGCGATCCACGACGCGACGTCACCTCTGGGCTCAGCCCCTACTTGCACTTTGGCCAGATCTCACCGGTGGAGATCGCGTGGGAGGTCTCGCGCGCCAATGCCCCTGGAGCCAGCGTATTTTTAGAAGAGCTGATTGTCCGTCGCGAGCTGGCGATCAACTTTGTCTGGTACACGCCAAGCTATGATCGTTGGGAAGGGCTTCCACAATGGGCCCAAGAGACGCTGCACGCCCATGCGACCGATCCCCGTCCTGCTCTCTACAGCCTAGAAGAGCTGGAATCGGCGCGAACGGATGATCCCATCTGGAATGCTGCCCAATCGACGCTGGTGCGGACGGGTCGGTTGCATAATTATCTGCGCATGTACTGGGGCAAGCGGCTGCTCGTCTGGACAGCTCATCCCAAGGAGGCGCTCCGGATTGGGCTGTATCTCAATAACAAATATGGGCTGGACGGGCGCGATCCCAATAGCTATACTGGAGTAGGCTGGTGTTTAGGGCTTCACGATCGTCCTTTTCCGGAGCGCCCGATCTTTGGGCGGGTGCGCGCGATGACCCCAGAAGGCTTTACGAGAAAGTACGGGACTACCGTAGAAAAAGCGCTTCTGTAGCGGGAGGCTCGATGATCAAGCCTCGGATCGTAGTGAGCCAGTGTTTGGGATTAGAGCGCTGTCGGTACGATGGGAGCATCATCCCTGAACCGATAGTAGCGGCTCTCCAGAAATACGTTGAGCTTATCCCGATCTGCCCCGAGGTGAAGATAGGATTGGGGATACCCCGTCCACCGCTGCGGCTGGTGCGCGGGGAGGGCAGACCACGACTTCTCCAGCCCGCCACCGGTCGCGATCTCACCAAGGCGATGGAGGAGTTTGCCATCTCGTTTCTAGACGCGCTTCCGCCGGTGGATGGGTTTCTTCTCAAGAATCGCTCTCCGTCGTGTGGGATCAGGGACGCCAAGATCTACGCTGGGGCGGAGAAGGCTCCCGCGGTAGGAGCGGGGCCGGGGATCTTCGCCCAGATGGTCTTGGCGCGCTTTCCCGACCTGCCCATCGAGGACGAAGGCCGCTTGACCAACCGAGCCTTGCGCGAGCACTTTTTCACCAGGGTCTTTGCGTCGGCTCGGCTGCGCGCGGTTCTCGCCTCTGCCGACCTGGGAGCCTTGGTGGACTTCCACACCCAGCACAAGTTTCTCTTAATGGCCTATAATCAAGCCCGATTGCGAGAGCTTGGGCGTATCGTGGCCAACCTTCAGAGACGACCCGCAAAAGAAGTGCTTGCACAATACGCCCTTGGATTTCGCGCGGCGTTGGCTCGTCCGCCGCGTCGTCCCGCGGTCGTCAACGCGCTCATGCACGCCCTAGGGTACTTTTCGGACAGGCTCACTCCAGCCGAGAAGGGCTACTTTCTGGACTTGCTCAATGCGTATCGCGAGGGGCGACAGCCCCTGAGCACGCTCGTGGGGGTGCTGCGAGCGTGGATGCTCCGCTTTGGGGAGCCCTATCTAGATAAGCAGCTCTTCTTCTCGCCCTTTCCCGAAGAGCTTGTCTCTCTTAGCGATTCTGCAAAGAGCTAGATCTCCATGAGTCTCTTCTTCGGCGCTCTCGTGAGGACGCGACAGCCCTGCTCTTCGATCACGGCAACGTCCTCGATGCGCACGCCGCCCCAGCCCGGTAGATAGATCCCCGGCTCGATGGTGACGACATTCCCCGCTTGCAATTTGTCTTTTCCTAATGGAGAGAGCCTTGGGCCTTCGTGCACGTCCAGCCCTAAACCGTGTCCTGTCCCGTGCCCGAAGTGCTGGCCGTAGCCGGCGTTCTTGATCGTTTCGCGCGCGGGCGCGTCGGCTTGCTTGCTCGTCAGCCCCGCGCGCAAATTCTCAATCGCCCGAAGCTGCGCTTCAAGAACGATATTATAGATCTTCTTCTGCTCGCTCGTGGCGCGACCGACGACGACCGTGCGGGTCAGATCGGCGCAGTAGCGATCTACTTTTAATCCTAGATCGAAGAGCAAGAAGTCCCCGTGCTGGACGGGGCGATCTTGCGGCTCGTAGTGGGGCATGGCGCTGGCGGCTCCCGCGGCGACGATGCTGGGGAAGGCGAGCGCTTCGGCGCCGTGGGTGCGCGCGTATTTCTCGATCTCCCAGGCCAGCTCGCGCTCGGTCACGCCGGGCTTGACCCTCCCTAAGATGAACTCAAACGTCTGATCGGTCAGTTGAATAGCGCGCTCGATCGCTTGAATTTCAGAGTCGTCCTTGACGGTGCGCAACGTCTCGACCAACCCGGCGACGGGCACGAGCTTGGTTTTGGGCAAGCGGTCGCGCAACTGATGGAAGAGCCAGGTGCTGGTTGTGGGGCTGTTGATCGCGATATTTTTGAGCTGGAGGCGTTTGATCTGGGTTGCCACGGTCGTTACGCGCCCTTTCAGCTCGAGGACTTCGTAGTTGGAGATCGTCTCTCGGGCGCGGGTGATGTAGCGCGAATCGGTCAGGAAGATTTGGCGATCTTTTGTCACGAGGAGCGTGCCGAATGAGCCGGAGAAGCCCGTCAGGTAGTAGAGATTCGATCTATCGGAGCTTTCGACGTTGACCAGACAGAAGCCTTCCAGTCTTTTGCGTCGCAGGTGATCTCTGAGCCGTTCGAGTCGGATGGTATAGGTGTTCATAGAGAGCGATTATATACTATAATGAGAGCGATGGCGAAGGGGAAGCGTTCGAAGTCACAGGATCGGACGAAGAGATCGGCGGAGTGGGTGTGGGTGCGACTGCCGCCTCCGACGGATCCTGATCTCTGTCCTATCTGTCAGGAGCGCTTCGTTCTTGTGGTGGGGTGTCATAAGATCTGTCGTTGTGGGTATGAAGAGGGCTGCAGCGATTAGTGTTCACTCTGTTTTAGTGATAGGGTTTTAAGGCGTCCCCGCCGCGCGCTTCGGCGTCTGGGAGCGGCTTCTTAGCTAGGTCGGCCCAGCAGCCCCAGCCACACCGCCCAGTTCCACAGAATATGCAATACGATCGGCACCGCCAGGTGCTTCCTCCACAAGTACAGCAAGCCACAGACATAGCCAAACATCGTCGTTACGAGCATAGCCCACCATCCCATGTGAAAATGAACCAGCCCGAAGAAGAGGGCAGAGACGGCTAAAGCCTTCTCACCCACGCCCCAGCGCGTGAGCAAGAAGGTGAGCACCCAGCCGCGAAAGACGATCTCTTCATAGACTCCCACAAAGAACGCCTTCACCAGGAGTTCCCCGGCCCAACGCGCTAGATTCAGGGCGTGCTGATAGGAGAAGTTCTGGATTAAGCCGAGGAGCCAGGCTACGTCTGGAGGGCTTCCCCAGAGGGTGTTGTTGATCATAAAGACGATTATGTAGAGGGTTGAGAAGCCCAGGCCAACGAGCGTCTCCTTGCCTAGGCGATCCGTAGAGAGCCCAAGAGCCTGAGGCCCCAACCCCTGCCAACGCAATAGGCCAATTAAGATGAGTATGATTATCACGTCTATCAAGAGTGCTATAAATAGAGAAGAAACTATAGGCTTCAAAAGCGGATGGTCGAGCAGATACCAGATTCCCCATACTCCAACTCCGATGGCAAAATGGGTCGACTTTAGGGGAAGCTGAGGCATAGGGCAAGTAGGGCCGCGCTGAACCACCCAGTTGGGAAGATTATATATAAGATTAGCGATTATTCGCATAGCGAGATAGTATAAAAGCTCGTCCTTCAAAGGAGCAAGCTTTGACAGTTCTCTTAGCTCATGCTCTCATCTCCTTTGAAAGTCTTGGGCGGGGTGCGGGGTTCCCCTGCGGGCCATCCCCGGTACACGGCACCCCGCCCACGCTCGCTTTGACATTTGCCAAAGCCAAGAGAGCCCATGTAAAATATTTGAGCGATCCGTAACAAGGAGGCGGGAGCATGGCGGCACGGCGCATCGTCCTTGACCCTTCCATCCACTTTGGCCAACCCATCCTGGAAGGGACGCGTATCCCCGTCTGGTGTGTGCTG
>JANXAU010000027.1 GCA_025061735.1 Candidatus Bipolaricaulota bacterium
ACTACATTGCCATCTACGTAAAGCCTAATTTCGGGCGTTCCCGTCCTTTGAACGGTGACAGCAACATGGTGCCACTGACCATCAGCGATATTAGGGCCAGTAGAGACATAGTTTGTGCAATTCGCAGTGAAGGGCGGCCCACCATCGCATATCTGACTCAAGCCCGCTATGTCGTCGGCGATTTGGAAGCCCAATTGGCCGTTGAAGAGATAGAAGGCATACCCACGGGTATGCACATTGGGATTCTGCGAATCTGGGAAATCGAATCGCTTGTCTACGATTGGCCGAACGCCTGAAGCATCTCCGGGATTGACCTTGACCCAAGCGTCAATCGTAAAGTTGCTGGTTGGGTTTCCGTGGCTGAGAGTTCCAGCTCCATCTGGGACTTCTACAAAGTCGTCCACACCGTCGAACTGGAGTGCACCGCCTACCATCCCAGGGATGGGCGTTGGGCCTGTCCCTCCAATTGCTCCTGGATTGGAAGTACCGTTATGGGGATCAGGGCCGTGCCCAGGGATTGGATGCGGGATGAGGTTATTGACAGCAGTGCCCGACGTCTCATCCAGCGGCCACCACTCTTGTAGGCCTGCAGGTGGTTGGATACAGGGGCCAATCAGTGATTTCACAGGCAGCCGGAAGATCAAGTATTCTTGATGGTTACATCCGTTGTTAAATGGTCTATCGCTACCGTTACACCCATACCACACCGGGTTACCTGATCCTACCTGTGTTTGTGCTGCTTGGCCAGCATCATGCCAAATCCACTTTGGGAAGGGTGATGTGAACTTATTCAATTCTGCACCTGATCCAGCCGCTGGGTCGAACCCGACTATTCCAGCCCAAAGCCAGGGAGCTTGCTGACCGACTACAGGGGCTACCCAACCTGATGTGCCACCTGAAGCGTTATTGCAGTTGTTAATATCGGTAGCTAAACCAGTTGGTCCTGGCGCTTGGACAAGCGTATCCTTGTCTTGCCCGGTAGCACAGACTTCGAACCCAGGGTCGCCAGTGCGAATGATGGTGCTGCCTATCGAGAACTCGCCTAAGAAGCCTTGTAGAAGGGTCTCATCACTCCAAGCTGCAATGTAAATATAGTCATTGGAACTTGGAGTGAAGGTGTAGTTATGTACGGTGATGAAGTTATCATCGGCGCCTACGCATGTGATTGTTCCTGGTGTAGCAGGGCCGTAGCACAACTGAAACACGTTGTCCACCGTGATGACAGCTTTGACTGTTACTGATGACTGAGCTAGGACAATTTGCCCAGAATCCATTGACTGTCCTCGATGAGACATAGCAGGTTTTCCCTGCTCTGATCCCAACATGACCACAAGCGCCAGCAGCAGTCCCAGCGCTCCCCAGCTCCGTGCTGACTTCAGCCAGCCAGCTTGCTTCGTGATGAACACCATGGAAATCACCCTCCTCGTGATAAGATTGAGTAAGTGAAACGACTTGGTGAGGTCTGTCATGCGATGGCGCAGCATCGTAGGTCACGCTCCTTTCCTACTCTCTTCTATGGCCCAAGTTCGACTTTGGGTTTCATTGCCCTTAGGTCTATGGCCCAGAAGCGGGCGAGTCTAACGCTGGTGGTTAGTGACCAGTGACATGGAGTATAAAGACCGAGCGTGACAAAAGCGTGACAAGACGAAAATTGCGTCTGGGCGCGCATTTCGGAGGAGTCCCCGACTCATCAGCTTGCATTACTTGCAATGCTATGCGTATTTTTATCCGCAATACGATCTATTTTGACGCCCTCTCTGAAGGATGCTATAATTTTTCAGATATGAAGATCAACGTGGAATCGTACACGTTTAAGGCGGTGGTGGAGCCGGACTTCTTTGAGGACGGCACCCCGGCCTATCACGCCTATATTCCGGCCTTGCCCGGGTGTTTCAGTTGGGGCTACACCGTCGAAGAGGCGCTCCACAATTTGGAAGCGACCGCGACCTATTGGTTAGAGCTGATGAGAGAGCGTGGGGAGCCGATCCCCAACGCAGGCGCAGTTTCGACGGATCCGCACATCGCGGTGAACCTCGTGCGCCCGTGACCTACCCGACGGCTATCAAGAACATCACGGCAGGCAAGCTCGTTCGCGCTCTGCGACGTGACGGCTTTGTGCCGCGTCGTGCGCACGGGAGCCTGATCTTTGTCCACCCGGATGGCCGGATGGTTCCTGTGCATTATCACCATTCTGGTCAGGTCTTCCCGCCCGGCACGTTACGCCGGATGTTGGCACAGGCCCGGTGGACGACCGACTACCTTGTCCCCTGCTGTGGCCCCCCGGCCCCTCCCCGTGTCGGAGAGGGGCTGGGGGAGAGGTCTCCCTAGCAGTATAATCCTCGAGCGTGACAAACGAAAATCGCGTTGGGATAAGCAAATTTGCAAGGTTCAACGACGTCGCCAGACTCGATAGCTATGCCATAGCACAAGCGCCCCCCACCCTAGAAGCGGCCACTGCACCCACCAGACCCCGCCGCCTCCCTGTACGCCCGGCTCGCTTGGAACGGCTAGCTGGGAGAGGTTGAGCAAGACCAGCACAACGGCGGCCGTCGCATAGACAGCGACGTGTGCGTAAACAGCGGGCCGCCCCCAGAGACGCTCACTGAGAGAGTTCCCCAGCGCCCGCAGACGCTCCGATACACCCATGCTCGGAGCCGACACGGGCCGGAGCTTGGGCAATGCGCGCTCAAGAACCACAAGCTCAGACCGGATTGCCACAAGCTCTTCTTGGCAGCGCCGACATCCCACTAGATGCGCGCTCACCCGACGACGCTCCGGCGCTTCGAGATCATCCTGAGCATAGCTCAAGAGCTTGGCAAACGACGGATGGCTGCGCAAGACGCGCTCGCGCAGCTCCCCGCGCAGACCCTGCTCAAAGAGATCGGGCGTCATAGCTCTTCATCCTCCCAGTTGTTCGAGTCGCTCGTGCAGCAGCTTGCGAATCCGGTCGGGGTTGGCCGTGCGCCCAAAGATTCTGAAAACTTCTTCCCAGCTCAGCTCGCGCCCGCGTAGCCATTCGAGCGTCAGCTCGTGCGCCGAGCGCGGTACGGGCAGATTCATAATCGGCGCGCTGCCGTCGCGGCTCAGATAATACGCCAAAAAGATTCGTAACTCCTCGCGCAGCCCGGGCATACCATCTTGGGCCAGTTGCACACACGCCAGACAGATTCGCAGTGCCAACCGGCTCGGCTCGCTCAAGCGCTCCCGCGCCGCCCAGAGCCGATGTAAGTGCTCTAAATCTTCGGCGCTGGGCACCGCGCCGTCCAGGAGCGTCGCCCAGATATTTAAGCGCACCTCGTGCGCCCACTCGTCCATAGCTTCTCATTATGAGTCAACTCCTTCGGAGCTTGCAAGTTCATGCTCGCTTATGAGTCTCACGTGCGGGCGACGCGGGACCTGCGCCCGATAGTGCAAAATCTCGTCGGGCAGCCCCTCAGCGCGATAGTACGTGCGCCGAAACTCTTCGAGCAGACTGTCGAGCGTGCTGCGCGCCCCCCCATAGCGCTCGACCAAGAAACGCTCGAAGAAATAGTGCGTGATCGCGTCAATATGGCGGTCTATCCGCTCGTAGAGGAGCTGGGCGTTCTCCGGGTCGAGCACGGGCAGGCAGAGCAAGGCATCTCGAACGCGCTCCCACAGGCGCGCCTTGGCCTCGCGCAGATGGCTCTCTTGGGTCTGACGCCGCTTGCTCTGCACAATACGATCTAAGAGTTCTTTCTCGGAGAGTTCGTCTTTGCCCAAAGCCGCGAAGAACTGATGGCGCACGATCCCAAAGAGATAACGTTCGCCGTCGGGCTGAGCTAATCGCTCTCGCGTGCGCTCACGGAAGACCGCCTGATACGTCCGCACGTAGACGTCGCTTATGAGATCTACGAGCGGGCTGAAGCTATCGGAAGCTGCGCCGCGCAAACGCGCCTCGACGTGCGCTCTCAGAGCGCTCAGCTCCTTGGCGCTGGAGATCATCCCGTACTGGGCCAAGAGATGGAGCACCCACTGCCCGATCCGACGATCATACGTGCGGATGAATTCTTCTTTGAGGTCCTCGGTCCAGCGCTCGGTAGATTGCAGCCTCATAACGCCTCCCTTGAGGGCGTACTGTCGTACGCTCCTACTATATGGCCCAAAAGAGGCGAGTTCTAACACGGGCGGCGATCCGGCCAGCGCAACCGTCCACCGCTGGCGACCTTGCCCGCAAACGCCGAGCGCTTCTCTACAGAGTCGAGGAGAAGCTGACGGATCTCGCGGGCGGTCTTGGCTGGACAGAGCGCCCATAGTAGAGCGCTCAAGCCTGTGACGTGCGCCGTCGCATACGAAGTCCCGCTGGCAACGGCGACCCAGGACGAGAGTTCGGGGATGGCCCGCGTGCGCGGAAGTTTTAGAAAATTATCGGGTTTTTCGATGAGCAGCCCCAAGATGTCTTCGCCGGGGGCCGTTAAATCTACGGTGTGCACGCCCCAGCTCGACCAATTGGCCAGTTCGTCGCGATTGTTCGACGCTGCAACGCAGAGAAGAATCTCGTGAGGGTAGCTGCACGGGTAGAACGGCTCGCGATCTACGTCTCTGCCGTAGTTGCCCGCCGCCGTGACCAAGAGCAAGCCCTCGTGAGCAATGAGATCGAGCGCGGTGTGCACGCTCTGGGAGCGCTCGCTCCCGCCGGCGCTGAGATTCACAATGCGCACCGGCAGCCCGGCGCGCTTCTGCACGATCGTGTGCTCGAGGGCGGCGATCAGCACGCCCCAACTGAAGCGCGCCTCTTCGGAGAGCTTTAACGGCCACAGCTGCGCTCGCCACGCCAGCCCCGCGATCTCCTCGCTGTTGTTCCCTAGCGCGGTGATCACGCTGGCGACGAACGTCCCGTGCCCAAAGAGATCGTCGGGGAGGGCGTCGTTGCGGGCGAAGTCGCGCGCCCCGCGCAGAAAGAGATTCGCTTTGAGATCAGAGTGCTCAAAGACTCCGCTGTCCAGCAGCGCGATCACAATAGACGAGCCGTCGGTGATCTGCGCCCAGGCGCGCACCGCGCCGATGTCGGCTCCTGGGGTCCCTTGGCTGGTACCCCCGAAGATGAGAAACTTATCGGCGCTGGGGTGTCTTTGTCCCGTGTTATGCAGATTCCATTGGTACTGGAAGAGGGGATCGTTGGGTTGCTGGTAGTACCAATAGCCGTTGGGTTCGGCGAATTCTACCAACGGCTCGCGCTGGAACTGCGCGACCTTCGCGCGTACCGACGCTCCGTCGGTGATGCGCAACTGATAGATGCGGGTCAGCTCGAAGACCTGAACGATCTGCGTGCCCAGACGCTGGATGATCTCTCGGATCTGCGCTGGAGTCGCTTCGGGCTTGAATTTCACCAACAGTTCGGCTTGGAGAAAGTCGGTGGACTCTTGGGAGGGAAGGTCGAGCACGTCGAACGTCAAGCTGCGAGAGAGCAAGGGGGCGACCAAGCGAACGGTCACGGTATGGCGTCCGGCCTCGGCGATCCAGCGGGCTTGCAGCGCGCGCAGCCCCAGAGTGCAGACCTGGCCCTCCGGGGGGCAGTTGGCCGTGACGGAGAGCATCTGGCGGTCGAGCAGACGATCGTCCACGAAGAATTGGACTTCGCTGCGCAGGGTCAAGCGCGTAGCGACGTAGGCGATGAGCGAGAGGGGCTGGCCGGTGCGCAGTGGGCCGAGGCCCTTTTCTGGCTCGATGATCAACTGAAGATCAACGGGCTGGCGGGGGGTGGGTTGGGGGCAAAGAGTCGCGAGCGGTCCCGTAGGGGGGCAGGGGGGAACGCCCGTCTGGGCCGTGCCGATGCCGAGCATCAGCGCGAGCAGTCCGAAGGCCAACAGCACAAGACGCATAGTGCACGCTCTCCCGTGACTTCTATTATAATCTGTGTGTGACTCTCTGTGAAGGGGCTGGCTTTAGTCTTATGGCCCAAAAGGGGGCGAGTCTAACAGTTTGTGTGTTGCCGAGCTTTGATGGATTCGTTGGCATTACGTATAATTTTACGCAAATTGCATCGGGAGGTACAGCAGATGGAATTCGTAGCAAGCGGCCGCGTGGTGAGGAGCAGTGAAGTCAGCCGCCACTTTGGAGAGCTGTTAGACAAGCTTGACCAGGGCGAGCTAATCGTGCTCCGGCATGGTCGTCCGGAAGCCGTCATCGTGGATTTTCAGCGCTACGAGCAGCTCCACCAAGAACTCAAAGAACTGCGGGCGTTGGTAGATCATCTCCATCTCTGCTTGGAGATCGAGCAGCGTCGTGGCGACCGCGTGCTCCCCGCTGAAGCAGTAGCAAAAGAGCTTGGGCTGGAATGAGCTATACGCTTCAGTTTGTCGAGGGAGCTGTTGCTGATCTGAAGGCTTTAGACCCGCCGCTGCAAAGGCTTGCGTGAAAACAGATGCAAAAGATCACTCAAAGCGCCAGGGCTAGGCAAGCCGTTAGGCGTTCGCATGGGATACGATCTCACCGGCTTACGAGCAGTCCGGTTTTATCATGAAATCTATCGCATTGTATATGAAGTCTTGGAGAAAGAGAAGACTGTAAAGATTTTGGGGATTGGCAAGCGCGAGCGGGAGGAGATCTATCGTATGGTCGCGCACAGAAGAGCCAAGATCCCCTGAAGGGCTTAGGGAGGCCCTCACCCCCCGGCCCCTCTCCCGTCGGCACCGACAGGAGAGGGGCGTTCCCCTTCCCGTGTCGGGAAGGGGGTCAGGGGGGTAGGTCTTCACCGACACGTCACAGCTCGCAGCACTCTGTTGTTTCTCGTGTTGCTCTCCTTCGCGTCCAGGCTCTCCACCTCGGCCTCAAACTCATACGTCCCAGGGCTCATGCGGGTAAAGATCTCCGGCGGGGACGAAGCGCTGCTGCCGCCGGTCATCCCGTAGCGATACAGGTTGGGCTTGGAGTTGTTCCAATTTCTCGCCTTCGCCTTCTCCTTCAATGCCACGCCGCCCGCGCTGCCCTTGCCGACGTTGCGCACCGTTGTCAGCACGGTGAGGTCGCAATAGACCTGCTCGCGCTCGGTGTAGCGCCGCACGAGCACGGTGAGGCTCACCTCCAAGTCCGGCTCGTCCACCTGCTCGACCAAGAACGTGAGGGTCGGGTTACTCCCGGTGATCTCTAGCTGCACTTCCAACTCGTCGTTGTTCGACCCTCCCCTGCTGGCCGAAATGATCTTGATATCCGTGCCCTGATAGCCCACGATCCGGTTGTCGCAATTGCTTTTGGTGCCTTTGACGGTTGTGATTGCGAGCGGTCCGCCCCCGCTGGGGACGCCTAGGGTACCCATAGCCTCTGAGAGCGTTTTTCTGCCTCCGGAGCTGCTCAACTGGGCCTCGAATGCCCTTGACACCCACCTTGGGTCTCTGGGATTGGCCTGCTCTAGAACGAAGCCGGACCGGCTCTGACCCAGCGGCCTGGCCATCATGACCGTAAAGAGCACCTGATTGCTCCCCGCACCGCCCCCGGTGATCTCAAAGCGCTTCCTCCCCAGCAACAGGTACTCGTCGGGGTCTTTCTCCATGCTGAAGAGGACCACGACCTGATAGGGGCCGGCCTCCAGCCGCTTGCCGTCGGTGTTCACTTGAGGGACAGACACGCTCAGCTTCCACGGGGTCTGGCCTTCAAGGCAGAATTCTTGCTCGTTGATCGCTCGAATCGTCACCTGGTTGAACTCCACGAGGGCTTCGGCCTTCTCCGGGATGCAGCGATTGGGGAAGGTGCCCGACAGCTCGACGGTGATCCTGTCGTTGACGGTCGGTCTTTCGGGAACGATCTTGATCTCGAGGGTGGGCTGAGCCGGTGGTGGCTGCTGGGCGGCAGTAGTCAGCCCCAGAGCTACTGCGACCGCGAC
>JANXAU010000070.1 GCA_025061735.1 Candidatus Bipolaricaulota bacterium
TGAGTTCTGGGCCAAGACGATGGAGTACGCCCAGAATTTGGCCAACGGCCCGACCCGCGCGATCAGCCTGATCAAGCGCTCGGTGCAAGAGGGCTTTGAGATGCCCTTGGCCGCCGCGCTGGCGCTGGAGCGCGAGCTGCAGAACCGACTCTTCGTCACCAAAGACGCCCAAGAGGGCTTGGGCGCGTTCGTAGAGAAGCGCAAGCCCCAGTTCAAGGGCGAATAAATTAAATGATGTCACGAGCGTCGTACGCGCTGCTTGGCTTGCTCCTAGGCGGGTTGTTGCTGATGGGGCATCGAGCTAGTCCCCAGTCGCTCAGCGGGGTCTCGCTCGTCCTGCAACAGATCGCCACGGGGCTGGCTTATCCCGTTGCGATCACCCATGCCAATGACGGTTCGGGCCGGCTTTTCATCACCCTTCAGAACGGCAAGATCGTCATCTACAATGGCACCCAAATCTTGCCCACCCCGTTTTTGGATATCTCGTCGCTGGTCGCTTGTTGCGGCGAGAGCGGCCTGCTCAGCGTCGCGTTCCATCCCAATTATGCGACCAACGGGTTCTTCTACGTCTTCTACACCAATCTCAATGGCGATTTGGTCATCGCTCGTTACAGCCGTTCGTCGGGCAACCCCAACGTCGCCGATCCCACCTCGGCTCTGATTCTCTTGACCATTCCACATCCTACCTACAACAATCACAACGGGGGTCAGCTTCAGTTCGGACCCGACGGCTATCTCTACATCGCTACCGGCGACGGCGGCGGAAGTGGCGATCCCTTCAACAACGGCCAGAACAAAGAGACCCTCTTGGGCAAAATCTTGCGCATTGACGTCAACAGCGGCTCGCCGTACGGCATCCCCCCGACGAACCCCTTCGTCAATCAGCCCGGCGCCGATGAGATCTGGGCCTACGGCCTGAGAAACCCGTGGCGCTTCAGCTTCGACCGGCTTACGGGAGATCTCTTCATCGCCGATGTCGGCCAAAACAACTGGGAAGAAGTCAACTTCCAAGCGGCCAACAGCGCTGGGGGGCAGAACTACGGCTGGCGCCTCATGGAAGGCGCTCATTGCTACAATCCCCCAACGAACTGCAACGACGGCACCCTGACGCTCCCCATTCTCGAATACAGCCACGCCTTCGGCTGCTCGATCACCGGTGGGTATCGCTACCGCGGGACGAAGATCCCCGTGCTCTACGGCGCTTATCTCTATGGCGACTACTGTTCAGGGCGCATCTGGGGCGCGATCCCAACCGGGAGCAGTTGGACAGCGACCCAGCTCATAGATACCCCATATAACATCAGCACTTTTGGCGAGGACGAGAACGGCGAGATCTATCTGGCTCATCATCACGCGTCCGCGGGCGCGATCTATAAGATTGTCGGTGTGACGACCGCGGCGCTCTTTCGCATCGAGCGCGCGACGGGCAACGTCTATACCGACGGAGCGTTCTTCGCGGGCGGCGCAGACTTGGCAGAGTATATCTCCGTGAGCGAGCCGGTCGAGCCGGGCGATCTCGTCGAGCTTGACCCCACTCGCCCTAAGAGCTATCGCAAGTCCCGCACGCCCTACAGCGCGCTCATCGCCGGGGTGATCGCGACGCAGCCGGGGGTGGTGCTGGGAGCGCAAGGGGAGAGAGTTAACGAGAGAACTGCGCTCTTGGCGCTCTTGGGGCGCGTCCCTGTTAAAGTGACAACCGAGAACGGTCCAATCCGACCGGGAGACTTGCTGACCAGCTCCTCCCAACCGGGCTACGCGATGCGTTGTCGCTCTCCCCGCGAGTGCGAAGGGGCTATCGTGGGCAAGGCGCTGCAATCGCTCGATTCCGGGGCTGGCATCATTCTAGCGCTGCTCACGCGCTGAGAGCCGTAGACTCGGGTCCGGCCCTAACTCCAAAGAATCCCTCTGTCCTAAAATTGTGTTTCTAAAATAAGCGCACGCCGCGATCATCGCGGCGTTATCGGTGCACAGCTCCATCTTGGGGAATAAGACTCTGTAGTCTCTATGAGCCAGCAAGCGCTCTCGTAGGCGCGAGTTGGCTGCTACGCCGCCCACCACGACGATCGTTTCTATG
>JANXAU010000032.1 GCA_025061735.1 Candidatus Bipolaricaulota bacterium
ATCTGTATAGGGCGCTGCTCACGGCCCTTCTCCAAGAGCGTGACGTTGGTGCGCGTCTCCCCCTCGGCCCAGATGAAGCTCGTCGTGATGTTCTCCTCCCGGACGCGCCGCTCCAGCGCACGCCCCGTCTCCCCGGCGATAAACCCCATCGCCACGTTCTCGATCCCCATCCTGGCCAAGAAGATCGAGACGTTAATCCCCTTGCCCCCCGCGCTCAAGTACGAGCGCGTAGCGCGCGTCAGGGGCGCTTCCCCTTCTAGATTGAGCTTCTCAATCCAATAGATCTTATCAATCGCGGGGCTGGGCGTCACCGTGAGAATCATAGGGGGATCACTCGTGCTTAAACGTGGGCTTCGACCCTCACCCCAACCCTCTCCCTAGAAGGGAGAGGGGGAAGAGTCACTTCGCCCACCAGCCCAGCCACGGAGGCATCGGTCACTCGGACCCAGACCAGCTCCCCGGTGAGGTCTTCGGGGCTGGAGAAGACGACGGTCTTGTGGTCGCGGGTCTTGCCCAGGAAGAGGCCGTCGTGGCGCGCTGGGCCTTCGACCAAGACTTCGACCGTCTGGCCGATGCGCTTGCGGTTCTCTTCGTGGGTGATCTGCTTCTGCAGCTCGAGCAGAATCTCCAAGCGCCGCTGCTTCTCCTCGGGGGGAACGGTATCTTTGTACTTATAGAAGGCGATCGTGCCGGGGCGAGGCGAGTATTTAAAGATAAACGCGCCGCCGAAGCGCGCCTGCTTCACTAAATCTACGGTCTGCTCGAAATCCTCCTCGGTCTCGGTGGGGAAACCCACGATAATATCTGTCGTGATATTGATGCCAGGGACACGCTCTTTGAGCGCGCGTACTAACTCTAAGAAGCGCTCGCGGGTGTAGCCGCGGCGCATCTCGTCTAGGACTCGATTGCTGCCCGACTGCACCGCCATATGAAGATGCTCGCAGATATTATTCTCTTCCCCCATGACGGCGATCACGTCGTCGGTGATGTCTTGGGGATGGGAGCTGGTGAAGCGAACGCGGGCGATGGGGATCTCGGTGAGCGCCCGCAAGAGATTCGCAAAGGTAATCTGCGGGTTCTTCAAGTCTTTGCCGTAAGAATCTACGTTCTGGCCCAAGAGCTGGACCTCTTTGTAGCCCTGCTGGGCCAGCGCGCTCACCTCGGCGATGATCTCTCCGGGGAGGCGGCTGCGCAGCAGCCCCGTCGTGTACGGGACGATGCAGAACGAACAGAAGTTCGAGCACCCTTCGGTGATCGTCACTTTGGCTTGGAACCGACTGGTGCGCAGATAGGGCAGATCTTCTAATCTATCGGGGATCTTGTCTACGGCCATGACCCAGCCGGGGCGACCCAGGGCGCGCGCGCGCCGCGCTCGCTCGATCAGATCGGGCAACTCCGAGATATTCGAGCTGCCAAAGACAAAATCAATCGCCGAACTTTTGCGAAAGAGCCTCTCTTTGAGCGCTTGCGCGACGCAGCCGCCCACGCCCAACAGCAGACGGGGATTCTCTTCTTTGAGCAGGGCGATCTTGCCCGCTTCCGAATAGAGCTTATCTACGGGCTTTTCGCGCACCATGCACGTATTGAAGAGCACGATGTCGGCCTGGGCGGGGTCCTCGGCGGGCAGATACCCCGCGCGCACGAGCACCCCCGCCATCCCCTCGGACTTGTGCTCGTTCATCTGGCAGCCCCACGTGAAGATATAAAAACGTCCTCGGCTCATGGCTTTTAACTATAGCAGAGAGCGGGCCTTCGCTCAAGCGCGATCGGGCAGTTGCCCTTCGGGCTTGTTTGCTCTAAAATAAACTCAGAGTTCTATACTCGGCTTTTATATGAAAGTAACCCGCAAGAGCGACTACGGCCTGCGAGCGCTCTACACGCTCGCCTTGCACTACAACGACACGCCGGTCTCGATTGGTCAACTCGCCAGCGAACACGGGATTCCAGAGCCATTTCTGGAGAAGATCATGCAAGAGCTGCGGGAGAAGGGGTTTGTCGAAGCGGCGCACGGTCGCGGCGGGGGGTATCGCCTCAAGAGGCGCCCCGCTCAAATTACGCTGCGCGAGATCGTCCGTGCGCTCGACGGCCCCATCGCGCTGGTCACCTGCCTCGACCCCGGCCTCAAGTGCGCCATCGAACTCAAGTGCCCTACTAGCTCTATCTGGGAGATCATCAATGCCAAGCTAGAAGAGTATCTCGCCTCGCTCACGCTGGCAGATATCCTTCAGCAAAACGAGAAACCAGAACGATGAATCTATACCAAGAGATCCAGAAGGCCCTGATGGGTGTCGAGATCCCCAAGGCCCACCGTTCGCTCCGCGATCTGGTCGAGGAGATCGCTGTAGACGGTGGGCGCGTGATGCTCAAGCTGAAGCTGCTGCCGGCGTATGCGTCCAAGTCCCAACTGCGCACGTGGGCCGAGCAAGCGGTGCGCTCGGTGCCCGGCGTCACAACAGTAGAAGTCTCGTTCGTCCAGAGCCAAGCCGCCCCGCCGCGTCGTCAACCCCAAGCGATCCATCCGACCAAGCAGCTCGAGTTCCCCCAGATTCGCCATATCGTCGCGGTCTTCAGCGGCAAGGGCGGGGTGGGCAAGAGCACCGTCAGCGTTAACTTAGCCGTTGCGCTGGCGCAGCAGGGGGCGCGCGTCGGGCTGTTTGACGCCGACGTGCACGGTCCGAATATCCCAAATCTGTTGGGGCTGAACGAGCAGCCGCGCGTCCAAGACGGGAAACTCCTACCCATCTACAAGCATGGCGTCTATGCGATGTCGATTGGGCTATTGGTGGGCGGAGGCGATCCGCTCATCTGGCGCGGCCCGATGATCTCCAAGGCGATCAATGAGCTGCTTGATACGACCGCGTGGTCTGATTTAGATTATCTGATCTTAGATCTTCCCCCGGGGACTGGGGACGCGCCGTTGGGGCTGGCCCAAGACGTCAAGCTGAGCGGAGCAATAGCCGTGACGACTCCCCAAGAAGTGGCGCTCGCCGATGTGCGTCGTGGGATCGGGGCCTTTCAGAAGCTGGGCGTGCCCATCTGGGGGATCGTAGAGAACATGGCGTATTATCTCTGTCCGAAGTGCGGGCATCGGGAGTATATTTTCGGGCAAGGCGGCGGCGAGGCCGAAGCCCGAAGGCAGAATATCCCGCTCTTGGGACAGATTCCCTTGGATCCGAAGCTGCGCGCGGGCGGCGACGCGGGCGTGCCCATCGTGATCGCCGAGCCGTCGTCTCCCGCGGCGCAAGAGTTCCACAAGATCGCTAAAGCCGTGCAAGAGCGATTCAATTCTCTAGACAAAGGAGCGTGAGAGCTATGACCCCCGCAGAGATCCGCGAGCTGATCCGCGAGAACGTCTTCGACCCGGAGCTGGGCTACAACGTCGTAGATCTGGGACTGCTCTACGACGTCGAGGTGCGCTCGGACAAGGACGTGCGCATCGAGATGACCCTCACGACCGTTGGGTGCCCGCTCTACGACGTCTTGCAGCAAGACGTAGAGCGCGCGATCAAGGCCCGCTACGGCGATGATGTCAACGTGACGGTTGAGTTCGTCTTCGATCCCCCTTGGAGCCCAGAGATGATGTCGGAAGAGATCCGCGCCGAGATGGGATTTATCTAAATGTCCCTCTGCATCTATTGTCACCAACAGCCGGGCAAACGCGCCTGCCCCGTGTTGGGGGGTCTCATCTGCTCTCTCTGCTGCGGCCAGCACCGCGGCGTTGCGATCAATTGCCCCGTCAGTTGCAAGTACTTCAAAACCCACGAAGGCTACCAACGGGCACGTTTGGCCGAAGAGTTTCATCGGCTCTGGCTCAACGAGACCGAGTCTCTGTACAAAGCGAACAAGGAGCGCGTGCTCGATCTAATAATCTTTCTAGAGACGCTCATCTATCGGTTTTATCGGGAGCGCGTCTTGGGAACGGAGGCCGATATAGCCGAAGCGCTAGAGTTTCTCAAGCGTCGGCTGGGCACGATTGCGATCATCGAGACGAGCAGCACCCCGTTGGGGGCGCATCTTTGGAAGGGTTTGGAAGAGCGTTTGAAGCACGAGCCGTCGTTGCAGACGGAAGCGCTAGAAGCCGTCGAGAAGAGTTTACAAATTCTGCAAGCGTTCTCCGACACGGCTCAGCCGAGAAAGTATCTGCACGGGCTGCTGGGCCACGTCGAGCGCTATTTTAAGCTGCCGCCGGAGCTGAAAGAAAGCCCCCAACTGATCGCAACCCCGCAGATCATCACGCCGGGTTCTACGAGCATGGCATAGATATTCCCCCAATGGCTATAATGCTTTTAACAGATCAATAGAAGGAGCTTCAACGATGCAGACTCTCCAAAAAGAGGCTACGCCTACAAGCAGCGCCGCTGGCGTCGTCTGGGACTTGCGCGATCTCTATCAGAGTGTAGACGACCCTGCGCTCTCGCGCGACTTGGCTGACGCGCTCGCTCAAGCGCAGCGCTTCGAGCAGCGCTATCGCGGACGCTTAGCCCAAGGGCTATCGGCCCTAGAGCTTTATGAGGCGCTCACGGAATTAGAGCGCATCTGTGAACAGATGGACAAGCCCGTGCACTACGCCCAACTGCTCCACGCCCAAGACACCCAAAACCCGCGCCACGGCGCGCTGCTGCAAGCTACGCAAGAGCGCAATACCCAAATCCGCCAGCACTTGCTCTTCTTTGAACTCGAATGGATGGATCTCTCTGACGAAAGAGCGCAAAGATATATCCAAGCCCCGGAGCTGAAGCGCTATCGGCACTATCTGGAGAAATCACGGCTCTTCCGACCCCACAAGCTCTCCGAGCCAGAAGAGAAGCTGTTAGACTTGAAAGCGAACACGGGCGCGCGCGCGTTCCAACGGCTCTTCAGCGAGCAAGTCGCCGGGATGCAGATCAAACTCGGACGCGGCAAGCGCGCCCAGATCGTCAATTTAGATCGCGCGCTATCGCTGCTGCACGACCCCCATCGCAAGACGCGCCAGAGCGCAGCCCAAGCCGTTACCGAAGCTCTCAAGAATAACGAACGCTTGCTGACGTATATCTTCAATACGCTCGTCTTCGACCACAAGATCAACGACGACTTGCGAAAGTTCCCCACGCCGATGGCCTCCCGGCACCTGGCCAACGAGATCGAACCCCAGACCGTAGATGCCCTGATGAGCGCGTGCGAGCAGGGGTATGAGATCGTCCGTCGGTATTACGCTTTGAAAAAGAGACTGTTAGGGCTGCGCACGCTCTACGATTACGATCGCTACGCGCCGATCTTCTCGGATCTGCCGGAGTGCAAATGGAGCGATGCGCGGCGCATCGTCTTGGAGGCGTATCGGGACTTCTCGCCGCGGGCGGGTGAGATCGTCCAAGAGTTCTTTGATAAAAATTGGATAGACGCTGAGGTGCGCATGGGCAAGAGCGGAGGGGCCTTCAGCGCGGGGACTGTTCCCAGTGTGCATCCGTATATCTTGATGAACTATACGGACAGATTGCGCGATGCGATGACGCTGGCGCACGAGCTGGGGCATGGAATCCATCAGTATCTCTCTCGCGGGGTGGGCTATCTGCAGTTTGATACGCCGCTCACGACCGCAGAGATGGCCAGCACCTTCGGTGAGATCCTCACGTTCAGAAAGCTCTTACACGAGACGTCCGACGCGCGCACGCGGCTGGCTCTGCTCTGCGAGAAGCTCGAAGATTCGTTCGCGACGATCTTCCGGCAGATCGTGCTGACGCGCTTTGAGCAGAGGCTGCACGAAGCCCGGCGCGCTCAAGGCGAACTAACAGCCGCGCAGATCAACCCGCTGTGGCTGGAGGCCAATCGCGCGATGTTCGGCGACTCCGTCAAGCTGACGGACGATTACGGCTGGTGGTGGCTCTATATCGGGCATTTCATTCACGTGCCCTTCTATTGCTATGCGTATGCGTTTGGCGAGCTTTTAGTGCTGGCGCTCTATCAGAAGTATCTGAGCGAGGGCGAAGCGTTTGTGCCCAAGTATTTAGAGGTCTTATCGGCGGGCGGCTCGGAAAGCCCGCCGAAGCTGCTCGCCCCGCTGGGAGTGAACATCAACGATCCGAACTTTTGGCAGGCGGGGCTGGAGTTTCTGCGGGGTCTGGTGCGCGAGGCGCAGGAGCTGGCCAACCAAGTCTGATCCGAGTCAGATTACACCAAGCCCAGCTTATACCCAAACCCGCGCACGGTGAGGATGATCTTCGGGTCTTCAGCGTCTTTCTCGAGCTTGTTGCGCAGCAGATAGATATATTTCTTGACGTCCTCGGAAGACGCATAGGGGTTGTCTTGCCAGATGGCGTCAATGATCTCGCGGTGCGAGAAGACCTTCCCCGGACGTGAAGCCAAGAGCTTCAACAGATCATACTCTTTGGGAGAGAGTTCAATCGTCTGCCCGTAGAGACGGACTTCTTTGCGCTCATCGTCAATCTGCAGCGCCCCCACTTGCATGTAGGGCGACTGGCTCACGCGACGCATCACGGCTTCTAGACGCGCTTCGACTTCGCGCAGATCGAAGGGCTTCGTAATATAATCGTCAGCCCCTGTCGAGAAGCCCCGCACTTTGTCGTCGGTCGAGTCCTTGGCCGTCACCATGATGACAGGGATCTTGATGTTGCTCTCGCGAAGTCTCTGCAAGACCGTCCAGCCGTCGAGCTTGGGCATCATCACATCGAGCAAGAGCACGTCGGGCTTCTCTTGGGTGCACTTCTCCAAAGCCTCTTGCCCGTTGAGCGCACCGATTACATGGTGCCCTTTGGACTCTAAGTATTTTTTTAACAAATGGAGCGAATTGGCGTCGTCTTCAGCGATGAGAATGCGCATGGCGAACCTCCTCTAGAGCATCAAGCTGATGCTGGAGAGGGAGCGCGACCGAGAAGCGACTGCCCTGCCCCAGCTCGCTCTCCACCCAGACGCGCCCCCCGTGCATCTCGACGTATCTCTTTACGATTGCCAACCCTAGACCCACCCCCTGAGATTCCCGCGTGCTCGAGCCGTCCAGCTGTGTGAACGGCTCGAAGATGCGCTCGCGCTCGTGAGCGGGAATCCCTAGTCCCGTGTCAGACACCACCAGAAGATACTCGTTCTCTCGAATCTCCCCCGAAACGGTGATCTTCCCGCGCTCGGTGTACTTGATCGCGTTGCTCAAGAGATTGAGCAAGATCTGCTTGAGCTTGGTGCTGTCGGCGTAGAGCAGCGCGGGTTCGACGTGCGATTCGATCAATAGATTCTTCTTGCGAGCGAGCGCGCTCACGGATTTGATCGCTTCTTCGGCGATGGCCGACAGATCGATCACTTCAAAGTACGGGCGGTCTTCGCCCGCTTCGATCTTGGAAAATTTCAAGATATTTTCTATCAGCTCAAGCAAGTGATCTCCCGAATGGAGGATGTTTTGCAGATCTTCGCGCTGGGCGGGGGTGAGCGGGCCGTCTACGCCTTCCAGCAAGAGCTGGGAATACCCGCGAATCGCGTGCAGAGGGGTCTTCAGCTCGTGGCTCATGACGGCGAGAAAGTCAGACTTGGCGCGATTGGCCTTGCTTAATGCGAGATTCATCTCCTCGAGTTCTTGGTTGCGCTCGGCGATGACGTCGGCCATCTGGTTGAACTCCTGAGCGAGAGTCTCCAACTCGTCGCCGCTGCGCACCGAAGCGCGGGCGCTCTTGTCGCGCTTGAAGCGCTTGAGCGCCTCTGTCAAGCTCTCCACCGGCCCCAGGATCATCTTGTAGAACGCAAACGCGATCACGATCCCTAGGACTACATACCCCAAGACAATCAGCGCGATATTAGCGGTCTCCCGT
Source organism: Candidatus Bipolaricaulota bacterium (assembly GCA_025061735.1). Lineage (GTDB taxonomy): Bacteria > Bipolaricaulota > Bipolaricaulia > RBG-16-55-9 > DRXL01 > SKYB132. Next base: position 7,788 of record JANXAU010000032.1, read on the forward strand.
TGGACCTGTGATTGCACATCGCTCATGTTGAGCCCAAACTGCAAGAGGGAGAACGTCTCAATACTGGTTCCTGACAATACTTCGTTGATCACCACAGGTCGGGTGTAGGAGAGCTTCAAGATCGGCAGATTTCCGAGACGGTGCTTCTCGTAAGAGATCCCTGCGGGAGGAGGCTCTTTGAAGAAGAAGAGCGATTGCAGCTCGCTGTTATTGGAGATCTGGCTGCTGTGGACAAGACAGATGGGAGTACCTCCAACGGTCACGTGAAGAACCAGAATTTCCGGTTGATCGAGCAATAGACTGAGGCAATGCTCAGCGCGTTCCTGAGGGGGCATGATTCTCAGAGCCGAGTTTTCAAACATCGCCAACCATCCTTTGGCTGTGGTCTCCCAACGGATGACCAACTGCTCCTCCAAGGCCTCTGCGAACCTCATGATCGAAAGCGCCCCCAACGGGATCGCTACCAGAAGCGTAAACGCTACCAGAGTGAAGACAAACTTATACCGCAAGCTCAAACGTAACGGTCGCATCGGCTCTCAGTCTAGCGTCTGCTCTGCCGTTCGTCAATAGCGACGGTCACGGAATTTCCACCGGATTTCTATGTCTTTGGCACAGAGAATGGGCTAGAATCGGAGCGCAAAGCCCACTCTCTTCTGTACCAAAGGGGCTTGGGATGCCGAGTGCCTAAGCTACGACCCTAGCAGGAAGCGCACGGGTTTTGCCTCTCTGGGGGTTTGCCCGACCTCCTCCCCAAGGAGAGGATTTTTCCCCGACGCTTCTGGAGTACACGGAGCCAAGCCCCTCCTTCCCCTCCCTCCCAGAAGCGCTCACGAGCAGCGACGCCGGGATTGACGCGCGTATGCCTAGGTCTTATGATAGAAAATGGATGACCCGATCTCGGCGATGGCTTTGGAGCGTTCTGACCCTTGGCGCCGCGCTCGGCCTCTCGCTTTCGTCGGTAGCCCAAGGCTGCACGATCGGCGAGAGCGCCGCGGGGCGGTGCACCGCGGGCTTGGTCTTGCAATGGCGAATCGGAGCCGAAGAGCGCGCGCCTGCGCTCACGGTAGCCCAGGTAGAGCCGCCACGGCTGGCCACGCCCAATCTGTCGGAGCTGCACCTGGGCCAACTGCTGCGGACTGCAAGCACTGACCACGCAGAGGCCCCAGCACTGCTGTGGGAGTTCGGCACCGTCGGGGAACTCGAAGCGCGCCTGCAAGATCTTGATGCGCTGATACGCGCCCTTCTTGAAGACTTCTTCAAAGAGCAAGGGGCCCGTGCCCTGCGGGAGCTGACGCTGATCTTCAATCTCGACGGCCCTACGCTCTTGCCGCTCCCCACGCAGCTAGAGGGCCGCAGCTCTCTGCGACTCGACGAGCGCTGGCGGCTCCTGCTCCAACGCGCTACCGTGACCCTGCGCACCGAGCTCGGCCCCGGCCAACTCTTAGGCCAGATCGAGCTAGACCCCCAGACCCTGCAAGTCAGCCAAGAGAAGATCGCACTGGAGATCTCCCTGGGGGCGGCGGCCCTCTCCGGAGTGACGACCTTCGAGCGCAGCCTGGGCTTGACCCATCAGATCTATACGATCCGCGCCCAGGTAGGCAGCGTGCAATTGACAGGGCAGGCGACCTTCAGCCCCGCGTTTCAAGAGTTTAAGATCGGGGTGAGCATCGCCGGCTTGGCGCTCACCGGCAGCTCTCTGATTACCCCTACCGGAACCACAACTCAGAGCCTCTTTATCGAGATCCCCATCAAGGGGCGTTAACGGCCCCAGCTTAAGTGCCGCAACGGTTCAAGAAAATCTGTATTCAATACGATAAGCTGGGTATATCGCGACGCCCTTCGGATGATCAACTCGTCGTTGGGGGCTAGCTCTCTCACGGGATCGCCGTCGGCCAAGACGAGCGCCGGGCGGCGGGCCACCGCCCGCACCGTGCGAGCGGCATTGCAGATCAGAGGCCGCACACCCAGACGATGCACGCACAAGGGCGTGATGAGCAGGGCCTCCAACGTCGGTTCGACGATCGGGCCGCCCGCCGAGAGCGAATAGGCCGTCGAGCCGGTCGGCGTGGCGATCAGCACGCCGTCGCCAGCGTAACGCGCCAGTGGGATCTCATTGAAAAACAGCTCGATCTCCGTGTGGGCGCTGGCGTGGGCGTGTACCAGAGCGATCTCGTTGAGGGCGCTGATCTCCCCAACGACCTCGACGCGCATGCGCCTCTCCACGCGCAGCTCTCCAGCAAGCACCCGATCCAACGCGCTCTCTAGATGGGCTTCAGCCACCGACGTCAAGAAGCCCAGCCCGCCCAGATTGACCCCCAAGACCGGACAGTCGCTCTCCAGGGCGCAGCGCGCCCCCTTCAGCAGCGTCCCATCGCCTCCCAACGTCAGCACGAGATCGAAGTCGCGCTCGGCCGGCGGCTGGGGATCGATCCCCGCACGGATCACTATACCGACTTGATGCGCCTTCCCCCACGCGCGCAGACGCTCGACCGCCGACTCGTGATGAGGCTTGTCAAAGTTGACGACGGCCAAGATTTTTCGGAGCTTCACGCCCTCATTCTAAGAGAGCCACCCAGCCCTGTCAACAGCCTCGCTTCATGCTCGCGACAGATACTGCCACTTGCAGATCCAGCGCTCTAAAATATCTATGAGAATATAAAAGAGCAAGCCCAACAAGCCCATGGCCAGGATCCCAGCGAACATCGAATCGTACTGCAGGAGCCGCCACTGACGCGCGATGTACATCCACAGCCCATACTGAGCCGCAAACGATTCGGTCAGAGCCAGCGCCATGATCGCCATGCCCACCGAGACGCGCAGCGTCGAGAGGATCGCGGGCAGGCTGCCGGGAATGATCACGTGCTTGTAGATCTGCCACTTGCTGGCCCCCGTGCTCGCTACAGCTAAGATATGGCTCTTGGAGATGCTCTTGGCCGCGTCGCGGGCAGACAGCAGAATCTGAAAGAACAGAATGATCATAATCAAGCCGATCTTAGGAGCATCGTAGATGCCCAAAAAGACAAACAGCAAGGGCAAGAAGACGACCTTGGGGATGGGGTAACTCAAATAGATAGAAGGGCTGAAGAGCTCGTCTAACTGGCGCTCATGCCCGATGACCAAGCCCAAGGGCACGGCGATCACGAGAGCCAACAAGATCCCCGCGAGCACGCGATAGCCGCTGGCGAAGAAGTGCTTGGAGAGATCCACCCAGTCTGCGATGAGAATCTGGACGGCCTTGTCGGGAGAGGGCAGGGCGAACGCTTTGAACGGCTCGTCGGCAAAGAGCGTCTGCACGAGCCAGCTCCCCGCCCACCACACCCCAAAGAAGAGCGCGATCCCCAACAGATACCCCGTCAGATACGGCTGTCGCTCTCTCATCGCTGCTCTTGCGCTCCCGATTCGAGGGCTTGTCGGACCTGGCGGACTTTCTCGTAAAACTCCGGGCTGGTGCGCGAGCCCCCTACGCAATCGTTGACGATGATTCTCCTGATCGTCGCGGGCTTCTCGCTCAAGATCACGATGCGCTCGCCCAAGAAGACCGCCTCTTGAATGTCGTGCGTGACGATAATTTGAGTGAATCGGCGCTCCTGCCAGAGCTGAAAGAGCAGCTCTTGGAGGCGCTCGCGGGTGAACGCATCGAGCGCGGCGAGCGGCTCGTCCATGAGCAAGACTTTCGGATGGATCGAGAGGGCGCGCGTGAGCGCGACGCGCTGGCGCTCCCCTCCCGACAGCTGCATCGGATAGCGATCGTACAGCCCTTGAAGCCCCAGCTGGTCCAGCAACGGCTTGACTTGCAGGATCTGTTGGGCGATCAGCTCGTTGGCTTGGGCGATCTGGCGCGGCAGCGTCAAGAGATCATAGACCCAACGGACGAGCAGCCCGACGGTTAGGGGCACGAGCGGGATCAGCAATCCCCAGCGGCGCCACTCTCCCCAGAGCAGTTCGCCCCAGGGCATATCGGGGCGCAGTTCTAGCGCTTTTTGGATCTCGCTGATGTAAAAGCCCAGAGTGATCGCCCAAAGCGCTAGGGCTATCAGATAGACGGCGGCTGAGAAGGGCCGCTCCAGATAGAAGCGTTGGCCCGCGGCCCACAGCCCCGTCAGCAGCAACCACAGATAGCCCACCCAGACGGACTTCTGGCGCTTGCGCAGCTCCGAAGCGATCTCTTCGGGAGGAGCATCGGTCTGCGGTGTCGTCGGCCTCCCCCCCAGCTCTAACGCCAGGCTGGCGTTCTTCCAGACCGTCTTCCACGGCAGAAGCCCCAGATCTTGGAAGATGATCGCGACATCGCGGCGCGGCCCGCTTACCACTTCGCCGTCGAGCACGACGCGCCCGGCGCTGGGACGGGTCAGCCCGCAGATCATATAGAGCAGGCTGGTCTTGCCGCACCCCGAAGGTCCCAAGACCGCCACGCTCTCCCCATCGGCGATCTCCAAATCTAGGCGCTCGATGACCCGCACGGTCTGGTCTCCGTCCCGATAGTCCAAGCGCAGACCGTCCAGCCGGATCATGAGCCCTCTCCTCAACGCGCATGTAGATGCGTTAAGATCCCAGATAGCGGAAATCTACGGAGGCCTCGAACGCGAGGCGCTCGCGCAGGTAGCGCTTGGAGAGCGCCCATTCGACTTGGGCGTCGAACTCTTCTCTCTTCAACGCTCTGGGCATGGGGAAGTGGGGAATGCGCAGCTTCTCCTGCCAGCCCGCAGGGAACTGCAACTCCTGGCCTTTTAAGTCGGGAAAGCAGATATCTACAGCGGCTTTGATCAGCGTCGAGATGATAAACTCGCGCGCACTGCTGTTGAGCGTAGTGATCGATTCGCGCAGGGCCGCGAAGAATCGGCTCATCTGGGCGCCGCGCTCTTCAAGAACGGCCTTGCGGAAGAGGATGACGCTGGGAGGAGTGCGCACGGACTGATAATCAGCCAAGGCGATCATGCCCATCTGGTTCGCTTCGGCGACGATCTCCGTAAGCGTCGCATGGGGTTCGGGCAGGACGCCCACCGGAACCCCCTGAGAGCCGGCTCCCAAAAACTGTGCGATCTGTTGAATGCGATCGTAATCTTCGACGCCGGTATAGTAGCGATTGAGGTCGCCGGCGCGCACGCCCTTGGCAAGCAACAACTGATCGGTCATGTACTCCATATCGGATGGCTGGATGAGCGTGATCTGGCGTCGGGGGCCGGCTCTGATGACGTCGTCGAGCGTCTTATAGTTGCTGAATTTATGGGTCAAGAGCGCGACGGTGCGCGCGATGGCGTTGTTATTGCGGGGGTTGGGGACCGGCTCAAAGAGCGTGCTCACGATCGCGGCCGGGACCCGTCGCCCCAGGAGCACCAACGCGCTGGTGAGATCTACAGCTAGAGCGTCGAGCTGACCGGCGCTGAAGGCCGCGTTGCGCTCGAGCGTGTTGCCGCCGCAGACCAACTCGACGGGGAGGCCGTGCTTGGCGAAGAGATTGCGCTCCAGCGCAAACGCCAAGGTCACGACGTCTTGAGCGGGCATGAGGCTGAGCTTGAGAGGACGGGGGGCCTGCCCTTGGGTTCTAAACACCCAAGCGCTGCCCACGCCCAGGCCCACCAGCCTAAGAAAGCCTCGACGATCGAGTCTTGCTGACAGAATACCAACCACCCCTTATCGCAGTTTAGGCTATTATACCGGGTTGGCTTTGGGGCTTCATCTCCAGCGGGGGCTGATGGTCTTTTTTCTCACCTCATCGGCGTTTTCGCGCCACGGCGTTGCAGTTCCCCTTGCGACCGGTTAAACTAAAGCCTTGTGAGGCTGACGTTTCATGGCGCGGCCAAGAGCGTCACTGGCTCTTGTGCGCTCTTACAGATCGGCAAGCTCCGTATCTTAATCGACTGTGGACTCTATCAGGGGACCGAGGAGAGCCGCAACAGATTGCCCTTTGGCTTTCCCCCGCGCCAGATCGACTATCTCTTGCTGACCCACGCCCATCTCGATCACTGCGGACTCATCCCCCGCCTGGTGCGCGAGGGTTTCTCCGGGGAGATCGTGTGCACCGAGCCGACACGCGACCTGACCCGCTTGCTCTTGCTCGACAGCGCCCAGCTCCAAGAAGAAGAGTGTGAGGTGCTCAATCGCAAAGAACGCCGCCGCGAAGGGGCCGAGATCGTCAAGCCTCTCTACGACATCGAAGACGCCTTAGCGACGATGGGCCACTTCGCCCCGCCCGTCGCCTATAACAAAGCGATTCAGCTCGCTAAGGGCGTGACCGTCGAGTTCCGCGATGCCGGGCATATCTTGGGATCTGCGTATTTACAAATCCGAGTCACTGAAGGACGCCAGAAGCCCAAAAGATTGCTCTTCTCGGGGGACATCGGCAACCGCGAGAAGCTGCTCATTCCTGACCCCAGCGAGCCTAGCCCGGCCGACGTCGTGATCTTAGAGAGCACCTACGGCGACCGCGAGCATCGCTCGATGCGCGACTCGATCAGCGAACTCAAGCAGGCGATCGTGATGACCTTTGCGCGCGGGGGGAATGTGCTGTTGCCGAGCTTGGCGCTAGAGCGCACCCAAGAGCTGCTCGCGGTGCTCTTTCAGCTCCATCGGCGCCATGAGTTGCCCCCCTGTCAGATCTTCTTAGACAGCCCGCTGGCGATCTCGGTGACGCGTACTTTCCGGCGTTACGGCGAGTACCTCAAGCCCGACGAGGCGCGTCATTTGCTTCATAGCCCCAATCCCTTTGATTTCCCGGCGTTGCGGTTTGTGCGCTCCCCCGAACAGTCCCGGGCGATTAACGCGATTCAGAGCCACGCGATTATTATCGCGGGGAGCGGCATGTGCAACGGCGGGCGGATCTGGCACCACTTGAAGCATCAGCTCTGGCGCCCGGAGTGCAGCGTGATCTTCACGGGCTTTCAGGCCGAGGGGACGCTGGGACGGCGCCTGATCGAAGGGGCGCGCACGGTGCGCATCTTCGGCGAAGAGATCGCCGTTCGGGCGCAACTGTGGACGATCAACGGCTTTTCGGCGCACGCCGACCGCACCGGGCTGCTGCGCTTTCTCAGCCAGACGCAAAAACCGAAAAAGATCTATCTGGTGCACGGGGAGATGCGCGCGCTGCTGGGCCTGCGCAGCGCCATAGCCGAGAAGCTCAAGCTGACCGCCGAGATCGCCGACTGGAAGCAGACGGTGGAACTCTAGGGCCTGCCCGCGATCACGCTCATCCCCCCAAAAAGCCCCAACGCGCTCAGCACGATCGTCGGCCCTGGGGGCGTGTCCAGATAATACGACCCAATCAGGCCCAAATAGACCGAGATCAAGCTCACGAGAAGCGCTAAGAGATACGCTTGCCGCACGCTGCGCGCCCGCTGCAACGCCGCCGCCACCGGAAGCACGATCAGCGCCGAGATCAGCAGCAGCCCCACAATCGTCATAGACAAGACAATCGTTATCGCTGTCAGCAAGACAAAGAGCAGATTGATCCCAGAGACCGCCACCCCTGAAGCGCGCGCCGTCTCTTCATCCAGCGTGCTGTAGAGCAACTCCCGTCGCCACAGAAAGACGGTGGCTAGCACCCCCAGCGCCAAGGGGATCATCCATAAAAGATCTTCTGCTTTGAGCGTCAGAATGCTGCCGAACAGATAGGTCCACAACTGATCGGTCGAGCGCTTGGCCAGACGCGCTAAGATCAGTCCGATCGCTAGCCCTCCAGAGAGAAAGAGCGCAATCGCGACATCGCCGCTCAAACGCCCCGTCGCGCGCAGTCGTTCAATCCCTAATGCTGCTAAGATCGAGATCGCCAGCGCCGTCGCTGTCGGCTCGAACTTCAGAAAGAGCGCCAGCCCGATCCCCCCAAACGCGATGTGCCCCAGCCCATCGCCGATGAGCGCGTAGCGCCTTGGCACTAAGAAGATCCCAATCGTTGGGGCGAGGATCGCGACAACAGTCCCCCCTATAAACGCCAGACGCATGAACTCATAGTCGAAGATCTCGAACATCACGCACCCTCACCCCGTTCCCTCTCCCTGCGAGGGAGAGGGCGAACTAGCCCAGCCGTGCCCATGATGCAACACGCGTTTGCCCGCGTACAACTCTTCTAAGATGGGGTGGGAGCACTCTTCGGGAACCCCATAGTAGAGCAAGCGCTTGTTCAGACACGCAATCTTGGTCACTTGACGGGCGATCGTCTCGAGGTCGTGCGAGACGAGAACGACCGTCAGCCCCTGCTCGCGGTTGAGCTTCTCTAGCAATCCGTAGAACTCGGCTTCGGCCCTGGGGTCCACGGCCGTGGTCGGTTCGTCCAAGAGCAACAGTTCCGGCTCTTGCGCCAAGACGCGCGCCAACCAGGCGCGCTGCTGCTGCCCCCCAGACAGCTCCCAGATCGAGCGCTCGCGCAGCTCCTCGATCTCAACGGCGCGTAGGGCCGCGCGTACCGCGCGCGTATCTGCCGACCCCCAAGGACGCCAACGGCTCAAGCGCGGCACACGCCCCAGCGAGACGATCTCCTCTACCGTTGCGGGGAAGCGCTGTTCTAGAGAGAGCGCCCGCTGGCGCACGTACCCGACCCGAGCGCGCTCTTTAAACATCTCTAACGGCTGCCCAAAGAGCCGAACGCACCCCGGCGGCGCGGGAAGCAACCCCAAGACGAGCTTGAGCAGGGTCGTCTTCCCGCCGCCGTTGGGGCCGATCACCCCTAGAAAATCCCCGCGCTGCACCGCGAGCGAGATCTTCTCGAGTACCGGTTCCGCGCCATAGCTGAACGAGAGATCTTCGATCTCTATAACTGCTTCGCCTATCGGCATTCTAGCCCTACCCGGAGATTGTCAAGATTCTCCTCCATCAGCGAGAGATAGTTCTTGCCCTCTTTTTCGTCCTCTTCGCTCAGCCCTTCGATGGGATCTAGGGGCAAGATCTTAGCGCCCAGCTCGCGCGCCAAGACCTCCAGCGCGCGCAGCTTCACCTCCGGTTCGGCAAAGATATACTTGATCCCCAAGCGCTTGCCCAACTCGATCAGCTCGGCCAGCCGCCGCGCCGTCGGCTCCTCCGGCTCCAGCCCCGAGAGCGCGTGCGCCTTCAGATTATACCGAGCCGCAAAGTAATCCAAGAACTGATGCGAGATGATCAGATCGCGCAGACGGCAGTTGGCCAGCCCCAGTCGGATCTTGCCATCGAGCGCGTCGAGCTTAGACTGAAAACTTCGGGCATTGGCTTCGTAAACGGCTCGTCCGGCGCTGTCGGCCCGGATCAGTCCCCTCTCGATGTTCTTGATCATCTCTTTAGCGAGCAGGGGATCGAGCCAGACGTGAGGATCGAACTCGAACTCTTTTTCGTCTTCGGGGGCCTTGCGCAGGGGCAGCCCCAGAGTCGCCTCGATGACGACCAAGCGATCGCGGTTTCTCACGGCTCCCAAGAGCTTCTTCACCCACGCGTCGTCCATGCTGGCCCCGTTATAGACGAAGACCTGAGCCGCTTCGACGGCGCGGATGTCGGCCGGTGACGGCTCGTAGTCGTGAGCGCTGGCCCCGGCGGGCACTAAGTTCTTGACCTCGACGCGATCTCCGCCGACGTTCTTAGTGAACTCGTAAGGGATATAGAAGCTCGCCACGACGTTGAGCTTCGGCTGCGCCGCATTCCCCACAAGCGTAAGCACTACAACCGCTGTTGCCAACAGCGCCATCTTCTTCATGGGCATCTCCTCCTTATAGTGAGCGTTCGATCTATTTGAAAATCTTTTTCACTGAGATCGATAAAAAAAATCTATTGGCACTTGGGGCAGTAGCCGATCACCTCCAGATGATGAGATTCGATGGCAAAGCCCGTCTCCCTTTGAAGCCGAGCGAGCAGCGGCTCGGAGCCACAATCGGAAAACTCTTCGACGCGCCCGCACTCTTTGCAGATCAACGGATGGTGATGGCCCTTGGGGACGCGCACCAGGGCAAAGCCGTGGCAATCGGTCTCGGTATGGACGCGCTGCACCAGGCCCAACGCTTCCAGCAGCGCCAGCGTGCGATAGACCGTGACCAGCCCCAAGCGCCGATAGCTCCGCCGCGCGCGCCGATGGATCTGCGCAGGACTCAGACGAGCGCTGGAGCGGCTGATCACCCTCAAAATGGCACGGCGCG
>JANXAU010000042.1 GCA_025061735.1 Candidatus Bipolaricaulota bacterium
GTATGCTGGATATATTGTGAGCGGTGAGTTCAGCCCCGCTGTCCAACAGGCGTGGCTCAAGAGGCGCTTAAGATCTATCGAACGACTTCTTGAACAGGGCAAGACGAGTTACAATCTCCCGCAGGAGTTTCAAGCCTTCCGCAGGGTGCAGATTCTCTTCATTCGCTTAGGGTGCCAAGAGTCTCCCTTGCCGGTCATGGTTGCCGGCTATGGCGTCTCGTTTGCAGTCTGGCTCGATCTGGTGGACAGGCACGGCGAAGAAGTCCTACGGAAGTTCTGGCCGGAGCTGCAGAAGATCCCTAAGCCCACTAACAAAGACGTCTTTCAGGTCTTAAGGAATCTGACCGGAGAAGAGTTGAGCGCTCTCATCGCGAGCGTAGACTTGAATCATGCAGCGAACGTCTTGAGAAGACACTTAGCACAATCCTCTAGCACGGAGTAGGCTTTCATACTCGGCTCGGCTAAGCTGGCCTTGTAAGAAGCGCTCGAGCTTACGACGAGTAAGCTTGAGCTGTTTGCCGATCAGACCAAGAATTGGCTGAGAGATCTCTTTGACTCCATGCGAAATCTTGGTGCGCACCACAATCTTGCCGGAACAACGAAAATAGAAGACCAAGCTCCTCTTCAAAGCCTAAAGAGCGTAGCAGTGAGATAAGACGGCGAGTCGAAATCGTCCGAATCTTCACGCTAATAGTCTCTGCAAGAGTTTGTATTTGGCTTGCAATTCGCCGCTCAGCTCGTCAACGTGCTTGCTCAAAAAAGCCCACTCGTCTGCCAAGCTGCGCAATAGGCTTTCCTTCGCTTCGTGAATCGTCTTCCCTTGCCCAAAGAAATCTGAGTCCTGAGCAAGAAGGGCCACAACGCTGTTCTCATAAATCTTGATCTTGATAGGAATGACGCGATCTCTGTAGATAACAGTATCGCGCAGCGCAAGGGGCAGCTTAGGTTTCGTCAGTGCTTTCATAATTCGCTCTATTGTAGCTCAACGGTGGGCCAAAATCGAATCGAGCTTAGGGCAGCGCCGGGATCTCGCGCACGCGATCCCCAGAGATCTCTAAGACGATATTGTCAATTAAGCGTGCCTTGCCAAAGTAGACAGCAAGCGCGATCAGAATCTGCCCGTCGAGGCGATCGACAGGCTGCAGATCGCGCACATTCACGATTTCGATATAGTCTATCTTCGCTTCGCTCGCTGTGGCGATAAGTTTCTGAATCTCTGAGATAATTTTTTTCGCGTCGCGCTCGCCCGACTCGATGAGCCCTCTTGCCCGCTGCAAACATTGATAGAGCACGGTGCTCTGGGCGCGCTGCTCTGGAGAGAGATAGACGTTGCGGCTGCTCATCGCAAGCCCATCGTGCTCGCGCACCGTCGGCGCGGAGATGATCTTCACCGGGAAGTTCAAATCTTGGACGAGTCGCTTGATGATGATGAGCTGCTGCGCGTCCTTCTGCCCAAAGACGGCAACGTCGGGCTGCACGATGTTGAAGAGCTTGCTCACGACGAGCACGACGCCGTTGAAGTGACCTGGTCGCCGTGCCCCACAGAGATGGTCGGCTAATCGTTCGATCTGAAACGTGATCAGAGATCGCTCCGGGTACATCTCGGAGACTTCGGGGGCGAAGATCAGATCGGCTCCACGCCCTTCGCAAAGCCTTCGGTCGCGTTCGAAGTCTCTAGGGTACGCCGCGAAGTCTTCTTTGGGGCCAAACTGCGTGGGATTGACGAAGATGCTCACGACGACGAAATCGCTGTGCTCTTTAGCAATGTCAATGAGCTTGAGATGCCCCTCGTGCAGATACCCCATCGTGGGCACGAACCCGATGCGCTTGCCCTGAGCCCGCGCTTGTGCGATAGCCGCTCGCGTCTCAGAAATCGTGCGGGTGATGAGCATATTCACGTCTTTCTGATCTGCACGCCCAGCTCGTCCCTCAACCGCGCCTCCATCCGCGCCACCATCTCGTTGACTTCGTCGTCGCTGAGCGTCTTGGTCCAATCTCTAAACGTGATTTCGTACGTCAAGCTCTTCATCCCTTGGGGGATCTGACTCCCGCGATATAAGTCATAGAGAAAGACGCGCTCGACCCGACGCTCGCCCTCCAAAATCCGACGCACGCTCGCTTCGGGCACGCCCTCCGGCACCAGGAGCGACAGATCCCGCCGCGACGCCGGATACTTCGGGGTCACCCGCTGCTGGATCTCCGACCAGATCGGCAACGTCAGCGTCTGCAGCCTCTGAGAGATCTCTTCCAAGTTCAACTCAAAGAGATAGACCCGCCACGGGAGATCATACCGCTGCGCTGCATCGGGATGCAGCTCGCCCAAAATCCCCAGCGTATCGTCTTTGGCCTTGAGAAAAGCCTGCCGAGTCGGATGGAGCAGCGCTTCGGCGCTCGGCTCAAACGAGAAGTTGCGAAACCCCAGCTCCACCAAGAGCGTCTCTACAATTCCCTTCAGATCGTAGAAGTCATAAATCTGCTCCTTCCCCTTCAACGGGACGAGCGCGCGCCCCGCCAGCGCGATCCCTAGCATCAGGCGCTCCCGACAGGCGCCCCGCTCGCGAGTGAAGACCTTGCCCAGCTCAAAGAGCCGCACGCCATCTACTCCCTGATAAGCGTTATGCTGAACGTTTCTTAGGAGATTGGGCCAGAGACTAGGACGTAACGCGACGGCTTCGTCGCTCATGGGATTGCGAATAGAAAGATACGAGTAGCGCGCGCCGAGGATCTTGACGTCCTCCGCGGAGATCAGTCCGAAGTTGACGGCCTCGCTCAAGCCCAGACCCGTGAGAATCCTTCGGATTCGGTCTTTGAGTTCTTCGACGCGCTCGCGGCGCCCCGCCACCAACGGGAAGGCCGGCCGCTGCGGGGGAATTTTATCATACCCGTAGATGCGCCCGATCTCTTCGATCAGATCTATCTCGCGCTCGACTTCGCGACGAAAGCTAGGGATCTCCACGCGCCAGCGATCCAGACCCTCACGCTTTACGCCAAATTCAAGCCGAGTCAAGATGCGCTCGGCCGCCTCTTCGGGGATGCTCGTCCCCAAAATCTTCTCTACGCGACTGGGGCGCAGCAGCGCTACGCGCTTGGGAAAGCGCTGCGGATAGAGATCCAGCACGCCGGGGGCGATAGCGCAGCTCCCTTGGGCCTGCAAGAGCGCTCCCACCCGATCCAACGCCATCAGGGTCATCTCGGGGTCCATGTCGCGCTCGAAGCGCCGGCTCGCCTCGGTGCGCACCCCCAAACGCTTCGCCGTGCGGCGAATCGTGATGGGATCGAAATACGCCGACTCCAACAAGACCGTCTTCGTCTCCGCAGAGACTTCGCTCTCGGCCCCGCCCATGATCCCCGCCAGCGCAACGGGCCGTTGCGCATCAGCAATGACCAGATCGCTCTCCACAAGCGCGCGCTCGATTCCATCCAGCGTGCGGATCTTCTCGTTAGGACGAGCACGGCGCACAATGATCTTGTGATTTGAGAGCCTTTCGTAGTCGAAGGCGTGCGTGGGATGGCCCAGCTCCAAGAGCACGTAGTTCGTTGCATCTACGACGTTATTGATCGGGCGCATTCCCCCCTTGGCCAGACGATGCTGAATCTTCAACGGAGAGGGCCCGAGGCGAACGTCATAGAAGAGCCGGGCGCTGTAGCGCGGACAGCCTAGAGCGTCGAGAATCTCAACCGCCGCTTGTTCTGAGATGGCTCTGCCGCTCTCGTGTACAGCGACATCCGGCTTCTGCAGCCCGATATCATAGAGCGCGCTCACTTCGCGCGCTACCCCCAAGACGCTCAAGGCATCGGGACGATTCGACTTGGTCTCCAGAACCAACACATAGTCATCGAATTCTAGAAGCTGCGAAAAATCGTCTCCTACCGAGAGCTTCAGCTCCCTCTCCAAGAGCCAGATCCCCGGCGACTTCTCTTCTAAACCCAGCTCGGCCCGCGAGAGGATCATCCCCTCGGAGCGCTCGCCTTTAAAGTGAGCCGTCTCGATGACGCGCCCGTCGGGCAGCCGCCCTCCGGGCTTGATCACCGGGACAAGCGCCCCTTCGACGGTGTTAGGCGCCCCGGAGATTAACTGCAGTCGCTCGCGCCCCAAGGAGACTTCACAGATCTTCAAGCGCTCTGCCTTGGGATGCGGCACGACGGAGAGAATCTGCCCTACGAAGACGCCTTCGATGTTGTTGACACGCTCGACGGCGGCGACCTCTAGGCCCGCCGCCGTCAGACGCTGCGCCACTTCTTCAATCTGGTCTTTCTCTAACGGAATCGCCCGACGAAGATACTCATTTAGCCAACGACAGGGCACGCGCATAATTGCTGAAGCTCACCCCTACGGAGAGAGTAACACGACCTTCGCTGTTTTGGGTAACCGCATAGCCCAAGCGGAGCAAGAGCGTCACGGGCAGCAGCCCGCTTAGCGCCCGCCCTTGCAGCCGGACTTCAGCGCCGACTTCGATCTTGGCCCCTGCGGTGCTCCAGAGCGCCTCCAGCGTCGGAGCCGTCCGCCCCGCTAAGAGATAGACGCCTAAATCAATCTGATTCAACAATCCCAAGTTGAGCACGCTGTAGCGCATGGCGCGCTGCAAGGGGAAGAAGACCTCGCCATAGACGAGCCACCGGAAGCGATCGGCAAACGGAAAGCCCTTGACTCCGTGATAGCTCGAGAGCGCGCTGAGATCGAAGAGAAAGCCGCCGCGCGTGTTGAGGCCCCCGCCGACCGTGCCTCCAACGTCCCAATAGATATTGGGCCAGAGCCGCAGGCGCTTTACTCCCGCCACCGATAGCTGCGTGAAATCGAAGCCCTGACGCAGCGAGATCCCAATTGTGTAGAGCCAGCGCCACGAGTCACTGCGTTGGTAATCCGCGCCGAGGAACGCCACCGGGACGAGCGGCCCTTGGGGGCCTTCGGGAAGATCGGCCAGCCGAGCGACCGTGAGGCTGAAGCGCTCCTGAGGCACCCAGAAGACGCCGCGATAGCCCACGTTGGGGTGAGCAAACGTCACCCAACTGAGATTCACAAACCCGAAGACATCGCCCATGGCGCTCACGGCCGCGGTAACCGAGGCCCCGCGTCCTAAGTTGAGCGTCCCCGCAAAATACCCGTTGGCCATCACCCAGCGATGGTCGTTGAGAAAGCCGCCTTCAATCGTTTGGGTCGTGGGATTGAGCCGAATGAGATAGGCATCAAGAGGCATATCGTTGTCGCCGTTGGTGATGATGCGGGTGCGCTGCGGATAGTAATTGTTTAATCTGTTGATATCGGGGAGCAGGCTTTGGGGATCCACGCGCGTCTCTTTGATCGTCTGAGGGCTGAGGAACTCCCAGGTCTCTTGGGGGCGCTCGCTCTCGTAGATATATGTGAACTCTTGGCCCGAGTCGGTGACCGCGACGACCGTAGCGGGCAGCCCTGCCGGACCGTGGCGCTCCAGGTGGACCCGAACCCGATAGCGCTCCCCCGACGCCGTGGGTTGCTCTAGCTTCTCTTGAACTACATTCGTCACGCGATAGTCGAGCGTGGGCGCGGGATTGTCTTGATACAGCCACGTCTCAAAGAAGCTCTTTAAGTCTTTTTGAGAGATCTCTTCGGTCAAGCGCTGGAACTCTGCAACGGAGATGATCGCATGCCCGAAGCGCTCTTTGGCCGCGCGCAGCACCTCGTGCAATTTCTCTTGCCCGATCAAGCTGCGCAGCGCCCGTAGCACCAAATAGCCCTTGTTGTAAAGCCGCACGGCGCTGTAGTTCGCGTATTGTACATCTTGCTGGGGCTTGACGATGGCTTCGTCGAAGCGGTCTTTCACCGCCAGCACGTAGGGCAGCTCGCTCAGGTGCTGTCTCAGATTGAGATAGCCTAACTGCGATTTGATGAAGCGCTCTAATAAGCCCTCGCGCTCGATCTTGATGAGATTGGGGCCGAACTCGCCGTAGCGCTTCTCAAAATACGTGATAGACAGATAGTCCGAGAAGGCTTCGGAGAGGAAGTTCTCGGCATTGAGATCGGCCCCGATCCCGATCCCCCACCACTGATGGGCGATCTCGTGGGCCAAGACGTATTCGGTCAACCGATCGAGCATCCCCGCGACGCCCAAGTCTTTTTCATAAAAGAACGAATTCCCCAAGATGATGAAGGCGTCGGCGGCCATGCCGAAGTACCCATCAGAGACAGACTCTACGATCACCAGACGTTTATACGTATAGGGGCCGAAGTGCTCTTGGTAATCGGCCAAGATCTCTTGGGCGTAAGTGGCAATCAGACGGGCGTTGGCCTCGTTGCCGGGACGATAGTAAACCGTGATGGGGATCTCCGACTTGAACTGATAGACTCTGTACTCTTTGCTGATGCTAAACGGCACGGAGCGCACGGGGATGTCAGAACGAACGCGCACCAATTTCTGGCCCTTCTGGTTCTGTAAGACCTCTTCGGTTTGGAAATCTAAGCCCGCGGCGACGACATACTCTTGGGGAAGATTCAGTTCTAGCTCATAGAGATAATTGGGCAAGAGATACTTAAAGTACGGGCGGTCGCTCTTGTCGTAGCGTCCTTGGATCAGCTCGGACGCGGGCACGGGGACGGGATACCAACCGAAGCGCCACGTGAACGTCTCTTGAGAGAAGCCCTCGTCGGGGCCGGCGACGTGCGGGAATTTGAGATCAAAATCTATGACGATCCGGACGGTCTCACCGGGGGCCAAGGGCGCGGGCAAATCCACCCGCAAGAGCGTCTCTTGGAGAGAATAGGTCTGGAACATATCGGGGCCGGTCTCCAAGGCGAACGGCAGGTCTGCGCCCTCGGCGCTCTTCACCGAATTGATCTCGAGCTTAGCGGGGTCAAAGCCGTACCAATAGGAGCCGTCTGTCACCGCGGGATCGAGATGGGGATTGGGCTCGCGGGCGTAGTTGGGGAAGAGCAGAAAATAAACAGAACTGAGCGATTCTGAAGAATCGTTGTGGTAGTCCACCGTCGCGGTGCCAAAGAGCAAGCGCTCGTGAGGGTCGAGCTGAACTTTTAGGAGATAGCGTGGAAGCTCGTGGGCTTGGATCGCGGCGACGAGGCCGAGCAGCAGCGAGACGACGAGTGAGACTCTTCGAGCCAATGGACACCCCTCCTTGGGTATCAGACGTCGGTTAATAATGATAGCACCTCGATCTTGACTTTGCGCACTTCCTTGGGAGTGGCTTCCGCGACGGTCAGGCGCGCCCCGTTGATCGTGAGCACCGTGCCAACCGGGGGAACCTCGGCCAGCCGATGCAAGATCAGCCCGCCGACGGTGACGGCCTCGGTCAACGGCAGATGAAGCGCCAAGCGCTGATTCAGCTCGTCTACCGTAGTCTCCGCGTCTACCAGATACGTCGAGGGTGACAGCTGCTTGATCTGGAGCGCGGCCCTCTTCTCTTCGGGTTCGTCGTACTCATCGCGAATCTCACCTACGATCTCTTCGATGATGTCCTCGAGGGTGACGATCCCCATCAAGCCGCCGTACTCGTCCACGACGATGGCCATGTGCTTTTTGTTCTTCTGAAAATCGCGCAAAAGGTCTTTGATGGGCTTGTTGGGCGCGACGAAGAACGCCGGACGCAAGATGTGCTGCAGGCGCGCTTCGCTGAGAAATTCCCGAAGACGACGGACTTCGGATTCGTAGAACGCCTTCTCGGCCTGGAGCTTCTCCAGCTCTTGCGGGCTTTTGGCCCCTTTGATGAGCTTGGGCAGCTCGTCTTGCAACTTCTTTTTGTACTCGTCGAGCTTCTGTTTTTCGGCGTAGCCAAATCTCAAGAGATCTTTGGCGTGGAGAACCCCAATGATATTGTCCAAGCTGCGCTCGTAGACGGGATAGCGGGAGTGACCCTCGCGCGCGATGATCTCGCGCACTTCTGCTAATGGAGTATGCACTTCAATCGCGACGACTTTCGTGCGCGGCACCATCACCTGGCGCGCGACCAGATCGTCATAGGCGAAGATCCGCCGGATCATGCGGGCTTCGTCCTCGCCGATCAGCCCGCGCTCTTCGCCCAGCTCGAGCAAGAGCTTGATCTGGTCTTCGCTGACGTGGACCGGCTCGCGCGCGCGGTAGCGCTCCGGCAAGAGCCGCAACAGCGCGCGCGCCACCCCTTGAAAGGCCACCAGTGCCGGGTGCAGAAGTCGCGCCAAGCGATAGATCGGAACGATAACAAGCAGCGTCAGGCGCTCGGCGTTGTTCTTGCCCAGGTGCTTGGGCGTGATCTCGCCGAAGATCAACAGATAGACGGTGACCAAGAGCGTAGCTGCGAGAGCCGTCTGGGAGTCGGTCAAGCCGGGGAAGAGATGGAGCGTGAGGATCGTCGCGATCGAGCTGGCCAGGAGATTGACGAAATTGTTGGCGATGGCAATCGCGGTGATGAGCGTGGCGGGATCGTCATAAAGGGCTTGCAATGCTCTCTGCTTGCGCGGGTGCTCGCGCATCAGGCTCCTCAAGCGCAAGCGGCTGACCGAAGCAATCGCCATCTCGGACATCGAGAAGAAGAACGAGAGCACGGTCAGTATCGCCAAGAGAGAGAGTCCCCAGCCAAGACTCATGCACGCATGCTCCTCCAATGCTTCTTTAGAGATTGTCCGTTCGATTATAAGTTTGCAAGATGCTTTTTGCAAATGGGGCCTCTTTTGGGGTATCTTAATAGCCGTGTGCGGAGAGGGAGGTGGAAGCGGTGGACGTTCAGGAGATTCGTCAACTGATAGAGATCTTTGAGCGCTCGTCGCTCTCGGAGTTGGTGTTAGAGCGGGGTGGGGCACGGCTGACCCTCAAGCGAGAAGGGACACCCACGGCTGCCTCGGTCAATCTCCCCGTGGCGGCCCCCAGCCCTCCAGCCCCGGCTCCGGCCCCCAGCGCGCCCCCCACCGACGGCTACACGATCAAAGCCCCGTTGGTAGGAACGTTCTATCGGCGTCCGGCCCCCAACGAAGACCCTTACGTTGAAGTCGGGGATCGCGTGGAGAAGGGCGATATTGTTTGCATTATCGAAGCGATGAAGGTGATGAACGAGATCAAGACCGACCAGGCGGGGATCGTGGAGAAGATCTTGGTAGAAGACGGCAAGCCGGTGGAGTACGGGCAACCGTTGATTCTCCTTCGAGTTTAGATGTTATGTTTAAGAAGATCTTGGTGGCCAATCGCGGGGAGATCGCGGTGCGGGTGATCGAGGCGGCGCGCGAGTTGGGGATACAGACGGTGGCGATCTTCTCCGAAGCCGACCGAGACGCGCTGCACGTGCGCCTGGCCGACGAGGCGTACTGCATCGGCCCTCCCCCGGCGCGCGATTCCTACTTGAAGATCGCCGCGGTGATGAGCGTCGCGGAGATCACCAAGGCCGATGCGATCCATCCCGGCTATGGCTTTTTAGCTGAAGACCCTCATTTTGTCGAAGTCTGCGAAGAGTCGAAGATCGTCTTCATCGGGCCGCGGTACGAGACGATGGTTCAGGCGGGCAATAAACTGGCGGCCAAGAGGGCGGTACGAGCCGTTGGGGTGCCGGTGGTGCCGGGGGCCGAATCCCTCAAGAGCGACGACGATGTCGTGAAAGCAGCGGCTCAGATCGGGTATCCGTTGCTCTTCAAAGCCGCCGCGGGCGGGGGCGGACGAGGGATGCGCATCGTGCAGAATGAGAGCGAGTTATTAGAGAAATTTCACGCGGCGCGGCGCGAAGCCGAAGCCGCCTTCGGGGATTCGACGGTTTATATCGAAAAGTACCTCCCCCATGCGCGCCACGTCGAGGTGCAAATTCTAGGGGACAAATACGGAAACATCGTGCACTGGGGGGAGCGCGAGTGCTCGATCCAGCGGCGCTATCAGAAGCTGATCGAAGAGTCGCCCTCGCCGGCGCTGAGCGACGAGCTGCGTCACGCGCTCTGGGAAGCTGCTGTGAATGCCGCGAAAGCGTTAGATTATCAGAACGCCGGGACGGTCGAGTTCTTGGTCTCCGGGGACGAGTTTTATTTCATCGAGATCAACGCGCGGATTCAGGTGGAGCATCCCATCTCGGAGGTTCGAGTGGGACGGAATCTGATCAAGGAGCAGATTCGCATCGCCGCGGGGGAACCGCTGGGATATACCCAAGCCGATCTGCGCTTCCGCGGCCATGCGATAGAATGCCGGATCAACGCCGAAGACCCGGAGAGAAATTTTGCGCCCTCGATGGGACGGATTCGGCTACAGATGCTCCCCGGCGGCGAGGGGATCCGCCTCGATACGGCTCTGTATGACGGCCTGGAGATCACTCAGCATTACGACTCGCTCATCGCCAAGCTGATCGCGCATGGGCCATCGCGTCAAGAGGCCATTGTGAAGATGCTCAACGCGCTGCGGCGCTGGAAGATCGAGGGGATTAAGACGACGCGCGATCTCTATTTGGAGATCCTCACCCATCCCGATTTTGTCGCCGGTGAGATTGACACCCAATTTCTAGAGAGATCCTTCAAGACCCGAGGGCTGCCCTGAGAGCGAGCTGGTATTGCACAATTGAACAATTTTAGGGCGATTGATTTGCACTTCCATGAAATTTCCATCTCATTTTCCTCGGATTTTCAGGGAGAACCCTCTTGACTTTCGAGGGATCCCTCTGCTATAGTACTTTTAACCAAAAAAGTCTCTGCTCAGGGCAAACCCATCGCGAGGTGGGGGCGCAAAGCCACAGATCTCTCAGAGATGGCTGGGTTGCCAGAGGCTCAATGAGGAGGGCTTGAGCCTTGGGAACGAGCGGGGTTATCCACCACGCCACCACCGCCCAAGTCTCTTTCTAAATCTTGGCAAAGCCGTCGAGCTGACGCAGATTCATCTGCTATTCTTTAAAAGAAGGAGGCGTCTGAGATGCGAGGCACTGCCATGCCCGCTGCTCGCAGCAGCTTCATCCCAAACGCCAATGCTATTGTACAGCGTTGGCGATGCCTTGTCAAGGCTTTTGTAGGGGTTACTCTTAGTTGCACGCTTTTACCGTTTGGTACGCTCTCGCAAGTCCCTCTCTGCGCTTTTGAGATCTGGACCGACTCCCCGACGTACTTAGCCGGCCAGATCGTCAAGGTCTATGCGCGCCTCCAAGTCGGCGAGCAGCCCATCGAGAAGGCGCGCCTGCAGGTCGAAGTCCGCACGCCCAATAACACCAACTTTCTCATCTCTACGACCGGGCCGCTCTCCGGAGAGCTGAACTTGAAGTCAGACTTCCGCTGGGAGGGCCTCTTGATGATCCTGCCCAGCCTCGCCGGCCAAGGGCTGCTCGCCCTGACCGGAACCTATAGCATGATCGGGAGATTGTTGGACCCCCCTACGGGGAGGGTCTATTGCGAAGAGCGCCGCAACTTCGCAATCTTGAGCGCCTGGGGGCGCAATCCCACCTCCAAGACCCTGCTCGTCGCCCCCGCTCGCACCCCTTCCAACGAGCTCTTTGTCAACCGGCTGGCCGTCTGGCTCGAAGCCGCCTATAAGACCAGAGTCCACACGATCTATCAAGAGGGGCTGTATCTGGGCTATCGGCAGGGAGATTACAAAGACTACGACGTGATTATCTACTACGGCGTGGACTTCTACCAACCGCCACCGAGAGTCTTTTTGGAGGACGTGCTCTCTGGGGAAGGGATCACGCGCAAGCGCGTCCTGTGGATCGGCTATCATCTGGGAGCGCTCACGGCGCTCTCCAGCGATCTGGGGTTCGCCTTCGACGAGCACATCAGCAGCAACACCCCGACTTCTCTCTTCTATCTGCACTCCCAGACGTCTTACCCGCTGCTCAACTCCGAGCGTTCCTTTGTCAAGATCACTGATAGCACCCTGGCGCGCGCGCACGCCGTGATCGAAAATCGTCCTATCGTTGTAAGCTCCAAACACCGCGCCGATTCCAGCGAAGAATATTTCTATTTCGTGGGCTTTCATCCCACGGCGTTCTTGACCCCCTTCGGCGCTCATCTGGTCTTTCTCGACGTGCTCAATGAGATCTATAAGATCAACCGCGGCAAGATCGCCCTGGTGCGCTTGGAAGATATTCATCCCCGAAGCAGCATCCCAGCGTTGATCAACGTCACGAACTATCTCAAGAGCGAGCGCGTGCCCTTTGCGCTGGCGCTTGTGCCCTTCTATGTCAACGGGACACAGAGGGCTAGACTCACAGAAGAGTCGGCCTTCCGCACCGCCGTCAAACAAGCGCTGCTCAACGGGGGCGAGGTCATCGTGCATGGTGCGACGCATCAGTACGATGGCACCACCGGCGACGACTGGGAGTTCTGGGACGAGAAGACGAACCAACCCATCGGCGGGGCCGAATACGCCGAAGCGCGCGTCAAGATGGCGCTCACCGAGATTCAAGACGCGGGGCTGGCCCCGCATACCGTGGGCTGGGAGACCCCGCACTACCAAGCCAGCGAAGTTCACTATGCAGTCTTTGAGAGATACTTCGGGCTGATCTACGAGCACCACCCCAAGTTCGATCTCGTTCATGTGCCCTATCCGGCAGAGACGGTGCTCTCTACGTACGTGGGGACGCCCTTGGGATATGTGCAGAACGATCAAGATGTCGGTCGCATCGTCTCGCAGGCGCAGCGCCTAGCTGGGCTGAAATACGGAGCCGTCGCGGCGTTCTTCTATCATCCCTTCTTGGGGGTCGAGCGGCTGCGCGCGATCATCATGGCTCTCAAGGCCCAGGGCTGGCAATTTCAGTTGGTCTCGAGCTTGGCCCAACCGGTGCGCGTCGAATTCCCCACCCCCGGACGCTGACCTTCTCTCTCAAAATTTATGGAAATCTACACCGACATCCTGACGCTCTTCTTCATCGGGTACTGTCTCTTGTATAACGGATTTCTCTTCTTCTATGTGCTGATTAAATATCGAGAGCGTCGCCGAGACGAGGAGCGTCCCCTCCCTGCCAACGGGGAGTGGCCCATCCTGACGATCATGATCCCCGCGCTCAACGAGGGGAAGGTCCTGCGCAACACCGTTGCTAGTCTCTTTGCGCAACGCTATCCCGGAATCCTAGAAGTTCTCGTGATCGACGACGGCAGCGAAGATGTCACGCCGTTGGTCACAGCGCAGTTGCAGAGCGAATATCCCAGATTCTATGCCTATCGTCGGGAGCGTCCCCACGCGCGCGAGGGCAAGGGCGAAGCGCTCAACGCGGGCCTGCGCCTTCTCTTGGAAAAGTTCCCTGACCGCTTGCGTCAAACGTGGGTGATCGGTGTCTTCGACGCCGACGGACGCCTCGTAGAGCCAGACTTCTTGGAACAAGTCGGGCTGGCGTTCTCTGATCTCTCGGTGAACGCGCTGCAATGCGGCGTGCGCATCCGCAATCGGCATAAGCTCTTGCCTGCCCTGCAAGACGTCGAATTCGTCGCGTTCTCGTGGATCGTGCAATGGGTGCGCGACCGCGTCTCGGGGGCTGTGGCGCTGGGAGGCAACGGGCAGTTCATTCGCGCCGACTGTCTGGAGCTTTTGCAATCCCAAGGCCCCTGGGCCAAGTGGGCGCTCACCGAAGACCTCGAGATCAGCGTGCGCTTGCATCAGCTTCCGGGGCGGATCCGCTTTCTCGATCGTCACGTCTCTCAGGAAGGGGTGGAGAGTTGGCGGGCGCTCTTTAAGCAGCGTCGTCGCTGGGCGTGGGGGACGTTGCAGGTCTTCGTGCGCTATGTGGCGAGCGGGGCGCTCTGGCGCGCCCCGATGCCGTTGCTCAGAAAGCTCGATCTGCACTATTATCTCTCGTTCTGGATCGTGCCGTTTGTCGTCTTGGCTTCGTGGGGGCTGGCAGTGCTCAGTTGGCTAGGGCAGGTCAAAGTCGGCAATTCGTTCCCGGTCTTCTTCTTGCTGGCCAACTCGTTCAGCTTCTGGCCTACAATGGTCCTAGCGCTTCACCGCATCGGCATCGCCCTCTGGATAATCCCCCAGTTGGTGCTCTTGGGGACGCTCTACTCGTATCACTGGATTCCCTTGCTCTTCCTCGCGTGGGGGGACATCTTGCGCAAGAAAAAGCCCCATTGGTTGAAGACGCAGCGGATTTATTCGTAAGACTCTAGCGTCGGCAATGTCGCTGGGCAATCACCGGCTCAGCGAGCTTGCCCAGCACATCGTAGCCAAAAGCGTCTTTGGGCAGCGTCACCTGATGGGCGAAGAGGCCAAACCCCAGAAAGCCCGACCGCCCAGAGAAGACCTCAAAGAATGCTTGGTAAGCGTCGGCCTGCTCTTGCTCATCGGGAGGGGTCGCCTTGAGATAATCCCACGGGTAGATATTCGTCCCATCGCGGCTCTGATAGCCAAACTCCCAAAAGACCAACGGCTTGTTATAGCGTTGCCGTAAAGCGTCTAAATCGCTCAAGATGTTCTGCCCGTGGCGATCTCGCTGCCACGCGCCGCGCAGTTCAGCGACCGTCGGGTCGTTCTTGTTCGTCAGCTCAAAGTACGCTGTGACCCCGATATAGTCGAGCAGCGCCCACTGGCTCATGTTCAGAACCGTCTGAAAGCCCGCGCGATCGTACCACCAGTTGGCCGAGTAGCTCAGGCGATTGCGAAAGACGGGACGCACCTCACGGATGAGGCGCTCCCACTCGCTGGTGTATCGCTGCATCGTGACCAACTCGGCTGCAATCAAGAGCACATCTACGTTGAGCGTTTGAGCGAAGCGCGCGTAGTACAAGACGACCTCGCGCCAGCGCGCAAACCATTGCGAGACATTGGTGGGGGCAATCGCGCCGCCCCAGGTGCCATCGTCCACGAACAAGACCGGCAGCAAGACCGTCTTCAGCCCCAGAGCGTGGATGGCCGCGATAGCGCGCTGGAGCGCCGCATCGGAGGGCGTGCGCACCGGATCGCGGCGCGGGTCCTCAGAAGTCTTGGTGCCCTGGTAGATGGGCACTGTGAGCAGAATATGCGTGGGGCAGAGGCGCCGCTGCAGCGTGCGCAGGTCATCGGGAAGGGTGGCTCCGGCATAGCCGCCGGGCTGCGGGCTGACATACCAGAGCGCGCGCAGCGAGAACGGCGCGCTTTGGGACGCCCCCGGCCAACTCCCTATCAGGGTCGCTATCAGACTGAGAGCGAGCAACCAACCAACAGAACGGCAGAACTTGTGCATGGCAGTGCTCCTTAGATTTAGAGTACAGAGAATATACCAAGACCGAACAGAACGGTCAATCTCCTCGGCGATACCAGCGCGCGAGCACCTGAGCGGCGGGCTTTCCTGTGGGCGTGTAGGTAGAATCTTTGGGGCCGCCCAGACCGGGAATCCACGCCCATATATAGATTCCCCCTAGCCAAGGCTTCGACCAGAAGACGCGAAAGAGCGCCTCATAGTAATTGGCCTGCTCTTGCAAAGAGATCGGAGCGCTGCGCTGCCAGTCCCAAGGACGCTGGCTCGCTCCCGCGACGCTGCGCAGTCCTGCCTCCGTAAAGAGTATAGGCTTCTGAAGGCGCGTGGCAAAACCATCAAGACGCTCTTCCCAGGGCCGCCACGCACGAACAAGAGCCTCTACGGTAGGCTCCGATGGGACGTTCAATTCAAAATAGGCGTCTATGCCGACGTAGTCGAGCGCGTTCCAGAAGGGCACGCGCTCGTAGCCATCCCAGTTGGCCGAGTAGGTCAGCGCTCCGGGGAAGACCTCGCGAACGCGCGCGATCACCTCGCGCCACTGCTGTTCACGAGTAACAGTGCGTTCGAGTTCAGTGCCCACGGAGAAGAGCGCTACTCCCTCGCGCGCCGCGATCTGCGCGTAGTGCACGAGAAAGCGCTGATAGCTCTCAAACCATCTCTTCCAATCGGACTCCCGCGAGAACGCGATCTCCCCGCGCCAGTGCCCACCCTTGAGATCCACCAACGGTCTGAGAGAGATTCTCCATCCGGCAGCGCGCAAACGACGCAGGATTCGTATGAGATCGCCGTCGGGAAGAGAACGTTGCAAGTCGGGAGCGATCTCGGTGGCTTGAGCGTGGGCTTGATACCACGTGACGGGGACAGCGACGTCCTGCACCCCAAGGGTTTTCAACAGATCCAGCTCGTCGGGGAACGGCAAGAGCGCGAACTGTTCCGGGTTCCACGCGACGTAGTTCATCCCTCGGTGGCGGGATACGGGCGGCTGAGAGGGCAGCTCCCCCCAACACCCCAAGAGAAGCACGAGCAAGAGCAGCAGAACGCGCTCCCACAAGCTCAGCATGACGTGCAATAAGAGAACTAGAGTTGTAATTTGGACCGGATGACCGAGGCAACGCGCTCGATGGGCACGCGCTCTTGGAGCATCGTATCACGATCTCTAATCGTCACGGCGTTGTCCGTGAGCGACTGCACGTCTACGGTGACGCAGAAGGGCGTGCCGATCTCGTCTTGGCGACGATACAAGCGCCCGATCGCCGCCGTGTCGTCGTACCAGACCGTAAAATCTTTGCGCAGCGCCTGGGCGAGCGCCTTGGCTTTTTGCACGATCTCGGGACGATTGCGCAGCAGCGGGAAGACCGCGACTTTGATGGGCGCCAGTTGCGGCTTCAGCTTCAAAACGACACGCTTCTCCCCTCGCACCTCTTCTTCGTGATAGGCATCCAAGAGCAGCGCCAAAAAGATGCGATCCACCCCGCACGACGGCTCGATCACGTACGGGATATAGTGCTCTTTGGTCTCTTCGTCGAAGTATGTGAGTTCCTTGCCGGAGTGCTGAGAGTGTCTTTTTAAGTCATAATCGGTGCGATTGGCGATCCCTTCGATCTCGGCCCAGCCCTTGTTGGGAAAATCGTACTCGATCTCAAAAGTCCCTTTGGAGTAGTGTGCTAAGTCTTCTTTGGGCAGGGCGCGGGCGCGGATCTTCTCTTTGCGCAAACCTAAATCTTCAATGTACCATCTCAAGCGCTCTTCGACCCAGTGCTGGTGCCACTCTTCGTCGGTGCCGGGCTTGACGAAGTATTCGATCTCCATCTGCTCAAACTCCCGGTCTCGAAAGATGAAATCCCCCGGCGTGATCTCGTTGCGGAACGCTTTGCCGATCTGAGCGATCCCGAAGGGCAGCTTCTTGCGCGTTGCGACTAAGACGTTCTGAAAATTGACAAAGATCCCCTGAGCCGTCTCGGGCCGCAAATACGTGAGCGCGGCGCTCTCCTCGACAGGACCGACATAAGTCTTGAACATCAAGTTAAATTTTCGGACGTCGGTGAACTGCCCGACGGCCCCACACTCTGGACACGTATTGTGGGCGATGGCGTCGGCGCGGAAGCGCTTCTTGCACTGCTTGCAATCTACCAACGGGTCGGTGAACTCTTCGACGTGGCCGCTGGCGACCCACGTCTGAGCGTTCATAATAATAGCCGCATCGAGTCCTACGATGTCGTCTCTCATCTGGACGACGCGCCGCCACCACGACTGTTTGATATTATTTTTGAGTTCAACTCCCAAGGGGCCATAGTCCCAAAAGCCCCCAATGCCCCCGTAGATCTCCGACGATTGAAAGATAAAGCCCCGTTGCTTGCAGAGCGAAACGAGCGCATCAAAGCTGCCCATGAGAACTCCTCCACCAAAGATGCTGTGATGGGGGTATTATAGCGAGTGAGCGCACCGGCGGCGAGTCCAAGGTGACCTCGGCTACTGTTTCGTTGGGGGCGTAAAGGGTATTATAATAATTTAGGGAGAATCGTTCACTATGCGGATTCTGCGGTGGTACGCCGTTGGCGTGATCGCGATAGCGTTGGCGGGGCTTTCGTCGGTGCAACCCCCGCCGCCCGCGTTGAGCCTCTCTCCTAGCGTTGATCCCAGCACGATCTTCGTGAAGAACTCCCAAGCGCAGCCCCAGATCGCCAACGTCCAGCTCCACCTGCGCGCCGATCCCTTGGCGGCCCAGCCGATTGACGCGATCATTGGGATAGATCGCTCGCTGCCCTTGAGCGACGTGCAGCGTTTCGTAGGAGATCTGATTCAGATCTTCGGGGGCAATGATCGCTTGGGGGTCGTCTCGCTGGCGCCTCCCACGCTCGATGTGCCATTGACAGCAGATTTCGATCTGGTGCGCTATCGCATCTCCGAGCTCACGCCCTCAGGAGCCACCGGCTTAGCGGAAGCCCTCCAGTTAGGGACGCGCGAGCTAGAGACAAACGGGCGAGCTGAAGCGCGCAAATTGCAGATTTGGCTGATCGGGCGCGCCGGCACCGATCGCGCCGATCTCGGCTCGATCTTACAGCAAGCGCAACGCGCCAAAGCCCGCCAAGTAATTGTCTATGTGATCGCGGCTACCTCCACAGCGGCGGGTTCTGCTACGCTCTTGCAGTTGGCCCGCACCACCGACGGCCTCTTTCTGCGCGGGCTGAGCGCCGAGACCATCGCTACGATCAAGAGCCGCGAGCGCATCGAGCTGGTCGCCCGCGAGATCGCCATCAGATTAGAGCTGACGCCACAAGTCACGTTCGAGCAAGCCTCGGGCAATCCCCAGATCGAAGATACCCCCGAAGGCACCAAAATTCTCAGATGGGCGCTCGACCGACTCGGCCCCGAAGATACTTATACAGTGACCGTCGGCGTCAGCAGCCCCCAGAAGGGCAGTTGGACGATCAATCGCGTCAGCAGTTCAGTCGAGTACACAAATATCTTGGGGCAGCGAGTGCGCCTGCCCATCCCTCCTCTGACGCTCACCGTCACGAATGCTCAACCCCTCGCCAAGTTTGAGTTCAACCCGGAACAATTGACCATCCCCGACCGCGAGCGCTGGCAGCCCGTCGTCGGAGAGACCATCGTCTTCAGGAATCAATCGTCCGATCCCGACGGCTTTATCGCCAGCTACGCGTGGGACTTCGGCGATGGGACCACCAGCAGCGAGCAGAACCCCACCAAGCGCTACGACAAGCCCGGCACCTACACCGTGCGCCTGACCGTGACCGACGACAGCGGCGCGACCGCCAGCGCCGAAGCTACGATCACTGTCGTCAACATCGTCACGGTGACGCGCGACCTGCCCACGTTTGAGGGGAAATTCCCGCGCGATCTCTTCGTGCGCGTCTTTCTGGAGATTCGCACGACCCGCGATCTGCTGGGGCTGGGGATTCAAGAGAAGTGGCCGGAGGGACTCGTGACGGGCCTGCCGGCCGACATCACCCGCAAGGTCTTGGGTGAATCTCACGGGGGCAACTTCAAGGCCGCGCCCGACACCCCTGTCTTGGAGTGGATCTTCCCCGAACGGCTCCCCGCCGGCACGGTCAAGAAGATCGTCTATGAGTTCAAGCTCTCAGACAAGATGGAGCCGAAGCTCTACGCATTAGAAGGGATGGCCATCAGCCGATTGCCCGATGTCGCGATTCCCACCGAAGGGGTCAAAGAGTTTGAGCTGGTCGAGGGGCTGCCTATTCGCGTCATTGTGGCGCATTATGTCGGAGCGCCCGATCAGCCCCCGGAAGAAGAGCGCTTAGACTTCAAAGACGACAAGCTGATCTCGTTCACGCAGATCCAGCGGGCGGTGAGCTGGTGGCTCGACCCCAACCCGTTAGCAACGGTGCCGGGCAGCGGCGGCAAGAAGATAGATTTAGCAACCATGCAAGAATTGATCGCTTACTGGCTCTCCGAGACGCCGGTGGATCAGCCTTTGCCGGCGCAGCCCCCACCGCCGTAGGAGCTTCACAAATGCCGCGAGCGACCGTCGTCTTGAGCACTCTGCTGATCTTCGCTCTCTTCTTCTGCAAAGAGAGCGACGGCGCGAAGGCGCAAGAGTATCTTGGGGAGGAGATAGCGCCGCGGGCGTGGGGGCTGGGCGGGGCGTTGGTGGGAGTCGCTGATGACATCAGCGCCGTCTATTGGAATCCGTCGGGCTTGGGGGGCTTACGAGGGACGCGCTTTTGGGGCAGACTCTCGCTGCCTGCGACGGAGACCCCCTTTGAGATCTCGGCGGTCGCTGTGAGCGGCTGGCTGTCGGGATTTGGGATGGCGGCCTGGCATGGGGAGAAGCGCTTCTTACATGCCGATCCTGCACGCGAAGAAACCCTCACGGTGATCGGCGTGGGGCGGGATCTGAGTGAGCTGGTGGCTGCGGGAGCCAGCGTCAAGCTCTACGATACGACGCGCGAGGGGCAACGATGGCGAGGGACGGGCTTCGATCTTGGCGGGCTGTTGCGTTGGGGGCGCTTGCTGCAAGGGGGCTTGGTGATCACCGATCTGGTGGGGACGAGATTGAAAACGCTAGAAGGCGATCGCGAGCTGGAGCTGCCTCGGATCGTGCGGATGGGGATGTTGGCGCGCCTGTGGGAGGAGCGTGTGGCGATAGCGGGGGCGTTGGACTTGGCTCAGCAAGAGGAGTTGCGTCGCTTTCGGCTCGGGGCTGAATTGCGTCTGTTGGGAAGTTTAGCGCTGCGCGCGGGCTGGAACGGTCAGGAGTTCGTGTGGGGCGCGGGGGCGGGGATTTGGAATCTCCTGCAAGCAGAATTTTGCGCGCAAGGCGGCGGCTGGGCCTTCTCCCTCGAGTTGGTGTTTGGCAGTCCCTAGGGATATCTATATAATCTTAAGTAGATAAAGCAGACGGGAGGCTCTATGTTCAGTCCGGAGATGCAAGTCATCTTGGGGATCGCATTGGTAGCTCTCTCGATTGCGGTGATTTGGGCGCTGTGGCAGCGCACGGCGCGCCGGAGCGTCACCGCGCTGCTCTTGTCGTTGGGGACTCTCGCGGTGCTGGTGAGCAGCGGGCCGATTCTATGGTGGCAGATCTCATCCCATCTCCAGAGCACGATGCTTCAGCCAAAGGTGCTGAAGGAGGAGGCCAGCTCGGTTAAAGAAGAGAAGCCGGCGGCCCCTTCCAAGTGGGATCGGCTCCAGAGCGTCGTGAGAGAGTTGCCGTGGGCGTTGGGCGCGCTGAACGAGGCGTTCTATGACTATATCACCGTACAGGACGGTGAGCGCGCGGCTCTCGTCTTGATCTTCGTGCTGCTCCACGAAGAGTCTTTGAGAGAATATCAGAGCGCCGGAGGCTCTCCCGAAGAGTTGGGCTTGGTGGGGACGCCGCTGCCCACGCCTTCGGTCTTGGTGATCGTCCGAGCTCTAGACGAGACGATCTTTCACGTAGGAGAGCTGAGCTTCGTTCAGGGGAGCGAAGAAGAGGCGCGCCGCGTGGCGCTGCGAGATCTTGTGTTGGGAGAGGAGCTGACTCGTCCAGCCCCCTGGGCGCGCTTGCAGGGGCATTTCCCGCAATTTCCTAATCTGTTGGCGCCGATGCGCCCCGGAGAACAGCTCATTGGGCTTTTGCGTCTCCCCCGCCAGCTCGATCCCACCCGCAGCTTTCAGCTCTACTACGGCTCACAGGGGGCAACGCTGAAACAGAATCCGTGAAGAGTCGTGCTTGACCGCCCACAAACCAAAGGAGGTGAGGGGATGACCCCCTCGCAAAAACGATGGCTCCTCGTTGGAGGTCTGGCCTTTGTCGGACTTCTCGCAGTCGTTGGAATCTTCTGGCTGACGCGACCACCGGCAACGGTGGTCGTCTCTCTTCAAGGAACGGTGATCACCGGAGACGCACGAGACTTCTTTCTCAAAGACGTCGAGCTATTAGATCAAACGTTGGCGCTCTGCTCGCGGGAGCGCTTGGCCGTGCACTCGGAGATCCCCAGCCTCAAGATCACCCCCGGAGATAAAGTCGAGCTGAAGGGGGAATACGACGCCGCCCACTGCCGCGTCACGGTCAAATCCCCTGAACACTATGTGCGCGTCACCGTTCCGGCACCGGTGGCCATTGAGCTAGAGGGGATCGTCATCCGTGCAAGCCGCACAGGGTTTGCGCTGCGTAATGTCACGGTCTTGGAAGGCCCTCAGCCGTGTACTTTAGAGAATCTCTCTGTGGTCATTAGTTCGGAAGAAGCGCGCGTCGAGGACGCTCAATCGAACGAGCGCGTCCGCGTGCGTGGGGAGTATCACACCGACACGTGTCGCGTCGAGATGAGCAGCCGTGCGCATCTGTTAGAGCGCCTCCCCGTGCCCATCAAATTCCAAGCGACGGTCACGCAAGTCGCTCCCCATAACGAGTTGGTCTTGAGCAGCGTCAAAGTGACCGAGGGTCCGCAGCCGTGTACGACCGAGCAGTTGCGCGCGCGAGTTCGGCCCGATCGCGCTGCGGGCCTGCGCGGCGGCGAGACCGTCGAGATCACGGGCGAGTACGATCCCATAGAGTGCCAAGTCAGCGTCGAGCAGCCGGCGCACTCGTTGACGTTGGTTGTGGCTCCTCTGGCGCCGCCAGTTCCGCAACCGCCGACGCCGCCAACGACGCCTACTGTTCCCATCCCCACGCCTCAACCTCCGACGCCACCTCTGCCGCAGCCCTCCGGAAGACTGCCGTTCTTTCTCTCCGGCGGCGTCTCGATGGTCGGCCCGGTCATGGCGGTGCGCGGGTCAGCGGGACTCGTGCTCGGTGGCGCGCTCAAGGGGATGCTCTCGGTGGGCTACGGCTCCGGCTCGATCCAAAAGCCTGAACTCACAAAACCCGTGAACTTCTCCGTGATGCCGGTAGATGTCACCCTATGGTATGAAGTGGGCAACGGGCTGCACATCGGCGGCGGAGCCGGGGTCTTGCTCGTTCAAGGCCCCAAACCCAAATTCTCTAACACGGCCTTCACCGTTCATCTAGCAGTAGGATTCGCGCTCACGGATCTCTTACTGCTCTCAGGAGGGATCACCTACGTACCATGAATACGAAATCTATCTTCGCTCTAGGGATATTATTTCTGATGACGATCTTACTCTCTGGGTGCTTCTTCACTCTTGGGAACGTAGACAAAGTCTTCTCGATCAAGATCGGCTCGGCGACGATCTCCAACGTGAGAATCGAACCGGCGACCATCCCCGGCGGCGTGACCCAACAAGTCACGGTCAGCTTCAGCTACCAGCATGAAGATGGCGACTTGGGCCTCAAAGCCAGAGTCGTCATCCGAGTCGCAGGAGTCGCTACAGAACACTCTGTCGAACTCAGCAAGACCAGCGACACCGTGCGCCTGCCCGTCACGGTCTCGACGCCTAATACCGAGACGACCATCCCCCTCGAAGTGACTATCGCTATTGGCGATCAGATCAGCAGCCCGCAGACGGCGATGATTCACGTCGCTGCCGACGACGACAAAGACGGCGTGGGGAACCGCGAAGACGCTTGCCCCAAGGCTTCAGGAGTCATGGCCAACAAGGGCTGCCCCGTGCCTCCGGCGGGCCAACCCGATTGCATCTGGTTTGTAGATAACTGGACGCCGCCGATCCAACAGAAGCGCAGCTACAAAGTCGGGCGCGAGATCTTCGCCATGGTCAACGACCCCGATGAGAACATCAGCTCAGACACCCTAGACGTCGTCTTCGTCTGGGTCGAAGTCCCCCACACGGGCGATCTAGAAGTCTTTCGGCTCCCGGAGTTGGACTTGAACTCCGGGATCTTCGTCAATGTCGGCCCGCTCTTGACGAGCTTCCCCATCGGCGCGACGCGCCTAGACGGAAACTTGAGCGTCTTCGACGGCGACACAATGCTCTTGTTCTACGGAGATGTGAATAACTTTTCGCAGCAGTGTCTGACGACGGCGGTCGCGGGCGGGGAATAGACACCGCCCCGGCTTATCTGTTAAAATAGCTTATCAAGCGATCATTCTAAGAGGGGGAATTATGAAAACTCTGAGAGTTGCTCTCTGGGGTCTTATGATGTGGTCGGTGGGGGGCTTGATGGGACAGGCTCAGCCGGCTGCCGGTTTTGTCTCTTTGGGGCTGGTGGGGCCGAGTTCTCTCTGCGCGCTCGACTTCGACGGAGCGTTGGTCTGCAAGATTCGACTAGGTCAGACCTTGCAAGTCTGGGCCAAGGCCCACGGCAGCCCGGCGTGGGCACCTATCAGTCTGATTGCCCACTGGCTCCCCGATCATGCGTCGTTTGAGGCGGTCTGGCGCCACGGCGAAGCCGTCCAGGTCTTCACGTTCACGCCCCAAGAAGAGCATGTCACGGAGGAGCCGCTGAGAGTGCGCTTCATCGCGCGCAACGACTACGCCAGCGAGTGGCGCGAGCTAAGAGTCTTCGTTCAGGCCAATCGCCCGCCCGTCGCCGATGCCGGCCCGGATCAGACCGTCCAGCCGGGGCAGATTGTGCTGTTGAGTGCCTTCGAAAGCGCCGATCCCGACGGCGAACTCTTAACATATCGCTGGAGGCAGATCGAAGGCCCGCCCGTCTTGCTCTTTGGCGACGAGACGCCTTTTGCGGTCTTCCTTGCTCCTGCAGCCCCGGCCAAGCTCGTCTTCCGCTTGATCGTGAGCGATAGCGCCTATAGCGCCTATAAAGACATCACCGTCTCGGTCGAGCCGAAGACTGCGTTACTGACGCTGCCGTCGTTCAACGGGCTCAGCGCGCTCTTCGATGATCGTCGTTGAACTCAGAAAAACTGAAGATCGTCGGACTGACAAAGAGCTTTTCGGGGCCACAGCTCCCGGTTTTGGATGAGATCACTCTGAGCGTGGGAGCGGGCGAGCTGGTCGCTCTTTTGGGGCCGAGCGGCTGCGGCAAGACGACGCTCTTGAATATCGTAGCGGGAGTCTTCCCGCCCGACCGTGGAGAGCTGTATCTGGATGGCCAGCGCGTGGCCCACTGTCAACAGAGCGTCGCGTATCTCCCCCAGAGAGATCTACTGTTACCGTGGCGCACGGTGTTGGACAACGCTCTCTTAGGGTGCGAGATCGTCGCGCCGCAAGAGAGCGCGCGAGCGCGTGCTGAGGCCCAGCGCTATCTGTCAGAGTTCGGCCTAGAGGGCTTTGAGCGCTATTATCCCGCGCAGCTTTCCGGGGGAATGCGCACTCGCGTCGCGTTGATCCGCACGCTCTTGACTCCGCAGAGAGAACTCTGGCTGCTCGACGAGCCATTCGCTGCGCTCGATGCGCTCACGCGCGCGCAGCTCCACCAGATGCTTCTCCAACTATGGCACAGCGCTCACAAGACCGTGCTCTTCGTCACCCACGACCTAGAAGAAGCGCTGCTTTTATCTGATAGAATCTGTCTCTTGACTGCACGGCCTGCGCGCGTCAAGACCGTCATCGAGAACAAGCTTTCTAGGCCTCGTGATCCCGTTAGTTCGGAGTTCGTCGCGCTGAAGCGCTCTCTGTGGGATTTGGTGCGCGCAGAGCTATGAGAGATCCAAGAGATCAATGGGCTTGGCTGGTGGGGGCCATCTTGGCGTTGGGACTGCTGTGGGAGCTGGGAGTCCGGCTCACGCAGACGCCCGTCTATATCTTGCCCGCGCCCAGTCAGATCGCAGCGCGCTTTCTCTTAGATTTTCTCTTGATTGCCGAGCACTTCTTCACAACGCTGAGCGCCGTAATGATGGGCTTTATGCTCGCGCTGATCGTCGCGCTCTTCGTAGCTCTAGCGATCTTCTATAACAAAACCGTAGAGCGCTTGCTCTACCCGGTCATCATCTTTCTTCAGAACATGCCGTTGTTTGCCCTAGCGCCGTTGCTGAAGCTCTGGTTGGGGTTCACGATCTGGCCCAAGATTATCGTTGTAGCTTTGATCGCGTTCTTCCCGATGGCGGTCAACACGGTAGATGGGCTGCGCGCTACCGAGAGCGAGTTGCTCAAGCTCTTTCGGATTTTGGGGGCGTCACGCCGCCAAACGCTATTCAAACTGCTGTTCCCTTCAGCATTGCCGTTTATCTTCTCTGGGATGCGCGTGGGGGTGACGTTGAGCGTCGTGGGGGCAGTAATCGGCGAATGGGTGGGAGCGCAAGCGGGCTTGGGCTATCTGATGCTGCGCGCCAACGCGACGCTCCAGACCGATCTGGTCTTCGCCGCGATCCTCGCGTTGGCAGCTCTGGGCGTAGCGCTCTTTGGGGTGTTAACTCTGTTGGAGCGCGTCTGCACGCCGTGGCGCTTTGTTGGCTCCCCGACGACAAATCTGCTAGACTGATGCGCCTATGTCTTTGGTCA
>JANXAU010000009.1 GCA_025061735.1 Candidatus Bipolaricaulota bacterium
CTGAGGCAGCGAGTCTTGGACGCACCAGCGCAGACGGCCAAACTGATCGCGCAGCTCCTCAAACTCGAAGAACGTCGGCGAGAAGACGATCGTATCTCGGATCGTCAGCGCGCCGAGCGTCGCGCTGATCACGAACGACTGGAACTCCAGCCCGCGGAAGGTGAAGACCGTCGTGCTGGTGATGTCAATCCCGCTGACCGAGAAGGTCAAGATGAGATCGGCTTCAAACTTCACGGTGATGAAGTCGACCTTGTCAACCTCATCTTGGCTTATAACATGCAGGGGATAGAAGACGATGTCGATTCCGAAGCTCCCGCTGATGGGAGCGGCGGTCGCTCCCCACGAGAGGGCGCCGGCGACCGCGAGCGCACACAAGAGCGCAAAGAATCTTCTAAACATGTACAGAAACCTCCTTTTTACGTTTTGTGGCATGAACCGCGTTTGAACAACCGACAACGCAGCTTTGCTCTTGTTATTTGCCCCCTTGGATGATCACTCACCTCCTACGGATTTTTTTGATGTTTTCGTCGCCGTGTAGGGGCGATTCGGCGAACCGCCCCTACCCCAACACGCACATTTAGGTTGCAATTGCCCAGATGACCGCGATCACCCCGGCCAGGGCCGCAAAGGCCGCCACCCAGATGCTCGTGTTGGCCCGCTGGCGCAATTGCTCGATCTCCTCCGCCGAAGCTGCGGCTATGGTAGCCGATGCCTTCGCTTGCTGCAACTCCTGGCGCAACGCTTGCACCTGATTTTGCAACTGCACGATCTGAGACTCGCTTTGCGAGAGTTTTTGCGTAAGCTCGGCGATCTTGGCCGTGCTCTGCGGATCGTTCACGGGACGATCCTTGAGCGCCTTCACGTCGCTCTCGAGCCGCTCCATCCCCTGGACGCGCTCGGAGACCTTGAAGATCAAGTCTTGCAAGATCTTCAAGTCCTGGGGCTGGATCTTCCCCGGATCGTTCTGCAGGTAGCGCACCGCCCGCGCGATGAGCACCGCGGCGTCATAGCGCGAGAGCGCCTTGGTCCCCTGAAACTCCCCGTTGGGCAGCCCGGTGATGATCCCGCGCTCGACCAAGAACTTGAGGTCGCTCGCGGCGTAGTGATCGGCCGGGACGTCCACGAAGAGCGCGCCTCTAGCGGACTTGCTGGGCGAAGCCGGTGTGCTCGGCTTTGGACCATCCGCATAGGCCAGCAGCCCCAAGCCGCCGCACATTAAGACGACGACAACGACTTTGAGAAGCTTCACGCTTAACTACCTCCCCGAGTTCGTTCTACCCAACCTCCTCGGGTTTTTCACGCTCATGGCTGTATCTTACATTACACTGTCCGGTCTTCGTCAAGCTCCTGTGTCCGCTTCTCGTGGGGACGACTGTCGCTGTGGTGTTGCCTCCTCTAAATTTTTAGGGCTCCTCTGGTATCTCCGGTTTTTAACGATTGGTATTATAGCGCTGTCCCTCCGTTTTGTCAAGAGGGTGGAGCTGACGCCTCTCCAGTTAGAGTTGCCCGGCGCCTGAAGTGGCGAATGGAAGGCCCTCACCCCGCCCTACGGGCACCCCTCTCCCGTAGTGACCTACGGGAGAGGGGCTGGGGGTGAGGGCCTCGCTCGCGGCTTCAGCTGCCGAGCACCCAGAACGAGAGAGGCGTCAAGTCAGTCCTCGCTTGACAACCCCTCCCCCAACGGCTATAATCTCTATTAGCAGAGTCATAGATACTCTGCTAATTAAGGGAGTGAGCACGAGTGATTCGCTTTGACCGCTTCACCGAAAAGGCCCAAGAGGTCTTTCGCGACTCCACCGATCTCTTAGAGAAATATAAGCACAATCAATTAGATGTCGAGCATATCTTCTATACATTAGCTGCTAAAGAGGGAATCGGTCAAGAACTTCTCAAAGAGATGGGCGTTCCCATCCCTGGGCTTTTGAAAGATCTAGAGATGCTCTTGGGGGAGAAGCCCAGCGTCTCCACGGCCGTGGGGCAGCAGATCTACATCACGCCCCGCTTAGAGATGCTCGTCAAGTCGGCCCAACTCGAAGCCGACCGCCTCAAAGACGAGTTTGTCTCCATCGAGCATCTCTTAATCGCGATCAGCCAAGACCCCAACACGGCCCTGCGAAGAGTCTTATATAAATATGATATAACCCCGGAGCGGGTCTATCAGGCGCTCTCGAAGGTGCGCGGCGCCCAGCGCGTCACCGATAGAGAGGCCGAGAGCCGCTATAAAGCCCTCGAGCGATTCTCCATCAATCTGACGGCGCTGGCTCGTGAGGGCAAGCTCGATCCCGTCATCGGGCGCTCTCGAGAGATCCGGCGCGCCGTGCAGATTCTCTCCCGAAGAAAGAAGAACAACCCGGTTCTGATCGGGGAGCCGGGCGTGGGCAAGACGGCGATTGCCGAGGGCTTAGCCCAGCGCATCGTCGCCGGCGATGTCCCCGAGACTCTCAAGAATAAAGAGTTGGTGCAATTAGACTTGGCAGCGCTCGTGGCGGGCACCAAATTCCGAGGCGAATTTGAAGAGAGACTGAAAGCCGTCATCAACGAGATCGAGAGCGCCAAGGGTAAGATTATTGTCTTTATTGACGAGCTGCACACGGTCGTCGGCGCGGGGGCTGCCGAAGGCGCGATTGACGCGTCGAATATTTTGAAGCCCGTCCTCGCTCGCGGTACCTTCCAAGTGATCGGCGCGACGACGCTCGACGAGTACCGAGAGCATATTGAGCAAGACCCGGCGCTCGAACGGCGCTTTCAGAAAGTTCTCATCGAAGAGCCTTCGATAGATGAGACCATCGCGATCTTAGAGGGGCTGCGGCCCAAGCTCGAAGCGCATCACAACGTCAAGATTACAGATAGCGCGTTGCGCGCAGCCGCGCAGCTCGCGGCGCGCTATATCTCTGACAGATTCTTGCCCGACAAAGCGATTGATCTGCTGGACGAAGCAGCATCGAAGCTGAGAGTCGATCGGACGTTCGCCCCCGAAGTCCAAGAGATCACCGAGAAGATAAGATTGTTAGAGGGGCGCTTGCAGAACGCCGACCCCAAGACCGCCAAGCAGCTTCAGAAAGAGCGGGAGAGGCTTCAAGCCGAAAGACAGAAGCGCGAGGCCGAGCACGCCCAGCGCGTCCAGCGCGAGCCGGTCGTCACCGAGCGCGAGATCGCCGAGACAGTTGCGCTCTGGACGGGCGTGCCCGTCGAACAGATGTTTGAAGAAGAACGCGAGCGCTTAGCGAAACTCGAAGAGCGACTCCATCAGAGGGTCATTGACCAGAGCGACGCTGTAAAAGCCGTCGCGCAAGCCGTGCGTCGCGCCCGCGCGGGGCTGAAAGACCCCAAGCGCCCTGCGGGCAGCTTCTTGTTCCTAGGCCCCACGGGCGTGGGCAAGACCGAGCTGTCGAAAGCACTAGCCGAGGCGCTCTTCGGCGACGAGAACGCCCTGCTCCGATTTGATATGTCCGAATTTATGGAGCCGCACTCGGTAGCCAAGCTGATCGGCTCGCCTCCCGGCTACGTGGGCTACGAAGAGGGCGGGCAGCTCACCGAAGCCGTGCGCAGAAAGCCCTATAGGGTCATTCTCTTCGACGAGATCGAGAAGGCTCATCGCGACGTCTTCAATCTCTTGCTCCAAGTCCTCGACGACGGGCGGCTCACCGACGGCCACGGCCGCACCGTCGATTTCAAAAACACGATTATCCTGATGACGAGCAACTTAGGGAGCGAGCAGATCGTCTCCAAGACGACGCAGTTAGGCTTTGCCAGCGAGAAGGACGACGCGCACGAGCGCTCTTATCAGGAGATCCGAGAACGAGTGCTGGGCGAAGTGAAGAAGTTCTTTAGACCCGAATTCTTGAACAGACTCGACGGGATCATCGTCTTCCGTCCGCTCTCCAAAGAGAATCTCTTCGAGATTGTCACCCTGAAGCTCGAAGCGCTGCGCAAGAAGCTCGCCGAGAGAGAGATCGCTCTTGAAGTCACCGAGAGCGCCAAGGCGCTGCTGGCTGAGAAGGGCTATGATCCGCTCTACGGGGCGCGCCCATTACAGAGGGTCATTCAAGAGGAGATCGAGAACGAGTTAGCAACGCAGATCGTCGAGAACAAGCTCAAAGAGGGGGACACGGTGCGGGTGGACGCGCGCGATGGCAAGTTCGTGATCGAGGTCGCCGTCGGTGCAGCGGTGGAGGCAGGGCTACGGTGACTCGCAGACGCTCGGACGCGGCCAGACCCTCCAAGCTCAGCTGCTCCCCCTGGAACTCCCTGTCGAAGAGATTCTGGGCTAGAGCAGGGCAATCACTCCCAGCGTCGCCAGCGTCACGAGAATCCCCGCAATACTCACTCCCACAGCAATCAACGGAAACGCATACTTGAAGGGAATCCCAAAGACGTGCGCGACCAAAGCCCCCGTCCACGCCCCCGTCGCCGGCAACGGCACCGCTACCAAGAGCACTAATGCTATCGCCCCCAAGCGCTCGACCATCGCGCTGTGGCGGCGGCGCGTCCGTGCCCAGAGCCACCCGACCAAGCGATCCCCTATCGCAGCTCGACGCAGCAACGCCGTGAAGGGTTCTAAGAGCTTTAATAGAATCGGCACCGGCAGCAGATTCCCGAAAACCCCCAGCAGATATGCCGTCACCGGATCGAACCCGTAAACCCCAATCGCCACGGGGATCGCCCCGCGCAGCTCGCTGATGGGCAGCGCCGCGACAATGAGCACAACGAAGAACTGCTCGAGCATTCACCCTCACCCTGACCCTCTCCCTGAAAGGGAGAGGGTACATCACAACTCCAGCGTCGCGCGGCAGACCCCCGCCCGCTCGCTCTTCACGATCACGCTCAACTTCCCACGCCCACGCACCAGCCACTCGATCTTCTTTTCTGTATCTTTGCTGCTCCCCCGAAACGAATGATACGACGTCCACGGCTGACAGAGGGTCGTCGCTGCGCCGGCTAAGTGCTCGATCTCTTGCTTGGGCTTCCCCAGCTCCAGCGTCGCGCTCGCGGGCAGGTGCAGTTCGACTTGGATCGGCTGAACTAGTTTCTTCTCCAACGCGCGCTGCGAGACGTGCGTCGGCAGCCAGCCGTCGTTTTCTAGCACCAAAGAGATTCTGTATAGATCCGCGCCGACGGGCTGCGCTCTAAATTCACGGATGCGCAACCGCGGCGAAGCTACAGCGTGTCTGAAGCTGAAGAGCATGT
The DNA here is from genome assembly GCA_025061735.1 of Candidatus Bipolaricaulota bacterium. Lineage (GTDB taxonomy): Bacteria > Bipolaricaulota > Bipolaricaulia > RBG-16-55-9 > DRXL01 > SKYB132. The sequence continues at coordinate 5,188 of JANXAU010000009.1, forward strand.
TCTTGTGGCACTCTTCGGGGAGAAACTTCGGCGGCGGATTCACCCACGTGTAGAGCAGCCGCCAGCCCCCAATTTCAACCCTTCCCAATTGAGGATGCTCAAAGGGCGTCCAGTTCTGAAAGCCCGCGCCGTTCAGCTCGCGGTCCTGCCAGCGCAAGAGCTTCAGCTCGTCTTCCTCGCTGCGCTCGCGGAAGAACTGAATATAGTCTTTCACTTCGATCCCCGCGTGCGCCGCGATGCTCCACAGCTCGGTCGTGTACGCGAAGATCCCGTAATTGTCATAAGCCCAGTCGTCGAAGACACCCGTAATCGGCTTGTTCTTGTCGTAGCGGAACTCGTCGTTGACCGAGACGCACCGATACCCCGTGGCATCGGTGCCGCGCTCGCCGATGGCTTTATAGACAGCGAGATCGAAATGGGGAAACGCTGTGTCGGGCTTGCCGCTGTAGGGCCTCAAGATCACCCCGCTTGTCGTGTGATAGGTCAGCGCGCCGCAGATGTTTCTGTGCTTGTAGAAGAACTCGACGACGGCGCGCACTTCAGGCTCGGAGGTCGGGTACTCCCCCGCGCCTTGTTGATTGGACTCGACCTGCCACTCATGCGGGAAGTTTCGGTTCAGATCCAGACCGTAGGGCGTCGGCGCGACTTCTTTACGGAAGCCGTCATAATTCAGAAAGATGCCCTCGACGTAGAGCCGATAGAACGGCCCGTCTATATCGTCGGGCTGGCGCTTGAGCATCAGTCGTGGGTCTTTCTGAGAGACCTTCCATTCGCCTAAGGGGTCCTCGACACGCATCTGGAGGATCTCGCCGTCGCCGTTAATATCTTCAGGGTGCAGCCCGTCTTTAATCTCATTGAACGGATAGAGCCGCACGCTGGAGCGCACCCATTTTTGGGTTCTTAAGACATACTCTGCCCCGTCGGGACTCATGCGAGGGAGAATATAGAACGCGCGCGTGTCCAACAGATGCGTGACCAAGCGATCTGTTTTATAGTTTTCTAACAGATACCAGATCGTGTAGAGCGCCACGGCGCTGCCGCACAGCTCAACGGCGTGAATGTTCGCGTCAATCCAATACGCGGGCTTTTCGCTATCTGGTCCAGTCTG
>JANXAU010000021.1 GCA_025061735.1 Candidatus Bipolaricaulota bacterium
AAGACGGCGTGAGGGCTCATGATGATCTCGTCGGCTGCGAGCGCGATGAGCGTCCCGCCGGACATGGCATAGTGCGGCACGATGACGCGCGTGCCACCGGGGTGACGTCGCAACGCCCGCGCGATCTGCAATGACGCTAAAACCAGTCCGCCGGGCGTGTGCAGCACTAGATCGATGGGCACTTGAGGATCTGTCAGTTCGATAGCTCTCAAGACTTCTTCGGAATCGTTCACGTCGATGTAGCGCATGATGGGGAATCCTAAAAGCCCCATGCTCTCTTGGCGATGCACTAAAGTGATGACGCGGGAGCCGCGTTGTCGCTCGATCCGTTCGATCCAGCGCTGGCGATCCCATTCAAGCATCCGACGTTGGAGCGCCGGCTGCACCATACTGACGAAGATCAGCACAAACCAGAGTAACGATAGAAAATCCATCAGCTCTTGACCTCCACAGGCACTTTCTCGATCACGACTTTACGAGCTTCGGCGTCATATCGCACTTTGACCGTATCGCCCGCGCGAATCTTCCCCTGCAAGAGGGCGCTCGACAGCTCGGTCTCCACTTCACTGCGGATCTTGCGCTTCAGCTCCCGCGCCCCAAACTCCGGCTGATACCCCACCTCGCCCAAGTATGCGATGAGCGAGTCGTCCCACTGCGCCGTGATCCCCTGCTCCGAGAGCATCTGAGAGACTTTTTGAAGCTGGAGCTTGACGATCTCTCGAATCTGCTCTCGGGTGAGCGCGTGAAAGACGATGATCTCGTCGATGCGATTGAGAAATTCTGGTCGGAAATGGCGGCGCAGCACGACCATCAGCTCCTCTTTGAGGGCGTCGTAGCTGCGCTTGTACTCTTCGGGAAGGGTCAAATTTCGCTGGATGATCTCGCTGCCCAAGTTGCTGGTCGCGATGATAATCGTGTTGGTGAAGTCGACGGTGCGGCCCTTGCCGTCGGTAAGGCGACCCTCGTCGAAGACCTGCAAGAGAATATTGTGTACATCGGGATGGGCTTTTTCGATCTCGTCGAGGAGAATCACGCTATAAGGCCGACGACGGACGCGCTCGGTGAGCTGTCCCCCTTCTTCGTAGCCGACGTACCCCGGCGGCGCTCCGATCAAGCGCGCAACGCTGTGGCGCTCCATGTACTCCGACATATCTATACGAGTGACCGCGTCTTCGTCGCCGAAGACGGCCCATGCTAACGCCTTCGCGAGTTCCGTCTTGCCCACGCCGGTGGGCCCGAGGAAGAGAAAGGTCGCGATGGGGCGGTTCTTCTCTTTCAGACCCGCTCGCGCCAAGCGGATCGCGTTGCTCACGGCTCGGATGGCTTCGTCTTGGCCGACGACGCGCTCGTGGAGCTTCTCTTCCAAGTGCAAGAGTTTGTCGCGCTCCTCGGTCGTCAGCTCGCTCACGGGGATGCCCGTCAGCTTTGAGATAATCTCGGCGATGTGCTCGGCGCGCACCTCGGCCGAGCCAGACGCGACGGCCTTTTTCCATCGTTCGGTCGCCTCAGCGAGCTTCTGCTCTTGCGCTTTGATCTGAGCTTCGATCTCCTTAGCTTTGTCGAACTGTTTGCGGCTCGACGCGTACTCTTGCTCGCGCTTGAGCTGCTGGATCTGCGCTTCGAGTTCGTGCAGCTCTGCCGGACGGGACGTCGACGCGATGCGTACCCGCGCGGCGGCTTGGTCTAAGAGATCAATGGCTTTATCGGGCAAGAAGCGATTCGTGATGTAGCGATCGGCCAGCTGTGCCGCCGCGAGAATTGCTTCATCAGAGATCTTCACTTTGTGGTGGGCTTCAAAGCGATCTCTCAGCCCGTAGAGAATTGAGACTGTCTGGTCGACTGTCGGTTCAGCAACGAAGACGGGCTGGAAGCGTCGCTCGAGAGCCGCGTCTTTTTCGATATATTTCTGATACTCATTGAGCGTCGTGGCCCCGATCAGATGGAGCTCGCCACGGGCAAGCGCGGGCTTGAACGCATTGGCGATGTCCATGCCGCCCTCGCCCACGGCTCCCGCACCAACGATCGTGTGGACTTCGTCGATGAATATAATCAGCTCGTCTTGGTGAGCGATGATCTCGTCTAAGACTTGCTTGACACGCTCTTCGAGTTCCCCACGATACTTCGAGCCCGCGATCAGCGAATTGATATTGAGCTCGACGAGTCTTTTGTTGCGCAGGCTTTCGGTCACTTCGCCCTTGACGATCCTCTGCGCCAAGCCCTCGACGATGGCCGTCTTGCCCACGCCGGGTTCCCCGATCAAGACGGGATTGTTCTTCTTGCGCCGCGAGAGGATCTCTATGACGGTCTCGATCTCTTTGGAGCGCCCGATGACGGGATCGAGCTTTCCCTGGCGGGCTAGCTCCGTCAGATCGCGGGAGTATTTGTCGAGCGTGGGGGTGGTCGAGACGCGCTGGACGCGGCCCTCTTCGCTCCCCTTGCCTACGACCTTGACCGTCTGTTGACGCAGGGCTTGGGGAGTCAGCCCGTACTTGCGCAGGAGATCTCCGGCTAGGCCGTCTTGCTCTTCCGCAAGCCCAATCAGCAAGTGCTCTGGACCGACGTAGCTGTGCCCCAGCTCGCGGGAGGCCACAAACGCCAGCTCCAACGCGCTCTTGACGCGCGGGGAGACGCTCAAGCGCACCGTTTGCCCCTTCTCGGCCTTAAAAGTCCCTTTGGGAGCGTTATGTTCGATATAGCCCTTGATGTCTTGAGGCGAGATCTTCACTTGTCGTAAGATCTCTTGGACGACCTCGCTTTCCATGAGTGCGTAGAGCAAGTGCTCGGTGTCCACTTCGTCTTTGTTGAAATCGACGGCGGTCTGCGCGGCTTGTTGGAGCAATTCTTTGGCGTGTTGGCTCAGATACGCGTCAATGTCGACGGCTTCGCGGTCGCGGTGCCACGGCGTTCGCGGCTCACCGAAGAAGTCTTCCCACAGACTTCGACCAAAGAGCGACTCTAGCGGCGAAAACAGCTCGCGCTCGCGGCGCAGGCGAGCATAATCTATCGAGCAGAGATGGAGCACTTCGCTACGGCCATCGCGCACGATGCTGACTTGGACAGTCGCCGGACGAATCCCGCAGATGTCGCAGAGTCTGGT
>JANXAU010000050.1 GCA_025061735.1 Candidatus Bipolaricaulota bacterium
AAGGGCTTTTACGACACGTCTGTAGATGAGATCGTAGCCGAAGCCGACGTCTCCAAAGGCGGCGTCTATTTTCACTTTCCCAGCAAAGAAGAGCTGTTCTTCGCGCTCTTGGATAAGCTGGCGGACAAGCTCCAGCACGACGTAGAGGCGGCTATCGCCCAGCGCCGCGGCGCGCTGGCCAAGATCGAAGGCGCTCTCGAAGCCGTCTTTAAAACGCTCTCTGGGAAACGCCGGCTCGCTCAGATTCTTCTACGCCAAGGGTATGGGCTTGGCCCGTCCTTCGAGCGCAAGCGCTTGGAGATCTACTCGCGCTTCGCCCGCGTAATTCAGAAGCACCTCGACGAAGCGGTCGCCGAAGGCTCGATTGGATCTATCAACACCGAGCTGACGGCCTACGCGTGGCTCGGCGCGCTCAACGAGCTGATCACGCGCTGGATCTACACCGGAAAGCCCGATCCCCTCCGAGAGAGCCTGCCCACGCTCACGCGGCTCTTCCTATCAAGCATCGGCGCGATCTCTGACCCTCACCCTGTCCCTCTCCCTAAAAGGGAGAGGGGAAAGAGAAAGCACTGAAGGAGGTCCTCACTCATGCTCTCACGACGCAGGTTCTTGCAGCAGAGTTTCGGCGTGATGGTCGGTCTTTCGGGGGTGGCGTTCGGCACGCGCGCGCAACCCCAGCCCATCCGCATCGGGCATCAGCTAGACAGAACCGGGGCCGTCGCGCTCTTTGGCAAGTGGCACAACCGCGCGCTCGCCGGGGCCATCGAAGTCGTCAACAGACAGTTCGGCATCAACGGGCGCCCCGTCGAGCTGGTGAACTCCGAAGACGCGCAAAGCCGGCCCGACGCTGGTAAGGACGAATTCGAGAAATTGGTCACCCAGAAGCGCGCAGACTTTGTAGTCGGCTCGGTCTTCTCTGGGACGAACATCGCGACCGCGCCCTCGGCCAAAGCCCTCAAGACCGTCTATTTCCCGCAAGGGATCGCCACAGATATTACAGAAAAGTCTGGAAATCGCTACTGCTTCAAGAGCTATCACACCGTGCGAGCCGCGATCGAAGCGGCGCACGAGTGGGTCTTTGCGAACTTGGGCAAGCGCTTTACGATCGTCCATTCGGTGATAGACCTGGGGCGCTCGCAAGCCGAGGATTGGACGGAGAAGATCCGCGCCGCCGGCGGCGATGTGCAGTTAATCTCCGTGCCCTTTCCTGCGCCGAGCGATCTCTTGCCGACGCTGCAGAAGATCGATCTCTCTAAGACCGACGTACTCGTGCACGCTTTTACGGCCGTGGAGACGGCGCGCTTTCTGCAAGCCGCGTTTGATCAGAATCTGCACGCGCGCGTGAAGATATTAGGTCTGATCGAGGGGATAGACGTGCTCAATACGGCAGAGCCATGGCTGGAGGGCACGTACTTTATCTCTGGATACCCGCGACGCGCTGACCAAGTCCCCGAAGAGCTGCGCGAGTTCGATCGCGAGTACCGTCGGCGCGTGGGGATCACGGCTGAGGGTTTTGCTGTAGATAACCCGCGCGAAGTCGTACCCATTGCCGATCTCTTTGGCTCGTGGCAAGCGGTCTTCTTGCTCAAGCAGGCGGCCGAGCTGGTGAACTGGCGCAGCAAGTCCGATACTCCTGCGCTCATCCGAGCGCTCGAAGGGCTGACGATGCCCGCCAGCGTCAACTTCCCGCAAGGGGC
>JANXAU010000072.1 GCA_025061735.1 Candidatus Bipolaricaulota bacterium
AGCATAAGCTCTTCGCTCAGATAGAAGAGGCGATCAAAGCGCTCCATTCGTATGAAGTGCCAGAGATCTTGGCCGTCCCTGTAGTCGCGGGGAGCGAAAGCTATCTGCGCTGGCTGAGTGAGCAAGTCCAAGCAGAGCGTGGTTGATCCATGTGCGGATTTATGAGATCATTTGGAAGAAGCAGTTCGTCGAGAAGATTATGCGGAAGCATGGGGTCACCCCAATTGAAGTGGAGCACATCTTGCTTTCGAGACCTTATGTCCGCAAGGCTAAGAAGGGACGGATTAAAGGAGAAGATGTCTATGTTGCCTACGGGCAAACACACTTAGGGCGGTATCTATTGTTCTTCTTCGTCAAGAAGCATCGATGTGCTGTTATGCCGATTTCAGCAAGAGACATGAATCCAAAGCAACGGAGGTTCTACCATGCCCAGAAAAAAACAAGTTGATCCGATTCCAGAGGAGTTTTCTAGTTATGAAGAAGCAGCAGAGTTTTGGGATACTCATAACCCCGAAGACTATCCCGATGCGTTTCGTCCAGTAAAAGCCATCGTTGAGCTGCGGCGACGACGCTACGAGATCGAGATTGAGTTAGATGAAGAGCTAGTCAAGAGGTTGCGCGCCGTAGCCCGACGTCGAAAAAAGACCATCAGTCAGCTAGCGTCAGAGATCCTGCGGAAGGAGTTAGTTGCCTTGGGCAAGTGAAAAAGCTCAAAGATCATTGTTCGCTATATACCAACTCATACTCCCCCAAGCGGATGGTGCTGCCCTCGCGCAGCCCGCGCCGCCGCAGCTCCGCCATCACCCCAAGCGCTTCTAAGCGCTCATAGAGATACTCTTGCGCATCGCGCTCTTCCAGAGAGAGACGAGATAGACGCTCCATCACCCGCCCCGTGAGCACAAAGACGTTCTCGTCGTCGAGTTTGATCTCCCACTCTGGTTCGCTCGCGAACTTATAAACGCGCCGCTTCACACCCTCTGTCTGAGCGTGAGACAACGCACTCGGCTCTCTCGCCTTCAGCTCTTGCAGCTTTTGATAGCACTCATAGATCAGTTCTCTGGTGCCCTCGCCCGTGAGCGCCGAGATCAATC